>JABJKE010000009.1 GCA_018660505.1 Rhodobiaceae bacterium | reverse complement strand
GCCAATTCACGGATTATTTTTCCGTTCCGCCGGATGGAAAAACTGCGCGATGTTGCGCCTGGCGAACGCCATCTCAATGGATCTATGACGTCGCTATATCACCTGTTTCCCAACACCAGTGTTTCGGTTCTCTCCAAGCACACCAGTTTATCGATCATGGAGCCCGTGTCGCCTGGGCGCACGCGGATTGTGTCTTATTTGGTGGTCAATCGCCAAACGCCAGGGCATGAGATTTCGCTCGAAGACGCCAACCGCGACGCGGATTTTGTGACCACCACAGGATTGGATGAAGATATTGCGGCCGCGTGCGCCATTCAAGAAACCGTGCATGGCCCTGCCAATGAGCATTTAACCTTTGGGTATTTTGAGAAAGCCATCGTTAATCTACACAGCCATTTGGCTGAATATATATAGCCATTTGGCTGGGTACCTATAGCCACTTGGCTGACGATACCGGCTTAGCTCGGTTGGCGTCGCTTTTACGAGCGGGTCTGCCAACCCATCTCCTGGGCACCATTTTCAAATTTCAAGCGCCGTGTTTCACGGCCCAAGCCATGTATCTTCAAGCCTATTTGCTTGAGGCGCATAAATCATGGTTTCTATTGTAGACCAGATGGTAGACCAAAATGCGACCTATCTGACCAAGCGGCGAAGCGTCCATTCGGATTTTATGACGGCTCATCCTCCCCCAAAACGGCGCGCATTGCGATGAGGGCTAAGACAGCGCCAATAAATTGGGCCAACCAAAAAAGTGGCATATCGGCCGGCCGAATGCCGGAGAAGCTGTCGGTAAAGCCGCGCGCCAGGGTAACAGCGGGATTGGCAAAACTTGTCGAAGCGGTGAACCAATAGCCGGCGGTAATGTAAAGCCCGACCAACATTGGTACCGCCTCAGCCCGATACTTCAAGCCGCCCAAAATGGTCATCACCAAGCCGAAAGTGGCGACCGTTTCCGCTAGGAACTGACCGTGGCCGGTGCGGATATTGACCGATGGGGTGAGTAAGGCCAATTCAAACATGGCGTGTGCCAGGGCTGTGCCGAGCAAGCCGCCAATAAGCTGCGCCCCAACATAAGCCAAAAAATCATTGTTACTGAGTTCACCCCTCAAGCGGAAAACCATGGAAACGGCGGGATTGAAATGAGCGCCCGAAACCGGACCGAAAATAGTGATCAGAACATAAAGAATGGCGCCCGTGGCAATCGTATTGCCGAGCAGTGCGACGGCGTCATTTCCCCCCGCCAAATTGACTGCCATGATGCCCGAGCCGACCACCGTGCAAACCAAAAGAAGTGTGCCCAAGGCTTCCGCCGCCAATTTCCTTGCCATCATCATCCTTTATTTGTCAAAAAATTATCTATCCGCTTTTTTATCATGGCGAACACCTCGCGGAAATGGGCGCGGGTATCTTCATCTGAGCCTGAAAATTTCGCTGGGTCGGGAAACGGCCAATGATAAGGGGTCGGATGACCCGGCCAAACGGGACAGGTTTCATTAGCGGCACTGTCGCAAACCGTCACAATCACGTCCATAACTGGGGCATCGGCGCCGGCAAATTCATGCCAGTTTTTCGACTTCGCATAGCTTGCGTCAATTGCCAACGACGTTAATGTTTCTATAGCTAAAGGATGCACCTCTCCGGTCGGCTGCGAGCCTGCCGAAAAGGCCTGCCATTCGTGGCTTATATGATTGATATAGGCCTCGGCCAAAACCGACCGGCAACTATTGCCCGTGCACAAAATAAGAATATTTCTCATCATTCCTGTATAAAATACTGTTATTGCAGTTTTGTGTAAAAATTCGCCTCTTTCCTACAAAGAATGGGGCCTAACAAGAATAGTGATTTTTAGAAAATTCCCGCGCCCGATATCGGAGCAAATTCTTTGCCGCCCTTTCGCCACTATGAACAGCGGCCTCTACTCTGGCTTGCCTATCGTCGGCCCAAGCACCTTGTTTCACGGACCGTGCGACCCGGAACTTGGGTCTTTTCTTGCTAGACGAGGTGGCAGACCAGATGCGGCATAGCTAACCATGCGACAAGGCGTCGTCATCGCGCATGGAAGCGGCCGAAGTCATTTTCCGATCCGCTGCGCTAACGCAAATCCTCCAATAGGGTTTCTGCCGCGCGCCTTCCAAAGGCATTGGCTGCTTTCGGGCTGGCACCAGAGATAAGACGCCTGTCGACACAACAAGTGGCATCGGCTTTTGAGTTAATAATTTCCATACCCAGCTGTTTCAGTTTCTCGCCAAACATCCATGGCATATGCCCCGGCATGTAGCCAATCATCGGCGTCTGCTTATCAACCGAGTCTGGAAAAGCAGCTATCTTATAGCCGTCATAGATAAATGACCCGCCATCCTTAGCCGCCAGCAAGGCCGCGGGCCCGTGGCATATTGCCAAAGTAAGCAACTGCCGCTCATGCGCCCAGCGCAGCAGCTTTCCTAGGCTTTTATTTTCTGGCAGACCCAGCATTGCGCCGTGACCCCCCGGCAAGAAGACAGCACAATATGTCGTATTCTGGGCCATTTCATTGGCAACAAAATCATCGAGACTGCCTGGCTTAGTGAAAGCTGCGGCATAGTCTTGATAGAGTTTCATAACCGCTTCATCCCCATGCGGCATGGCCCAATCCTCAATTATCACAGGCGCCCCAGTGGGGGTGATGATATCGATTTCAAACCCTGCGGACAGCAAATGCAACATTGGCAGACCCATCTCAACCGGATGATTGCCGGTAGAGAACTTCTGGCCATTGGCCATGGTCATATGTTGTTCCTGCGTGCAGACCATCAACACGCGCTTGTCGCCGCCAGCGTATGGCTGGGTGTATTCCCCGCCATCATAATCTGTCTTGGGCGAGGTTGCGAGTTTCAGCGCCAGTGGCGACGGCTGGAAGGCACCCTCAGCTGTTGGCGTAGGCGCGGCTTTGAACAGATTTCTCAGAAAACTCATTTTCGATACCTCAGCTTAATTGATTTCGGTCACAATCGTGTCGCGCGATTTACGCACTTTAGGCATTGGCAAAAGCCAGTCTGCGCCTTCTTCTCGATAGCCGAGCGGCAACAATACTACGGAGCGCAGACCCCGCTTTCTCAGGTCAAGAATGGCGTCCACCGCGTCCGGGTCAAAGCCTTCCATCGGCGTGCTGTCGACTTCTTGGTCGGCCGCGGCGAGCATGGCAAAACCGAGGGCGATATAGGCTTGGCGCGCCGCGTGAGCATAGTTCACCTCCGCATCGCGTGGCACGTAATTGGTCTTCAAATTATTGTAATAATCGTGAATCAGCGGCAGGTCACCGCGCGATGCCACATTGAGCTGAAGCACCTCGTCTATGCGCTCTTCCGTGTAATTGTCCCAGGCGGCAAAGACCAAAACATGCGAGCCATCGGTAATGGGGGTTTGCCCGCCGGCAGCTTCGGCAATCTTTGCGCGCAGGTCGGAGTTTGAAACGACGATCAGCTCAAATGGTTGCGTGCCGCTTGAAGTCGGAGCCATACGCACCGCTTCAATGATGGCGTCAAGTTTGTCTTGCGGGACGGCTTTATCGGCGTCCATTTTTTTGGTGGCATAACGCCAGTTCAAAAGCTCGGTAAATGTTTTTTCAGTCATGGGTCCCCGTTTCATTGTCAAGGCGAAGAATTGCGGTATATAATAGGAACTATATAACTAAACGGAACCATTAGCGGCTGCAAGAGGGCACATATATGACCCTCGGTTACAAATAAGGAACCACTATGCTGGACAAGACTCACAATACAAAGTGCCCCGATTGCAATCGCATCAATGAAGTTCTCTCGCGCGTCGGCGACCGCTGGAGCGTCCTTGTGGTTATATCCCTGTCGCAATATGGAACCATGCGCTTTAACGAAATCAAACGAAATCTCGGTATCTCGCAACGCATGCTCAGTTTGACGCTCAAGGAATTGCAACGCGATGGCCTTGTGAACAGGACTCAATACCCGACAATTCCGCCCAAAGTGGAATATAAACTCACCGCAATGGGTGAATCCTTTCGCGAGCCGGTCACCGCTTTGGGGAATTGGGCCTTGCACAACCGCGAGAATATTGACGCGGCGCGGCAGGCTTATGACGGTTCTGCTTGAGGCGCCTAAATCATGAGCTAGGGAACGCTCATCATGATTTTGATGACGCTTTCCTCGCGTGAATCGAAAATCTGATAAGCCTGCACGCGATTTGGCAAGGGCCGTCGGCAAAGCCTGTTCGCCAGAAACAGGCTGTTAGCAACGAAATATCCGCAGCCGTGAACCGTCTGAAGGAGCCACCTTCCAACAAGATGCGCATCCAACATCTCAAAAGCCTTCTCGGCTTGATGTTTCACAGTCTCTTCGAGCACCCAAAGAGGTCAAAGTGAGCGGGCGAGCCTGCTCGATTTCGCAATGACTTTTCGCAATTTCCATCCGAATGCTGGAGCGGTCCGGACAGCCAGGCTAAGCGTTTGGCGGCTCGGTCTCGCTGCCCATCTGTGTCACCACCTCATCGGGCGTGGCCAGCATCATCTGATAGACTTCTTCGGGATAGATTTGGTGCGGCTTATCCGGGTCAAATGCGGGTTGCGCGACGGCCCCGTTTTCGCCTTCATAGAGAGCCGGCTTTAAATAGCCTGCCAGCTCATCTTCTGAAATCCCGCATAATTCAACCACTTCCTTATCAATCCATGTTCTGCCGTGCATCGGGTGCGGCACGCCGCCCGAGGTCGCAATTTCCAGCGCCATGTTTTCCGGTCCGGCAAAATAAATCGAGGAACATAAGCCGTGATGCACCGGCCCCATGACCGGAACGCCGCGCGAGCGAATGCGGTCGCGCATATTCAGCAGCTGTTCTTGGGTATCGACGTTCAACGCCAGATGTTGCAACGTGCCAGGGGCCGAGCTTTCGCCCGGATTACCTGCATGGCTGACACCAATCACCGGGTCAATTTCTTTGTTTTGCGGCGTCGCCACAAAGGCCACGCTTTCGGTTTCATCGAGGCGCAAAAAGCCGTGCATGGCGCCTTCGACGCCGTGCATCCAATATAAAGCCACCAGTTCCATCCCCAGCACATCGGTAAAAAACTCGATTTGCTGCTTCATATTACCGGTCGAAAAAGCCAGATGGTGCAGTCGGTTCGGTTTGATTTGTGTCATTTTCTTTCCTCCCAAAAGAAGCGGTTAAATATGTTTGCGGCAGAACGCATCAACCGCTTTAGAATAATCGGCTGTGTGGAACAGCATGAGTTGGTGACTCGCATCGTCAAAAACTTTCACCTCGACAGGGCCGCCAATTGACTCGGCGGTCATTTTTATGAGCTCGGGTGGAAAATTCGGGTCTTTTTCGCCGGAGGCGTAAAACACAGGCTTGGTGTTGTCTTGCGGCATAACCGGCGGGTCATATTGAAACAGCGACGCCCAGCTTGCTAAATCATAGCTCCAGCTATTATTCGCATCGAGTTTCTTTTGGTCCAAAGCGCCTTTCCAACCGTAATCCTCGTCGAAATCGAAAAAGGCGGCGATATCCAATTTGGCGGCGCGGCCAAGGCCTTGCAGCAATTGCTTGACCTCATCGGTGCGCCAGACTTTACCAACGCCAGCCAACAGCGGGCTGCCCGGCACCGCCGCTGAACCCATGCAGATAACGCCTGTGACATCGGGGCTATCGGCTGCGGAAATTGCCGCGGCAACCCCAAGGCTCGAGCCCAGAAGGAAAACCGGCAGGCCAGTCTCTTGCTTGACATGTTTGGCAATGTCGCGCCCGCCTTGTGCCCATTCGTCCATAGTCCATTGGCCGCGCGGTCGATTGGGTGTCGATTGGCCGTGCCCCGGCGCATCATAGCTCCAAATATCCACGTTTTTGGCGCCATGGTGTTCGCAGAACACATCATAAATGCCGCCATGTCCGGCCAGCCCGTGCGAAATCACAATGGCGTAATCAGCCGTCTCCGGCTTGTAGCGATAGCAGTGTAAATCAGTAACCCGATGGATTTCCCTCAGCATGAAATGTCCCCTCCAATAAAAACTGTTCAATTGAACAAATTGTGTCATGCTAGTGCTTCCTAGGCAAGGAAATTATGGTAAGAAAAACCCATGAATATAGCTGACAAAGCTGGCACAAAAACACGGCGTCGCATTTTGCGAGCGGCGCAGGCATGTTTTGCGGAACGCGGCTTTTTGGGCACCTCAACGCGTGAAATCGCAACCGCCGCCGGCACCGCGCAGGGGCTTTTGCGTTATCATTTCGAAACCAAAGAGGCTTTATGGCGCGCCGTCATGGACGCCGTATTTGCACAAATTGGGCAAACCTATCCGCTTGATGACGCGGCCCCCGAGCTCTCAACGCGCGAAAAACTGGACGGTTTCATAAGCGGCTTTATCGAATTCTCTGCCCGAGAGCCGGCCCTATTTGCCCTGATGACACATGAAAGCTGGGCGCCGTCAGCGCGCCACGAATGGCTTTTGGAAACCCATGTGCGGCCCTATTTCGAAGCCACTCAGGCCGCGATACAAGAGGGTCAGCGCGAGGGTGTCGTGCGAAACACCGACCCGGTTTTGCTCTATTACGCCATTATCGGCATTGTTGGGGCGGCCTTTTCTTATGGTGCGGAGGTGAAAATCTTGCGCGGCGCACCCCAAATCGGCGATCGCGAGCAATTGCAGTCGCTGATTAATGATCTGGTTTTTATCTGACAGCTCTCGGCAGGATACCGAAGCGTCAAAATATCTTGACCGCACAGCAAACAGATTTACTGGCCGTATAGGTTTTTGCGAATGGCCGGTGATTTTTCAACCGTGCTCAACAGGCGCTGGCGACCGCTTTTGATTATCTCCAACTGCCTGTCGTCAATCGCTCTTTGCCAACTCGGTCGGGCTTTTAGTCGCGTGTAATGCGCCACGAGCGCGTCCAAATCGGCTTGGCGGGCAAACCAATCCAGCCATCCGGTCTCATCGAGCCGCAAATATATCGAGGCCATTGAAATATCCGCGAGGCTGAAACGCGCGCCCAAAATCCATGGCCCGCCGCTTGCTTCTAAAGCGGCATTCATGGTTTTCATATGGCCCAGCATGGCGTCGCGCCCTGCTCGTATCATGGCACTGGCTGGCCCGCGTTTTAAAATGCCGCCCAAGCCAAGCAATTTGGCAGATAAGAAAAACAACGGGCGGCGTTTGTCGGGATGAAATAAAAACCCGATAAGAATATGACGGATTTTAATATCGTGAATCATCGTCGCAAAAAGCGGCAGGGTAAGGGCTGGAATGCACGCGCCCGCCTGGCTGTCCATCCGCGCCATCGGGTCTTGGCTAGAAATCGCGCAAAAAGAAATCCAATGCGCCATTGCTTTTTGCGCCGCCGCATCCTCCGGCACAACGCTTGGCTTATCGGTCAATGTGTCGAGGTACAGGAGAATATCATCGGATTCAAAAATCGGCGTGCCGCGATGCACTAAAACCGGCACGAGGCCGGACGGGTTCACCGCCAGAAAGGCCCGGCTAATGGTTTCATACCAGCCGGTCTCGATGAGATGAACCTTGTGATAGGCATAATCGAGCTCATATTCTTCCATCGCCAAGGTAACCTTGCGCGAGCAATGCGAAAACGGATTGGCATAAAGCTCGAGGTCTTTTTGATAGGGCAAGTGAACGCCGTTTTGTTTGCCGCCCTTTACTGGCCGCGTGCGACGCTGGCGCTTTTCGCCCAGATAGACCAGTACCAGCAAGGCGAGACATCCGATGAGGGCAAGCCACCAAGCCATTTTAAGACGCGACCCCGACGGCGCGGCCAAAGGCGGCGGCCAAGGGCGCGCCCTCCCCCGTGCCAAAAATATATCTATCGCCGCGCACCAGCACAGCCTCCACCTGATGCACATCGAGCCAGGTTTCGATAACAGACCGCACCGGTTTCAGACGCGCATCCTCCAGCGTCAGATAATCGATCGGCAGCGCCCCCGACACATCCGTCTTGGAGATAAGATAAGCTGCCCGGCTCAGCACATCGTCTAGCCTTTCGACTTGCGGAAACAGCATTCCAGCCTGCGGGCTGCCTTCTAAAATCGTGCCTGCCAATAAAGGCGGGAAGGCCATGGCACCGCTGGCATCGCCGTTTTGCTTGCGTTGTGCCATCAAATCGGCATCGCGCGCCGCCGCCGCTTCCGGGTCGCTAACGCACACCATTTGCCCCATCATAATGGCCAAATCGATAACCGCACGCACATGCGGTTCGCGCTCGCTTTGATAGCTATCGAGCAAAGCCTCATCGGCCCCGTGTTGCACAATCATCGCCAGCTTCCAGGCCAAATTATCGACGTCGCGCAAGCCGGAACACAGGCCTTGGCCAGCAAATGGCGGCATTAAATGAGCCGCATCGCCGGCCAATAAGACGCGGCCCTGTCGCCAATTTTTCGCCAGCGTCGCCCCGAAACGATAGACCGCCGTGCGCTCCACCTCGACCGCCCCCTCCACCTCCCAGGGCGCCATCAGGGTCTGAATGGTTTCCGGTTTTTGCATCGCCTCGGGCGTCTCTCCGGGCAGCAGCATAAACTCCCAGCGATGGCGCCCATTGCCCATCATGACGCACGTGGTCGGCCGCGCCGGATCGCAGATTTGCAAATTGCAATCGGGCAGAGCGCTCTCTTGTTTGACGATTGTATCGATAACCAGCCACGACTCGTTAAAGCCCAAATCATCCTGTTGGATATCGGCTAAGCTTCGCACCGTGCTATTGGCGCCGTCGCAACCCAGTAAATATTTGGTCTGTATTTCTTGGCGGCCTTCGGGGGTCTCAAAATGCGCGGTGACGCCGGCGTCATCGACGGCAAAATCGACCAGCCCCCATAGCCGCCGAAAGTCAGCCGTCGGGCTGGCAGCAATGGCATCGTTCAATAGCTGTTCTAGGGAGGGTTGATGAATCATATTCGACGCCGGCCATCCCGATAGCGTATCGCCGGCGCCGGTCTCTAGGCGCATCAACACATCGCCCGCGGCGTTTAAAAAATCATAGCGTTTGGCTTCGCGGGTGGTGGCCAATAAAGCATCGGCAATGCCGGCGGCCTGAAAGATGCGCATCGCTTCATGGTCGATATGGGCCGCGCGCGGCAGCGGGTAAATGCCGGGTTCGCGCTCCGCCACCAGAACCTTCAGCCCTTGCTTGGCCAATAGTATGGCACCCGTCACACCAACCGGACCGCCGCCAACAATCAAAACGTCAACTTGAGGGGGTGTCATCGAAGTCATAGGGGTTAGCCCTCATTCACCAGGCGGCCTTCGAGGCGGCCCAATTTTTCAATCTCGGTAACCAGCACATCGCCCTCTTGCAAGAAAACCATCGGATCCATGGCTGCGCCAACGCCGCCTGGCGTGCCGGTGAAAATCAAATCGCCCGGCTCTAGCGTCATGGCTTGGCTGAGCTGGGAAATTTGCTGCCAAATATTGAACACCAAATGCTTGGTGTTCGAGCTTTGGCGCAGCTCGCCATTGACCGAGCAAGTAAGGTCTAAAGCATGCGGGTCAGCGATTTCATCGGCTGTGGTAATCCATGGCCCGATGGGGGCATGGGTGTCGAAGCTTTTGCCCAGCGACCATTGCGGCGTGCGATGTTGCCAAAAACGCTCGGTGACATCATTGCCGACACAATAGCCGAAAATATAATCGGCAACCTCTGTTTCGGAAAGGTTTTTGCCTTGCTTGCCAATCACCGCAACCATCTCCACCTCATAATCGACGGTTTGGGATATTTTTGGAATGACAATAGGGTCAAACGGACCGTTGACGGAAGTGACGGCTTTGGTGAACCAGATTTGCTCGCTCGGCGTTTCCATGCCCGATTCTTCAATATGGTCTGCGAAATTAAGACCGATCGCGAATATTTTGCCCGGGCGCGGCACTGGCGCCAGCAAGGCCACGTCGCTTAACGCCTGCCCATCGCCTTGCAAGGCTTTTGCGCAGGCGGATTGGTTGGCCTGCCAATCGGCAATCAGCTCTTGCGCCGACCCATCATAGGCCAACCGATAGATGCGGTCGTCGCGAACCAAACCAAAATGAATGCCCTCGGCGGTTTTATATCTTGCTAGTTTCATAGCTTATTCCTTTTCTTGTGTTGCCGCGACCAGAGGGTGCAACATGCCCCATTGCACGGCCAGCAGGTCATCCACACTGGCCTTATTCGAGCCGTCGGCGGCGGTGAATAAATCGCCATCCGTCCAATGTTCCAGCTCGTGCCCCCAAGGGTCGCGCCAATAATCAAAAATCTGGCTGCCCAGAATATGGCGGCCAATGCCCCAACTGGCATCGCGCCCTTGCGCTTTCAAATGCTCATGCCCGCGCATGATTTCATTGATGTCCAGCACTTCGAAAGCGGCATGATTAAAGCCCGGGGTGTCCAGCGCTTGCAGCAAAAACAAACTATGGTGGTCGGTGGGGCGATGGCCCAAATCGCAGCGCAAAAAGGCGCCCATGGGTTGGTCCGGTGCCAATTCAATCTCATCGGAGGTGATAAAGCCAAAGCGCTGTTTATACCAGTCTTCGACCAACCGAAAATCGCTGACATCCAGCACCACATGGCCCAGCCGCATCACCGTGGCCGGACCCGCCGCAATGCGGACAGTCTCGCTTTGGCGTGGATGCGACAGGCCAGTATTGACGTGCGGGCGCGCCTCCACAGGCAGGGGCGCCAGCCTTTCTTGTTCTGCCACCACTTCCACCAGCCGCCCGTCCGGGTCGGTCAGGCGCACCACCTGCCCGCCGCCGGGCATGTCAAATGGCTCGACCGCCACGCCCTCGGCATCGGCCAGTTTTTGTAAATCTTCGCCATTTGCCGCCCGCAAGCCAAGCGCGGCAAATCCGGCCTCGCCCTTTTCGGTGGCATGCACAAAAGGCGCCGCGCCTTGGGCGCGCATAATCAAATGGGTTTCATCGCGCGCGGCAAGCTGTAACCCGAAGGCTTCAAGAAACTCTTGCATGACCGATAAATCTGGCGCGCGAAAGCGCACGTGCGATATGTCTTCAATTTTTAGAACGCTCATTTACAGCTCCCCTTCAAACAGTGACAAAGTGACGAAGTGATAAATTGACAAGATGGTCAATAAATCGTAAATTGACTAAATAGTCAATTTATAAATTTGAGTTTAAGTTCATGGTCGAAATACCCCCCCCTTCCAAACGCAGTTTGAAAACCCGCAATGCCCTGCTCACGGCAGGCGTCGATTTGCTGGCAACGCGGTCCATTGATGCCATTAGCATCGACGAATTGGTGCAGGCGGCGCGCGTGGCCAAGGGGACCTTCTTCAATCATTTCGACGATAAGCAGAAATTTGCCGAACTTATCGCCCGTCAAATTCGCGTGGAAATGGAAACCCGTGTCGGCGCCATCAATCGTAAAATTGACGACCCGGCGGAGCGCCTCGTCCGCGGCATGTGCCTATTTATCGCCCTGGCCCTAAACGACCCGAAACGCGCGACGATTTTATTGCGCGGGCATGAATGGGCGACCGAAAAAGACAATCCACTCAACGCTGGCCTTTATGCTGATTTGCATCGCGGGGTCGAAAGCGGTCGCTTTTGTCCCCCCGCCCTAGATGGCGGCATTGCCTTTGTCACCGGAATTTGTTCGATGGCAGTGGTGCAAATTCTGGAGCAAGGCCTGACCCCCGCTGCCGCCTCGGCGCGCGTGCAGAGCCTTTTGTATATGACATTGCTCGGCCTGAAAGTCAGCTCAAGCGAGGCCGAGGATATATCGACCAAAACGGTTGCAACGCTTTTGGTCGCACCTTAGCTCTGGGTGTCGAACCAGGCTTTTTCCGTTTCCCCGATTTGCGTTTCCACATGCGCATAGTCGGCCAAAAGTTTTTCCATTTGCGCGCTATCGGCCATGGCGTCGGGTTTTGACATGGCCGTCTCTAGGCAGGTTCTTTGGTCGGTCAATTCGGCCAATTGGCTTTCTAGTTTTTCGGCTTGTGCGGCATTATCCTGTGCGGCGGGTTTGGCTTTTTCGGTTTTCTTGGTCTTGCGTGCATCGGCGCGCTCTTTGCGGCGTTGCTCCATAATCAGCCCGCGATAGGCTTGCAAATCGCCATCATAGGGCGCCACGCCCGCGTCTCTTACCAAATATAATCGGTCTGCCACGGCTTCTACCAAATGCGGGTCATGGCTGACCAAAATCACGCACCCCGGATAGCCGTTTAAAGCCTCGATGAGCGCTTGGCGCGCGTCGATATCCAAATGGTTGGTGGGCTCATCCAACAACATAATATGCGGTGCGTCATGGCTCATGATGCAGAATAAAAGCCGCGCTTTCTCGCCGCCCGACAGTTTTCTAATTTGCGTATCCGACTTGCCTTTATCAAACCCAAACTTGCCCAGCAGCGCGCGGCATTTGGCTTCCGGTATCTCGCCGATAGACTTTCGCATCGCCTCATAGGGCGTCGTCTCGTCATCCAGTTCATCAGATTGATGCTGAGCGAAATAGCCAATGCGCAAGTTGCTATTGCGGGTTACTTGGCCGGCCATGGCCGACAGATTATCAGAAATCAGCTTCACCAAAGTCGACTTGCCATTGCCATTGGCGCCCAAAAGCGCCACCCGGTCGTCGCCCGCCAGACCGAGGTTAATTTTGCGCAAAATCGGCTTGCCCGCCTCATAGCCCACATCCACGTCATCCATGGTGATAATCGGCGAAGAAATTTGTTCGGGCTGGGGAAATTTAAACGAGGTCGAGCGCTCGGCAATCAGCGCATCCACCATATCCATCCGCTCGATGGCGCGCAGCCGACTTTGCGCCTGTTTGGCCTTACTCGCTTTGGCACCAAAGCGATCGACAAATTCCATCATCTTCTTTTTGTGCGCTTGCTGCTTATCAAATAGCGCTTGATGGCCAAGGCGCTTTTGCGCATGGGCATTTTCAAACTGGTCATAATTGCCAGTATAAAGCGTCAGCTTCAGCTGATCTAAATGCGCGATATGGGTCACCACTTTATTCAGCGTCTCGCGGTCATGGCTGATGATGATGAACGTATGTTCATAATTTTGCAGATAGGTTTCTAGCCAGACAATCGCCTCGAAATCCAAATGGTTGGTCGGCTCATCAAGCAGCAGCAAATTGGGTTTGCGAAACAAGGCCGCGGCCAGCGCCACGCGCATTTTCCAACCGCCTGAAAAATCGCTAATCGGTTGGCTTTGCTGCTCGGTGGTAAAGCCCAAGCCCGACAGAATAATCGCCGCCTGCGACGGCGCTTCATAGGCGTTGATATCGGCAAGGCGCATATAAATATCGGACATGCGCTCGACATCAATATCGGTTTCCAGCTCGGCAAACAGGCTGGCACGCTCGGTATCGGCGGCCAAAACCACGTCGATGAGCGGAGTGTCATCATCTGGAATATCTTGCCGCACCATCCCCATTTGCGTGTTCGACATCATCGAGATATCGCCGCCATCAAGCTGCAATTCATCGGCGATGAGCTTGAACAAAGTCGATTTGCCCGTTCCATTGGGGCCAACGAGGCCAACATGATGGCCAGCCGGTATCGACAAAGACGCCTGCTCAAACAAAGTGCGTCCGGCAATCCGGTAGGTGATATTATTAATCTCTAGCATAAGGGGCTTAGGTCCCTTCGAGGGGTTCACGATGGGCGCGAATATGGCCAAACATCACGGCCACGACAAGTGGTTTATTGCTTAAGGCCCGCTAGCCGTTTTTATGGGCCGCAACATATAGCGCAATGGCTTGCGAAAACGCCTCGAAATAGCGGTCGAGTTTTTTCGGCCCGACGCCATTTATCTCTTCAAATTGCGCTCTGGTTTGCGGCTTAAGTGTGGCGAAATCTTTCAGCGCGCTATCGTGGAACACCGCATAGGCGGGAATGTTTTTCTCCTGCGCAATTTCCAACCGCAAAGCCTTGAGGTCTTGAAACAACTTATCGTCGGCCCCTTCTAAGCTCGAGGTGTTTTTCGCCCGGCCGCCCGATTTCGAGGTCACGCTGGCGCTCGAGGCTTTTGGCTTTTTGGCCGTAAATGGCTTGTCGCCTTGGCTTATTTGCGCGCCCAGCTCGGTTATTTCAAGCGCGCCATATCGGGCCAAATTGGGCCGCACCGCGCCCATGGCAATGAGCTGGCGCATCCAGCTTTGCAAATGCGCTTTGGGGTCATCGGCCAAAGCGCCAAAACAGGCTAAGTCTTGATGATTGCGCTGACGGATTTTGGCATTTTGCGCGCCCTTTAAAACATCGAGAATATGGGCTTGGCCAAAAAATTGTCCGGTCTGCTGAATGGCGGCAAAAATCGCCTGCGCTTTGGCGCTATAATCTTCGACGACGGGCGGGTCGAGGCAATTATCGCAATTGCCGCACGGCGTAGAGGCTTCATCGAAATAAGTTAAAATCGACATGCGGCGGCAGGTCGTCGCCTCGCAATAACCGATGAGCGCTTCGAGGCGTTTATACTCGAGCAATTTAAATTCGCCCTCGCCCTCGCCGTCAAAAATCATGTTCTGCCGTTTGATAAAATCTTGCAGCGAATAGAATAATATCGTTTCCGCTGGCGCCCCATCGCGGCCGGCGCGGCCAATTTCTTGGTAAAACGCCTCCATACTGCTGGGCAGACTGGCGTGAATCACAAAGCGAATATCTGGCTTATCAATGCCCATGCCAAAGGCGATGGTGGCCACCATAATCAACCCATCTTCGGTCATGAAACGGTTTTGCGCATCGCGTCGATAGTCGCCGTCTTTGCCCGCATGATAGGCCAAAGCCGTGAACCCCGCGGCGGAGAGAACGGCGGCCATGTCATCCGTGTCTTTGCGCGACAGACAATAGACAATGCCGCTTTGGCCGCGTTTGGGCTCTAGCAAATTTACCAGCCGCTCTTTCCATTTTTCTTTTGCCAGAACCGCCAGTGATAAATTCGGCCGATCGAACCCTTTGACAAAAACCCGACAATTCTGGTTCGATAATTTATGCACAATGTCTTGGCGCGTGGCTTCATCTGCGGTCGCTGTAAAGGCGGCAATTTGGGCTTCGGGGAAAAGCATTTTCAATTGCGATAGCGCTTCATATTCGGGCCGAAAAGCGGCTCCCCATTTGGAAATACAATGCGCCTCATCGACCACAAACATACCCACGGATTGATGTTTTAACGCCTCTAACATGCGCGGCTGCATTAAACGCTCGGGGCTCATGTATAAAAGTTGCGCGCCCGGCCCAGCAAACCGACGCCATTGATTGGCGTTTTCGTCATAACTCTGATGCGAATGAATTTTACTGGCCGCCACCCCGTTTTGGCGCAAGGCCGCCACTTGGTCATCGATTAAGGCCACCAGCGGCGACACGATAATGGTTTTGCGCGCCGATAAAATGGCCGGCAGCTGATAGCACAAAGATTTACCAGCCCCCGTGGGCATCACCACAAAGGCATCGTCTCCGCGCAGCAAAGTCTCGACAATCTCTAGCTGCCCCTCGCGAAAATGGTCATAGCCAAAAGTCGTCTTCAAGGAAGCGAGAAGCGCAGGCTCGGAAATCGCTGTCATCGGATAAAAGTTTCAAAAGGAATCATGCGCCGACCCTAGCTTTTATTGACCGCCTTTCCAACAGCGGAAGAGGCCCTGTTACCTATTTTTAAAACCCATCGCGCGGGCGCTTGGCGCCATCCTTCTGCTTGCTATAAGCGCGCTTGGATGGCAGGTTAGCGCCAGATATAAATCAGTTTCGGAGATTTGAACTATGGCCATTCACCTGCACAAAAACGACCTGCCAGACGGGTTAAGTTTTACCGGTTCCATTGCCGTCGATACAGAGACCCTGGGGCTTAAGCCCTCGCGCGATCGTCTGTGTCTGGTGCAATTATCGCAAGGCGATGGCGAAGTGCATATCGTGCAATTCGAGCCCGAGAGCGAGCATAATAAAGACCCTTATGAGGCGCCCAACCTAAAGGCGGTGCTGAACGATCGCCAATTGGTGAAAATTTTCCATTTTGCGCGTTTCGATTTGGCCACCATCGCGCAATATTTGGGCGTTCATGCGGCGCCGCTTTGGTGCACGAAAATCGCCTCGAAATTAGTCCGCACCTATACCGATCGCCATGGGCTGAAAGACCTGTGCCGCGAGCTTTTGCAAGTCGACCTATCGAAAGCCCAGCAAAGCTCTGATTGGGGGGCGCCCGATATTTCCGACGCGCAGTTAAACTATGCCGCTTCCGATGTGCTGCATTTGCACGCCTTGAAAGACAAGCTAGAGACCATGCTCGACCGCGAAGGCCGTCGGCCAATGGCGGAAGCGTGTTTTGATTTCGTGCTGGTGCGCTCGGCGATGGACCTGGCGGGCTGGGAAGATATTGATATTTTCGCGCATTAAGGGCAGTTTGGCTTATGGCCGATAATCCCGAGACCTATTCCAAACGCGTCGCTCGATTACGCAGAATACTGCCCGCCGTCGCAGTGGTGGCAGGGCTTGGCTTATTGTTTGGCGCGACCACCGATATATCCCAGATGTTTGGCGCCAAACCCTCCCAAGGCATTGCCAATCCATTGGCTCGATTGGCCATCTCAAAGCCAATTTTTGAAGGCAGCCTATCCGACGATGGACGCACTTATCGGATGACCGCAAAAAGCGGTGTGCAAACCCTCGATAACCGCATGCAATTAGAAACGGTGTCGCTGGTGGTGTCGCCGCCGGCCAAGGCGCAAGCCACCCATTCGGGCGGCTTTACTTTGCAAGCCGAGCGCGGCGAAATGGATGTGCCAAATGGCCAAGCCGAATTTTCCGGTGGCGTGCGTATGGCCGATACCTATGGCGCGGTTTTAACGGCACCAAAAATGACCGCTGATTTGGCCAAAGGGATTGTCAGCGCACCGCAGAACATCCGCATGCAAAGCCCCAGCGGCAGCGTGAAAGCCCGCTCGCTCACCGCCAATACGGCCACGCAAGTCTATGTTTTTGAAAAAGCGCATGTGCGCCTCATGCCCAATTCGGAGCCCGCGAAATGAAGCATCTCGCCTCCCTTTTGGTCATCGCCTTATGGCTCTCGCCAAATGCGAGCCACGCCCAAAGATTGAGCTTTGCCACCGATGCCAGCGCGCCGCTAGATGCCAAAGCCGATAAAATCATCTGGCAACAAACCAAGGGGCGTGCCGATTTTTCCGGTCACGCGCATATCACCCAAGGCCCATTGACGATGAAAGCCGATGCTATGCACTTGCAGATGGGGCCCGATGGCGAAGCACAAAGGCTGGTCTCGCAAGGCCATGTGGTGGTGCTGTCGGACTTAAACTCGGGTGGGGGCTCGAGTGAGGGCTCGGGTGGAGGCGTGCGTCGCGCCACCGCCGACACCGCGACCTATGATTTAAGCGCCAATCAATTGCTGCTTTCTGGCAATGTTAAAATCAGCCAAACGGGGGATTTATCGTCCGGCGAAGTGAGCAGCGGCAGCCTCAAAATTGACATGCAAACAGGCATTGCTCGTCTGTTAGGCCAGACGAACGAAAAACCCGGACGCGCCCGCATCGAGCTAAAATAAGTCGCGCGCGCGGGGTGCTTTTCTTGTCGGCTAAATCGCGCTAGCTTGTCGCTACATCGAACTTAGGAATTCCAATGACCGCAGCAAAAGATTCATCGACCCTCGAGGCGCCAACCAGCGCAATCCGCTCTGGCGGGCTTGGCGCGATCGATTTGTGCAAATCTTATCGCGGTCGCCAAGTGGTGAAAGACGTCTCGCTGCAATTCGACCGCCGCGAAGCCATTGGCCTTTTGGGGCCCAATGGCGCTGGCAAAACCACCACCTTTTATATGATTACCGGATTGGTGCGCCCCGATAGCGGCAGGGTTTTGCTGGACGGGCAAGATGTCTCGACGCTGCCGATGTATCGCCGCGCCCGCATGGGCGTAGGCTATCTGCCGCAAGAGGCCTCGATTTTCCGCACGCTCAGCGTCGAGGCCAATATTATGTCTATCCTCGAAGTGGTGGAGCCCGACGCCGACGCCAGACGCGATAAATTAGAGAGCCTGCTGCAAGAATTTTCTGTCACCCATGTGCGCCAATCGGCTGGCGGTGCGCTCTCAGGCGGCGAGCGGCGGCGCGTCGAGATTGCCCGCGCCTTGGCCAGCGACCCAAGTTTCATTTTGCTCGACGAGCCATTTGCCGGCATTGACCCCATCGCGATTAACGACATTCGTGATTTGGTCTCGCAACTCAAAGACCGTGGGCTCGGCGTGTTAATCACCGACCATAATGTACGCGAGACTTTGGGCATTATCGACCGCGCCATCATTATGCACGATGGCGAAGTTTTGGCCGAAGGCGATGCCCAAGCCATCGTCGAAAATGAGGCGGCGAGGGCGCATTATTTGGGCGAAGATTTCGCGCTCTAGCGCCCCAGCGCACGACGCGAGACTAGACATTTACCCCTATTTCAGGCACAATTTTTACTTGGAGCCTTGGCTCCCCTTACAGGCGTGAGCCTGCCTTTTCTGTCTCCGCCTGCTGTGGCCCAAGCCCAAGCAGTCGGTCGATGACAACCGATTGATACGAAATCGATGGGACCGGAAAAGGAGATATTATGACCATTCATATTACAGGAAGACAGATGGACACAGGGGCGGCTCTGCGCGCCCATGTCGAAGCTCGGCTCGAGGATGCCGTGAGCAAATATTTTGAGCGCGAGGCCGATATAAATGTCACTTTTTCCAAACAGGGGCACCAATATGAAGCCGCCTGCGCGCTGCATTTAGACACCGGTCTTTATATCCATGCGTCGGGTTCTGATACCGATGTTTATGCTAGTTTTGATGTCTCGGTTGGCAAAATAGAAAAACAATTGCGCCGCTATAAGCGGCGGCTTAAAAGCCATTCCGACCAAAAGCGGCTCAATGAAATGGTCGCCCATGCGCCGGAAAAAATATTCGCCCCCGAAGGCACGCCAAGCACAGAAGAATTGCCGGCCGAATTTGCGCCCGTGGTTATCGCCGAGAGCCATAAAACCATTCCCCGCCTCAGCGTCAGCGAGGCGGTGATGCAGCTGGAAGTCGGCAGCCATGATTTTGTGCTGTTTAAAAGCGCCAGCCAAGATGCGTTAAGCTTGGTTTATAAACGCGACGACGCCAACATTGGATGGCTCGAGCTGTAAACAATTGAAGGGGTTTGGTGGAGCCAGGCGGAATCGAACCGCCGACCTCTTGCATGCCATGCAAGCGCTCTCCCAACTGAGCTATGGCCCCTAAACTGCGCGGAAGCTAATCGAAGACGGCGTGTCAATCAACCCCCAATTTGGGTATTTTGACGCTTAGTCGTCATCCTCGTCTTCTTCGAGGAAACTCTCGTCGTCGTCCTCGTCGTCATCTTCAAGCAGGACGGGCTCCTCAGAAAATTCGAGGGCTTCATCCTCGTCCTCATCGTCATCCGATTCCGTGGCGGCCATTGCATCTAAGCTCAAGTCGTCGTCGTCGTCTTCCAACTCGTCTTCATCGTCTTCAATGGGGGCTGGCTTTGCCGGTTTGGCTTCGCGCACCGGCACGCTGGCCGCGGCCGCCGCCATGGGGTCGAAGCTATGATTACATTTCGGACAAATGACTGGGGTCTTGTTCAAATCGTAGAACTTAGCCTCGCAGGCTTCGCATACGCGTTTGGTTCCAAGTTTCGGATCAACCATGATGAATTTCCTCGGCACAAGTAATTACAATTTGTTCGTGCCATGAAGTTTGGCTTCTGTCAAAAGGTAAATCGCGACATTTTGAGCCGATAAATGCCGCTTTTTTTTGCAGCGAAAGCGCAGGTTTGCTTGCTTACCTTGACGCTCACGACAAAAAGCGCGAAAATGCAAGAATGAAAGATACGCCATCCGCCTCCGCTCCTTTAACGGCTTCGCGCGCCCACACGCCGCTGCAGGGCCGCGCCCTCATGGCGGGCGATAAATCCATCTCGCACCGCGCGCTCATTCTCGGCGCCGCCGCGACGGGCACAACCCATATTCATGGCCTGCTAGAAGGCGACGATGTTTTGGCCACTTTGCGGGCCATGCAGGCCCTAGGCGCCCAAGTGACAAAACAGGCCGACGGCCACTATGAGGTCATCGGCGTCGGCCCCATGGGGTTTCAAAACCCCGCCCACCCACTGGATTTTGGCAATGCTGGAACGGGCGCCCGACTGGTCATGGGTTTGGTTGCGGGCGCCGGCTTAAGCGCAGAATTTATGGGTGATGCCTCTTTATCGGCCCGCCCGATGGGCCGCGTGATGCGCCCGTTGGAAAAAATGGGCGCTCAATTGAGCGCCAGCGAAGGCCACCGCCTGCCTGTGAAAGTCCACGCAGCCGCGCTTCTGCCCGCCGACATCACCCCCGATGTGGCCTCGGCGCAGGTCAAATCAGCCATCCTATTGGCTGGCCTCAACACACGCGGCAAAACCATCGTGCGCGAAGCCCATTTAACGCGCGACCATAGCGAGAATATGCTGCAGCTCTTTGGCGCCTCTCTGGAGCGCTATAAGGAAGACAATCATCACGTGGTGGCGCTCGATGGCCCGGCCAAACTCAAGGCCACCGATATCCATGTGCCGGGCGACCCCAGCTCTGCCGCTTTTCCCATGGTGGCGGCCCTTATCGTGCCGGGCTCAGATATCCTATTAGAAAACGTTATGTTGAACCGCCAGCGCGACGGCCTCATTCGGGTGTTGCGCGAAATGGGCGGCAATATTGAATTTATCAACCCGCGCCAAGCGGCGGGCGAAGCCGTGGCGGATATTCGCGTGCAAGCCTCTAAGCTTCACGGCATTGACGTGGGCGCCGAAATGGCGCCAGACATGATTGATGAATATCCCGCTTTGGCCGTTGCCGCCGCTTGCGCTGCTGGCACCACCCATATGCATGGCCTGGCTGAATTGCGGGTGAAAGAAAGCGATAGATTAGCTGCCATCGCGCAGGGCCTGCGCGCCAATGGCGTGGACGTACAAGACGGCGAGAGCGATTTGCGCGTCACCGGCGGCGCCCTTCCGGGCGGCGGCCTGGTGGCCACACATCACGACCACCGCATCGCCATGGCGTTTTTATGCCTGGGGTTAGCGGCCGATGCGCCCGTGCAAATCGATGACGCCCGCATGATTGCCACCAGCTTTCCAAGCTTCTTCCCTTTAATGAACCAATTGGGCGCGGGGTTTTAATATGGCGAAAAAAATTATCGCTGTAGATGGCCCTGCCGCTTCCGGTAAAGGCACTTTGGCGCGCCGCCTCGCCGCGCATTTTGATTATGCTTATCTCGACACAGGCGCGCTTTACCGCGCGGTGGCTTTAACCGTGATCAACAATGGCCAAGACCCGAGCGACACCTCCGCGGCCGTGACGGCCGCGCGCGAGCTCGATATGGCGCAATTAACCGTGCCCGATTTTGCCCGCGCTTTGCGCACGACGCAAACCGGGCTTGCCGCCTCCATCGTGGCGGCCGAGCCGGATGTGCGCGCCGCCATTTTAGCGGCGCAGCGCCAATTCGGCCAAACCCCGCCCGATGGCAAACAAGGCGCTATTTTAGATGGCCGCGATATCGGCACGGTGGTCTGCCCGAACGCCGATAAAAAACTATTCATCACAGCGCGCGCCCACGTGCGGGCGGAGCGGCGCTGGAAAGAACTGGTGACCCAAGATGCGCGCCTCACGCTGGCCAGTGTTTTGGCGGATGTGGAAGCGCGCGATGCCCGCGATACAAACCGCGCGACGGCACCGATGAAACAAGCAGAAGATGCGCACTTGCTAGACACCTCTGATTTGTCTATAGAAGAAGCGTTCGCTGCGGCTCTGGCGCTGGTTGACGGTTAAATAAACCGTTGGCGCCTGAAATCTAAACCATCAGGGAACATATTTTCAACTCACCGCCCGTTTGCTGGAAGGCGCTTTTGTGCGCGTTTCGCTTGGGAAGTCCGCCCCAGATTTGAGCTTGGGGAAAGGCAATATCTAGGAGACACACCCTGTGTCTGAAACAAGTAAAGAATTGGGTCTAAACCCATCCATGGATGATTTCGCTGCGATGTTGGAAGAGAGCTTTTCAGCTGACTCTCCCCTCGAAGGCACGGTTGTTAGAGGCCGTGTGACAGCGGTTGAAAACGATTTGGCAATTGTCGATGTTGGTTTGAAAACCGAAGGCCGCGTGCCTTTGCGTGAATTTTCCATGCCGGGTCAGCCGAACGCTATTTCGGTTGGCGATGAAGTTGAGGTTTTCCTCGACCGCATTGAAAACGCGATGGGCGAAGCGGTTCTCTCGCGCGACAAAGCGCGTCGCGAAGAGAGCTGGATTACGCTCGAGAAAAACTTCGAAGCCGATGAGCGCGTCGAAGGCGTTATCTTTGGTCGCGTCAAAGGCGGTTTCACCGTCGATTTGAACGGCGCCACCGCCTTTTTGCCAGGCAGCCAAGTGGACATTCGTCCGGTGCGCGATATCACACCGCTGATGAACACACCGCAGCCGTTCCAAATTTTGAAAATGGACCGTCGTCGCGGCAACATCGTGGTGTCGCGTCGTGCCATTATGGAAGAAACACGCGCCGAAGCCCGCAATGAGATTGTGCAAAACCTGATGGAAGGTCAACAAGTCGAGGGTGTTGTGAAAAACATCACCGATTATGGTGCTTTCGTCGATTTGGGCGGCGTAGACGGCCTATTGCACGTCACCGATATTGCTTGGCGCCGGGTCAACCATCCGTCCGAAGTGCTGACGGTTGGCGAGACTGTGCGTGTGCAAGTGGTGAAAATCAACGCGGAAACCCAGCGCATTAGCCTGGGCATGAAACAGCTCGAGAGCGACCCATGGGATGAAGTGGTCACCCGCTTTGCCATTAATACGCGCGTCACCGGCCGGGTCACCAATATCACCGATTATGGTGCTTTTGTGGAACTGGAAAATGGCATTGAAGGCCTCGTCCATGTTTCTGAAATGAGCTGGGTGAAGAAAAATGTGCATCCGGGCAAAATCGTTTCGACCAGCCAAGAAGTCGAAGTTATGGTGCTGGAAGTGGACGCCGAAAAACGTCGTATCTCCTTGGGTCTGAAACAGTGCATGGAAAATCCGTGGGAAGACTTCTCCGGCAAATTCCCAATCGGCACGAAAGTTTCTGGCGAAGTTAAAAACATTACCGAGTTTGGTCTATTTGTTGGCCTCGACGATGAAATTGACGGCATGGTGCATATCTCTGACCTCGATTGGAACGCCTCTGGCGACGAAGCCCTGGCCAAATATGCCAAAGGCGAAACCGTTGAAGCGGTGGTTCTGGATGTCGACCAAGAAAAAGAACGCGTCAGCCTGGGCATTAAACAGCTCGACGGCGACCCGTTTGAAAGCCTTGGCAGCCTGCGTCGTGGCGACACGGTAACCTGCGAAGTGACCGCGATTACCGATGCCGGCCTTGAGGTTTCTGTTGGCGAAAGCGATGTGGCCGCCTTTATCCGTCGTTCCGACCTGTCGCGCGACCGCGAGGACCAGCGCCCAGAGCGTTTCCACGTGGGCGACAAATTGGACGCCATGGTGACCAATTTAGACAAACGCGATCGTCGTGTGGGTCTGTCCATCAAGGCGCTTGAAATTGCCGAAGAAAAAGAAGCGGTGGCACAATATGGCTCCACCGATTCTGGCGCCTCTTTGGGCGATATTCTTGGCGCAGCGCTAAAAGGCGAAGACGACAAATAAGCGTCTTCCATAGCTAAATCGAGCGGCCCGGTTTTATAAACTGGGCCGCTTTTTTATTTTTTGTAAAAGCTTACGCTTGACGCCGACAAATACGGATGGCAGCCTAGCAAACTTAAGACGTATCGCTGAGGGCTCACCATGATAAAATCTGAACTTGTATTGCGGATTGCGGAAAAATACCCGCATTTGTACCAACGCGATGTTGAGGCCATTGTGAACCGACTTCTCGATGAAGTGGGCGATGCGATGGGCCGCGGCGACCGCGTCGAGTTGCGCGGCTTTGGCACCTTCTCGGTCAAAAAACGCGAAGCCCGTATCGGCCGCAATCCGCGCACCGGCGAGTCTGTGGCGGTGGCAAAAAAACATGCGCCCTTCTTTAAAACCGGTAAAGAATTGCGCGACCGTATGAATAAAAATGATGGGTAATGCGCACCCTCTTATCTAAATTTATCGGCCGCCTCGCTTTCATCGGCTTGGCCCTTATTCTGCTTCCTTTAGCGGTGCAAAACCGCCAAATCGTCTCGCTCACACTCGACCCCCTAGCTTTGCTTACCGGCCAGGCAGGCCGCGCGTTTCAGCTGCCGTTATTTATCGCCCTGCTGCTCGCTTTGGCGCTGGGATTGACGGTCGGTTATGGATGGGCGCGGGTCTCTCAATCTCGGTTTTTCAGGGCCAAAAAAGCCCCCCAGAGCGTCGATTTGTCGGCAAGCTCTCCTTTGCTTAAGCCAGACCCCGTGCTAGAAAACCGCAAGCACCGCGAAACCATAGCGGGCCCAGCAAAGGAAGAGAAAGCCAATGTCGACATTATCGAATAATCCGATTTTCTGCGCCATCGATACGCCCGACACAAGCCGCGCTTGCGCGCTGGCCGAAAGCCTCCGCGGCGCCGTCGGTGGACTGAAAATTGGCCTCGAATATTTCAACGCGCACGGCCAAGCCGGTTATCAAAAACTGGCGGCTTTTGAGGTACCGATTTTCCTCGACTTAAAACTACACGATATTCCCAATACGGTTGCCGCCGCGGTTCGCGCTTTGGCTCCCTTGCAACCCGCTTTGCTGAATGTTCATGCCAGCGGCGGCGCGGCGATGATGCAAGCGGCGGCCGATGCTGCCCAGGAAGCGGCCGACCAAGGGCTGCGCGTGCCACAACTGTTGGGCGTCACCCTTATGACCAGTCTTTCACAGGCCGATTTGCCTCAAATGGGCGTCGCGGGCACAGCCCAAGACCAAGTTTTGCGACTAGCCCATTTAGCCCAGAAAAATGGCATGGATGGCGTTGTCTGTTCGGCCCATGAAATAGAGATTTTGCGCGCCGAATTGGGCCCCGATTTCAAACTCGTGGTGCCTGGCATTCGCCCAAAAGGCAGCGCCGCTCAAGACCAAAAACGGGTGATGACGCCCCAAGCTGCGCAGCAAGCAGGTGCCGATATTCTGGTGATTGGACGACCCATCATGGGGGCCGACAATCCGCGCCAAGCGGCGCTCGATATCGCCAGCGAGCTGAACGGATAAAGGTGCCAAATGTCCACTAAGATTAAAATTTGCGGCCTCACCAAGCCCGAAGATATAGAGCTGTTAAACGCGCTGGAAGTGGAGCTGGCGGGGTTTGTGTTTTACAAACCTTCGCCGCGCCATCTCAACCAAGACCGCGCCGCGCAAATTGCCTCGCGCTGCCGCCCAGAAATGCAGCGCGTCGCGCTTTTGGTTGACCCGAGCGACGATGAAGTGGATATGGCGCTGGCCGCGATAAGCCCCCACCACATCCAATTGCATGGGCACGAAACCCCCGAGCGGGTGAGCGAAATTAGACGCCGCGGGGCTTGCGATATCATTAAAGCGCTGCCGATTGAGAGCGCCGATGATTTTGCCACAGCGCGCGATTATGCCGAGGTCGCCAATTGGTTTTTATTCGATGCCAAACCAAGCCCCGACGGCTTGCCCGGTGGCAATGGCGATGCCTTTGACTGGACGCAGATAAGCGCTTATGACCAAAGCCAAGCTTATTTATTGGCGGGCGGGCTGAACGCGCAAAACGTCGCGCGCGCCATCGAGATTAGCCGAGCGCCCATGGTCGATATTTCTTCGGGCGTCGAAAGCGCGCCGGGCGAAAAAGACCCGCAGCAGATAGAGCAATTCGTCAAAGCGGTGCGCTTCGCAGACACAATTGGAAAAGAGTAAATTATGAGTAATGGAACCAATTCCTATCGCGCCGGACCCGATGAAAACGGACGCTTCGGCCTGTTTGGCGGACGCTTTGTCGCCGAGACCTTAATGCCGCTCATCCTCGATTTGGAAGCCGCCTATGAAGACGCCCAAAAAGACCCCGCGTTTGCGGCGCAATTAGAAGACCTGCAAACCCATTATGTTGGCCGCCCCAGCCCGTTGTATTTTGCCGAGCGATTGACACAACATTATGGCGGCGCCAAAATTTATCTAAAGCGCGACGAGTTAAACCACACAGGCAGCCATAAGATTAACAATTGCTTGGGGCAGATTTTACTCGCCATGCGGATGAAAAAAACCCGCATCATCGCCGAGACGGGCGCTGGCCAACACGGCGTGGCCGTGGCCACCGTGGCGGCGCGTTTTGGCTTGCCCTGCACGGTGTTTATGGGTGCCACCGATATCGAACGGCAAAAACCAAATGTCTTTCGGATGAAATTATTGGGCGCCGATGTGCGCGCCGTCACCTCTGGCGCGGGCACCTTGAAAGACGCCATGAACGAAGCCTTGCGCGATTGGGTCACCAATGTGCACGACACATTTTACATTATTGGCACGGTGGCTGGCCCGCATCCTTACCCCGCTATGGTGCGCGATTTCCAATCGATTATCGGCCGCGAAACCAAACAGCAAATGCAAGCCCGCGAAGGCCGCTTGCCCGACAGCTTGGTGGCGTGTATCGGTGGCGGCTCCAATGCGATGGGCTTATTTCATCCGTTTTTAGATGACCCAAGCGTGCGCATTATTGGCGTCGAAGCGGGCGGACATGGGCTGGATACGCCCGAACATGCGGCCTCTTTGGCGGGCGGTGTGCCCGGCGTTCTGCACGGCAATCGCACCTATTTATTGCAAGATGAGGATGGCCAGATTACCGAAGGCCATTCCATCTCTGCCGGATTGGATTACCCAGGCATTGGCCCCGAGCACGCTTATTTGCGCGACACAGGCCGCGTCGAATATGTGTCGGCGACCGACACAGAAGCGCTTGAAGCGTTTCAATTGATCACCCGTTTGGAGGGCATTATTCCCGCGCTCGAGCCCAGCCATGCGCTGGCCCATGTCAGCAAAATCGCGCCTGAGTTGCCGGCCGAACATTTGCTGGTGATGAATATGTGCGGACGCGGCGATAAAGATGTGTTTGCCGTCGCCGAACATTTGAATGTTGAGCTATAATTATGACCCGACTTGAAACTTGCTTTGAAACCCTGCGCACCCAAAACCGCAAAGCCTTTGTTGCTTTCGTCACGGCGGGCGACCCAGATTTAGCCACATCGGCCAAAATACTCGAGGGCCTGCCGGGCGCAGGTGCCGATATTATTGAGCTGGGCATGCCCTTTACCGACCCAATGGCCGACGGCCCCTCCATTCAGGCGGCCTCGCAGCGGGCGCTGGCGGCGGGACAATCTTTGGCTGGTACTTTAGATATGGTGCGCGCGTTTCGCCAAACCAATGACACAGTGCCGATTGTGCTGATGGGCTATTACAACCCGATTTATATTTATGGCGCCGAACGGTTTATCGCCGATGCGGTGGCCGCGGGGGTCGATGGCTTGATTGTCGTCGATTTGCCGCCAGAAGAAGATGCCGAGCTATGTCTTCCAGCCATGGCAGGCGGGCTGAACTTCATTCGCCTCGCCACCCCAACCACCGATGATAAACGCTTGCCCGAGGTGTTAAAAAACACCTCTGGTTTTGTCTATTACGTGTCGATTACCGGCATCACTGGCTCTGCGGCGCCGCAAGCCCAAGATGTCGCCGCCAATGTGGCCAGAATACAACGCCATACCGACCTGCCCGTTTGCGTCGGTTTTGGCATTCGTACCCCCGAGCAAGCCAAGGCCATGAGCGAAATTTCCGATGGTGCCGTGGTCGGCTCGGCGCTCGTGGACGTGATAAGCGCGCATTTGGATGGCGAGGGACGCGCCAAAACCGGCCTCGTAGAAAGCGTGCTAGCCCTTGCTTCGACCCTTGCGAAGGGTGTAAACAAGGTATAAGTGCTAGTTTTCAAGAGTATCTGCCTTATGGGAGACGGCCATGAACTGGATTAAAAACTTCGTACGCCCGCGCTTTCCAAGCGTTTTTCGCGAACGCGAAGACACGCCGGATAATCTATGGGATGCCTGCAAAAAATGCGGGGAAATGATTTTCCATAAAGATTTACAAGTCTTGCAAAAAGTTTGCCCAGGCTGCGACCATCATATGCGCATCGGCGCCGCAGAGCGCTTTGAAGCGCTATTCGACAAAGGCGCATTTGAGCTCATCGCCGTGCCGGATGTGCCGCATGACCCGCTCAAATTCAAAGACCAGAAAAAATACGCAGAACGGCTAAAAGACGCGCGCAGCAAAACCGGCGATAGAGATGCCGTTAAAGTCGCCAAAGGCACCATTGGCGGACAGACCAGTATTATTGCGGTGCAAGATTTCCATTTCATGGGCGGCTCGCTGGGCATGGCGGCTGGCGAAGCCGTGGTGACCGCCGGCCAGGCCGCGCTGGAAAACAATGCGCCGCTGATTATGGTGGCCGCTGCTGGCGGCGCGCGGATGCAGGAGGGGATTTTATCGCTCATGCAAATGCCGCGCACCACCGTGATTGTGCAGCAATTGCGCGAACAGGGCCTGCCTTATATTGTGCTGCTCACCGACCCGACCACGGGCGGCGTGACCGCCTCTTATGGCATGTTGGGCGATGTGCATATTGCTGAGCCCGGCGCACTTATCGGCTTTGCTGGCCCGCGGGTTATTCAAGACACGATTAAAGAAAAACTCCCCGAAGGGTTTCAACGCGCCGAATATTTGCTGGAACATGGCATGGTCGATATGGTGGTTCATCGCCATAAAATGGCCGAGACATTGGCCAATTTACTCGACCTGCTGATGGGAGGAAAAGCGCCGCAAGCCGCTGAGTAATTTTGTGAAGCAAGCCAATAGTGACCGTTTACTGGAGCAATTACTGGCGCTGCATCCGCGCCTCATCGACTTATCGCTCGACCGCATGTGGCGCCTTTTAAGCGCGCTCAACCACCCGCAAGACAAATGTCCGCCGATTATCCATATCGCAGGCACCAATGGCAAAGGTTCCACCGCTTCGCTATTGCGCGCCATGCTCGAGGCCGATGGCAAGCCTGTGCATGCCTATTATTCGCCCCATTTAGTCGATTTTCACGAGCGCATTGTGCTGGCTGGCACGCAGATTTCGGAAGCCCATTTGGCCGATGTTTTGGCGCGCGTCGAAGCGGCCAATGGCGGCGCCCCGATTACGTTTTTTGAAGTCACCACAGCGGCCGCCTTTTTGGCCTTTAGCGAGCATAAGGCCGATTATCTCATCCTCGAAGTTGGCCTCGGCGGTCGCTTGGATGCGACCAATGTGGTGACCCCAAAATTATGCGCCATCACGCCCATCAGCCTCGACCATCAAGATTTCCTCGGCGATACGATTTTATCCATCGCCGAAGAAAAAGCCGGGATTTTAAAGCCCGGGGTGCCGGCGGTCGTCGCGCCCCAAACGCCGGACGTGCGCGCTTTTCTCGAGGGGGTCGCCGCCCGAAAAGGCGCGCCCCTCACCCTCGCGGGACAAGATTTTACCACTCACGAAGAAGCCGGACGTTTGGTGTTTCAACATGACAAGGGCTTGCAAGACCTGCCTTTACCGGCGCTTGCGGGCGCCCATCAAGTGGTCAATGCGGGCACGGCGCTGGCTTGCGCGCAAGCTTTGGGCGTGTCGCCACAGGCCATGGCCATCGGCCTCGAGACTGTGCGTTGGCCCGCGCGGCTGCAAAAACTGAGCAAAGGCCCGATGGTCGAGCGGGTGAAAACGCGCCTGCCAAACGCGCAAATATGGTTGGATGGCGGGCATAATCCGGCCGCCGCCAAAGCGCTTGCCGATTGGCTCCCTAGCCAAATCGCGCCGCAGCAGAGCCTGCATATTATCATCGGGCTGTTGAGCAGCAAATCGCATACCGATTATCTCGCCGCTTTGGCCGCCACGGGCGCGCATATTCATTGCGTCCCGATAGCCGATACCCCAGCCGCGCTCGCCCCGCATGTTTTGGCCGCCGAAGCCAAAGCCCAAGGCCTCGACGCCAGCCCGCATGACACCATAGAAAACGCGCTGCAAGCCATTACGGCTCCCAACGCGTTTATCTTAATTGCCGGCTCGCTTTATTTGGCGGGCCAAGTGCTCGGCGAAAATAATTAGACCGAGCGAAAGCTAAAACCGACTATAGCGTTTCGTCGATCCAATCTTTGATTTGGCTTTTCGGCGCGGCGCCCACTTTGGTGGCAGCGGCTTGGCCGTCTTGGAAAATCATCATCGTCGGAATAGACCGCACGCCATAGCTGGTTGGCGCTTCTGGGTTTTCGTCGATGTTCACTTTGATAATCGATAATTTGTCGCCATATTCTGCCGATAGCTCTTCGAGCGCCGGCGCGATTTGTTTACACGGGCCGCACCATTCTGCCCAAAAGTCGACCAAGACGGGGCCATCTGCTTGCAGCACTTGGGTTTCAAAATCGGCGTCGTTCACATGCGATACGCTCATAGCTCTCTCCTTCGGGTTGAATTTTCTGCTTATGGGTAATGTAGGGAGGCGCGCCATGATTCTCAAGCCACCCATCGCATTTACCCCTCATTTAAGTCTTGCTCGCCAGATAGGACTTGCGCCATGGCCTCGTCTAGCGCCGCCTCGTCTAGCCAATCGATACGCGCCTCTTGCGTCCAGATGAGCGCACAGCGTATCGGTTTGCCGGGGCGCACGCCCTGCATCAGCGCCCGATAGGCAGCCATTTGCGTCCAATAGGGCGTTTGCGTTTCGCGTGCCTCTGGCGGCTTTCCGGTTTTAAAATCGACCAAAACGATTTCATCGGGCAATTCCACCAAACGGTCAATTTGACCCGCCAAAGCTAGTTTTTGCCCATCGCGCATTTCCACCACGCCCGCCACCGAAGCCTCTGCCAAGGCCGATGGGCCAAATAAATCGGCCAAATCTGGATGCGCCAAAACCGCCATCGCCTCCGCCACCAAACGCGCTTGCGTGGCGCTATCGACAGAAAACTCATTGGCTTCACTGGCGCGGGCCACATAGGCATGCGCCGCCGCCTCTCGCTCGCTCGGCGGCAAGGCGGGCAAAGTCTCCAATAATTTATGAACTATTTTGCCGCGCTGCGCGGCGGCGCGCAAAGCCTCGCCCGCCTCGCCCGACGGCTGGGTGACCGGCATATCGCCATGCGAGAGGGCCGAGGGCGAGAATAATTTATTGCCGAAATAGCGATAGGTATTTTCGTCACGCGGCACTGGCTCTAACAACCAATCGGGTGTTGGTGGCACAGAGGCCTGCGCGTCTTCCTCGCGCGGGTCCTTTTCTTGGGTCTCGGGGTCTCGGGTCTCGGGAACCGGAAGGGGCGCTTCGCCAGCGGCCAGCCATTGGCGCGCCTGAACTTCTTCGCCCGCCCCATCTCGCAGGCTTTGGCCGAGGCCGCTTTCCATCATCTCGTACCAACTGTCTTTTGGCGGCTCTTTTTGGCGTTTGGCCAGCCAGCCGCCAATGTATAAGCGGTCGCGCGCGCGTGTTAGCGCCACATAAAGCAGGCGCTTTTCTTCTTGCTTGGCCAAGATGTCTTGCCGCGCCACTTGCTCGGCCCCATAGGGTTCTTGCAAGGCTTTGGAAGCCCGCCACAAAGGAAGACGCTCGGCATTAAATTGCAATCGGTTGACTTGTCCGCCGCGTTTGGCGGGCGCGCGACAAGTATCGGGTAAAAACACAATGGGCGCTTCCAGCCCTTTGGCCCCATGCACGGTCATAATGCGAACCGCCGAGCCGGCCCCTTCCATATCGCGTTTTATCTCTTGCTGGCCTTGGCGCAACCAATGCAAAAACCCCTGCATGGAGGCCGCATGGCGGGTTTCATAAGCCAGCGCGAGGCGTAATAATTCGCCGATGGGGTCATCAATCTGGCTGCCCAAGCGCGCGCTCAATAAATGGTGGCCATGTTGGGCGCCAAGAAATTGCGCCAATAATCCATAAGGCGCCAGCTTATCGATATGGTTTCGCAACCAGCGCAACCGCTGATAAGCGGCCCGCACATCAGCCGACGCCGATGTATCACCCGCCGCGGTTTGCAAAGCCTGCCATAGCGTTTTCGGGCGGCCATGCGCCAGGTCGAACAGCGCCTCTTCGCTGACGCCCCCCAAGGGGCTGCGCATAAATATCGCCAGCGATAAATCATCATCGTGGTTCAGCGTCACATCCAGAGCCGCCAGAATATCCATAATGGCAATTTGTTCCAGCAGCACCATGCGGTCGGCCCCCGCGACAGCGATTTTGCGGCTCTTCAGGGCGCGCGTCATTTCTTCTACAAAGCCGCTGCGCGTGCGCACCAAAATAAGAATATCGCCCGCCGATACATTTTGCGCTTTATCGGCCAGCAGCGCGGCTATTTTGCCGCTTATGCGTTCCGCCAACATGGCGGGCCCGGTGCTGGCCTCTGTCTGGCCGCTCTCGGGGGCGGCCCAGGGCTCTACCTCTTCGGGCGCCTCGGGCGGTATTTCTACTGGCCATAATTCGACATGGCCCGGCTCGCCTTCGCGAAACGCTATATGTTCCATCGGGTGATCGGGCCCGCTCACGCCAGCCCGACGCTCTGCTGTTGAAAACACCAAATCGACAAATTTCAACACCTGCGGCGTCGAGCGACGCGACACGGTGAGCGGCACATAATGAAGCTGGCCATCAATCGCTTCGATGGCCTTTTTGAAATGTTGAAATTGCGCGTCAAATTCGGTCGGGTCGGCGCCTTGAAACGAGAAGATAGATTGCTTTTCATCGCCCACGGCAAATAGGGTTCGCGGCATAGCGCGCTCGCTATCGCCAACGAAAAATTCATCGGCCAAGGCGCGAATAACCTGCCATTGCGCGGGGCTAGTGTCTTGCGCTTCATCGACCAGAATATGCTCCAGCCCATTATCAATTTTGAACAAAACCCATTGCGCCGCGCGCGTGCCGCTGAGCAGATGATTGGTCACGCCGATTAAATCATCATAATCCAACACGCCGCGTCGGCGCTTTTCAGCCTCATAGGCGGTGACCAGAAAATCCGCAAAATGAAAGACCGCTTGGGTCATCTGATAGGTGGCGAGGGCGTTTAACTTGGCGCGCAAGGCAAGAACAGCCTCTGCCATGGCGGCCATTTTAGTGGCTAACTCTGGCGCGCTTTCCAAACTCTTCTTGGTGGCGAGCGCGGCGCGCAAAAGCCCCTTTTGGGTTAAAAACACGGGCGCCACGATATCCCATGCGGCGCGCGGCCTTTGGCCGTCGACGGCCTGCAACCACCCCATCAACCCTTGCGATTTTTTCACATCGTCCGGGCTGCCCTTGGCCAACCAATCGGCCATCGCTTTGGCCTGTTTTTTATACTGGCTGGCAAAACCGTTCAGTAAATCCTCTGGTTCCTCATCGGGGTCGGACAGGCCTAAATGGGTCGCTAAATCTTGCAGATTTTGCGCCCGAGCCTTGGGGGTTAGAAGTCCGCGACGGGCCAGAATATCGCGCGCCAAAGCGGCCAAATCTGGCTCGCTCAACGCGCGCGTCAGCTTGGCCATACTGGCCTGCAAGGCGCCCGCTTCTGGTGTCGGCGCACCCGCTAAGGCACGCGCCACAATGGCTTGCTGAATTTCTTGCGCGTCTTGCTCGTCCAATAATTCAAATTGCGGCGACAGGCCCGCCTCCAGCGGAAAGCGTTTCAACAGGCTCTCGCAAAACGCATGAATGGTTTGCACCCGAAGCCCGCCCGGTGTTTCTAACGCGCGGGCAAATAAAATGCGCGCCCGCCCCAAATCGTCCAACGACACATCGGGGCCGAGGCGTTCGGTAATTTCTTGGCGTAATTTGGCATCCTCCATCAACGCCCAATCGGCCAGCAAGCTAAACAATCGCTCTTGCATTTCGGCGGCGGCCGAGCGCGTATAGGTCAGGCATAAAAGCCGCTCGGGGGCCACGCCCTCCAACATCAGGCGCACCAGACGCGAAACCAAAACATAGGTTTTTCCCGAGCCCGCATTGGCCCCCACCCAGACCGAGGCGGCGGGTTGCGTGGCCGCATGAGCGCCATTTGGCAGGCGTGTCGTCTCGCTCATGTCTCGCCTCCATCTCTGGCTTCATCGCTGGCTTCATCGGCGTCGGCCTGCCATTCTTTGCGCCGTGCCAAATGATCATAGGCGCCGCTAAAATTGGTTTTGCGCGGGCGGATATGCACCGCATAGGGGCGTTCTGGTTTTTGATATTCGGCGATTAGCCTTTCCACCATGGCGCGCACGCCATCGACCCATTGCGGCTGGCTTACCATCGGTTTCACCTCGCCCGCTGGCTCGCGGCCCGTGAGGTGCAAATAGCGCAACTGATGCACATGCCCTTGCAAAACTTCGCCCGAAGCGGTAAAGCCCCCCGCCTCTAAAATCGCCGCTTCCAAAGTCAGCTGCGGCGATAGGTGTTTTTCCAAACTGGCCTTGCTGGGCGGCTGGCCAGTTTTATAATCAATAATATCGAAACGGCCATCGTGTCTCTTATCGAGGCGGTCTGCTTTCGCCGTCACGGTAAAAGCCGCGCCGCCGATATCGAGCGCCATCTCGCCATGCACCTCCGGGTAGCTCTGCGCCACCTCGGCTTGACGCGCCGCCTCATAATCCGCCACCCATTCCGACAAAGCGCTAAGGCGCGCCTGCCAATGCTGCAAAACCGCGGCGCCGCCGGGTTGCGCTTGCTGCGCGGTCTGGGCCAAAGCCATCAAGGCGCCGGCCACATCGTCGCTTTTATACCCGCCGCTGCGCACTAAATCTTCCATCAATCCGTGCAATAAAGTGCCGCGATGGGCCGCCGAAGCGGGCGCATCGGCGGGCTCCCATTCGCGCAAAGCCAAAACTTTCTTGGCATAAATCTCATAAGGATTATGCAGCAGGATCTCGATTTGGGTGACCGAAAGCTGCTTGGGACGCGCCGCCACGGGTGGGCGCGGCGCGGGTTTCGGCGCGCTTTGCACCTGCTCTGCCGTGTCAAATCGGGCCCACCAATCGAGTAAACGATATTGCTCATGACGGGGCAATTTTCCCGATAGGGTTTCCAATCGACGCAGCCAACGCGCGGCGACACTGGGGGAGCCATCCATTTTTTCAGAGCGCGTCAGATAGGTCGTTGGCGCCGCCGCCCCTTGCACAAAGTCATGCGCTGCCATGCCTATCTGGCGTTCCGGCTGGCTCATGCCCAAGGCGGTGCGCATCGGCCGCGATAACCACGGCCCGGTTTCTGGCAAAGGCGGCCAGCTGGTTTCATTCAGCCCGCCCAAAATCATCACATCGGCCTGCATCAAGCGCGCCTCTAGCGGCCCCCAGATAAACAGCCGCGCATGGGTGGGCATTTGCCGCCGTAACGTCTGGCGCATCATCCACATATCTAACAGAGACGGCCAATCTTGGCGCGCAATCGGGCCCGCGGCCTCCGCATGTTGATATAATTTATCCACCAAATCAGCCAGGGCCTTGCCTTCTTCATCGGGGGTAAATAGGCGCGTGCCTTGGGCCTCCTCTTGTTCGGGGCACAGCAGCGCCTCGGCACAAACCAAAAGCCCATCTAGATGTTGGTTCATCCCCGCTTCGTCTGGTAGTTCTTGCAAAGGCGCATAGGCTTTGGCCAAACGAGCCAGAAAATCTTGCAGCTCGGCCCGCGCCGCCTCATCCAAATGCGGATGGTTTTTTACCGCCGCGGCCAGCCCGGGCAAGCCGCCTTGCAATCGGGGGCCGCGCAAAAAATGCCGCTCGAGAAGCCGGGTCAATTTGCGGTGTTTGGCGCGCGCGCCCAATAAATCCACCAATGGGTGTTTCAGCATGGCCAACAAATCTATCGGCGCAAAATCGCTGGCCCTACAGGCCAAGACCAAACGCAAAAACGTGCCGCGCTGGCTATTCGATAACGGCTGGCCCGCACTGTCATCAATCGTCACGCCCCAACGGCGCAGCTCGCTGGCCACGCGGCGCGCCAAATTTCTATCGCGCGTCACCAAAGCCGCCGTCTTGTCTGGGCGGGTCAGGGTCTCGCGCATCAATAGGGCGATGACCCCCGCCTCGGCGCGCGCGTCGGGCGCCTCGACCAAATGCAGGTCCGATAGAGCCGATGATGGGCTCGGCTCGGCCGCTTCTTTGGATAGCTGAACTTGCTGGGCCCAATGGGCCGTCTCGGCGGCGGGCACGAGCGCCAGATTAAGCCGTTGCGCGCGCGGCGAAGCCGGCGCACTGCCAGGCCATGGTTTCACCTGCGCGCGCGGCGCCTCCATGTGCTTCAGTAATTTTGCCATGGCATGTTGCGGATGCGCGAAATCATTTTCAATGGCTTCCCAAAGCGCTTCATCGGCTTGGCTATCCAAACCCGGCAGCACAACGCTGCCCTTGGGCAGGCGCGCAATCACTTTCAATAAATCGGCGGTCGCCAAAATAGACCCGGTAGAGCCGGCGGCAATAATCGGGTGCGACGGCGGATTGGTCTGCCACTCTTGGGTTCGCTGCGCCAGCAACTTATTGCGCCTATCGGTTGGGTCGAGGCAGCCCATAGTGGCCACATCCTTGGTCCAAATATCGGTGATAATGGTCAAGAAACTGAGCGTTTTTTGCCAATTCTCGGCCAGTTCACCCAACACTAAATCCGGCAGTTTTTGAAAATCAATCTGTTCGTTTTGAGCTTGGTCGAAAAAATTTTCCAAGTCGAAAGCCAGACCCGATAGTTTCACCGGATGGAGCGGCTGCCCCGCCAACTCTAGCCACCGCCGAATGAGCGGCAGCAAATAAAAATGGCGCGCCATCGGCTCCATCGCGGGCGCTAAATCCAATCTATCGCGCCCCGCTTGCGGCGCGTCTTCATCGATATCCCCCAGCGTCTCAATGCGCGGCAATAAAAGCGCGCCCGTGCCTTGGTCTTCGGCCAATTGCAAAAATATATTGGCCAGCTCGCGCGCCGCACGGCGTGTGGGCAGCAGCACCTGCACGTCGGATAAGGCGCAAGCGCCATATAATTGCTGGCGCGCCGCGTCATCAAATAAACTGCGCGCCAAATGATCCAAAAACGGTTGGCCAGAAGCTATCGAATAAAGGCGCGGTGAATCACTCATGGCCTATGATATCACGAGAGCGTGCGACGGGGGCTGCGAGAGACAAGAAATATGAGGGCAACTTGCCCGCGGGTAAATTAAAGCGCGGCTTCCGCTTCGGCGCGGCCCTCTGGGGTGCCGACGTGCATCCATAGGCCATCGAGCACATGGCCATAAAGGCGGCCATTTTGTTGCGCCGCGTCATAGATTTGGTTGAGCGAAAACGCGCCCTCTGGCATGGCCGCGAATAAAGCGGGCGAGAGAATTTGCACGCCAGCGAAAATATATGCCGCTTGCGCCTCGGTCTTGCGGCGCAATTGGCCGTCGGGGGCCATGGTATAATCGCCCGTGCCATCATAGCCGGTGGCGCGCGCGCGCGGCGCCAGCAGCAAAAGCGCATCCATTTTTTCAGGCTCGAAACGCGCCAGAAAGCCATCCAAAACGGGGGTTTCTTCGCGCCATAGCACATCGCCATTGGCCACTAAAAAACCAGCCGTCGCGGCATCATCGGGAGCCAAATGCGCCAGCGCGCGTTGAACGCCGCCGCCGGTTTCCAGCAAGTCCGCGCGCTCATCCGACACGATGATTTTGGCCTTGGCTGGATAGCTCGAAAGCGCCGCCTCTATCGCCTCGGCTTTGTGATGCACATTCACCACCACGGTCTCTAGGCCGGCGTTTTCTAAGCGCGCCAACATGCGAAACAACAGGCTTTGACCGCCAATCTGCGTCAAAGGTTTGGGCGGGTCTTGCGCGCTGGCTCGCATGCGCGTGCCTTTGCCTGCCGCCAATATCATGGCGGTTTTAATCATGCGAAAGCACCAGACTATGGGGCGCATGGGTCTCTAGCCATTGCGCAACCGGCGCCAAAGCGGGATGGTGAAGATGGGTTTCAATATAGCCCAAAACACGCGGCAAATGTTTTAGATAGCCCGGCTTATGGTCGCGCTCGCAAAGGCGCACAAAAATACCCGCAATTTTTAAATTGCGCTGCACGGCGCAAATCGCATAGGCGGCGTCAAAGGCCTCGCGCGCGGTCGCATCCTGCGCAAAGCGCGTGTCGCAATATTGCGCGTAAGCCTGCGCCTGCAAAAGCGGTGCCACATCCACACGGGCATCACACAAAAGCGAGGCCAAATCATAAGCGGCATGGCCGGCCAGCGCATCTTGCACATCTATCAGCCCCACCCGAAATCGCGCTTGCGCCGCCGCGCGCCACAATAAATTCACCGAATGATAATCGCGCAAAACACTAACGCGAGACGCCGCCAAGGGTTCGCTCACCAAAGTGTCGCCAAGGTGCTGCCAAATCTCATGCCAAGCCTGACGGGCAGGCTCAGACACAGCGATATCGCGATAGGGCAAATACCAGTGCGCGAAAAGATCTGCCTCCACCGCTTGCACCGCGCCATCATAGGGCGCCAAAAACGCAGCCGCTGGAAACTGATGCAAATGCAATAGGGTCGACACCGCCTCGCGATAAAAAACCACGCGGTCAAGGCTGGCATCCTTGGCAATATGTCGATCGCCAAAATCTTCCATCAGAGCAAAACCTTGCGTCTCATCGCGCGCTAGAATGGCGGGCGAAGAAAGCCCATGCGCGCCCAGCCAATCCACCATGGCGCAATAGGCCGGCATGGCCTCGGCCAAATGCGCCACTTGGCTATAGGATTTACCATCATAAATCGGCGGGCCATCGGGGCCCTTGGCCCAATCCATTAACACGGCTGTCGCGCCATCGGCTTGGCTAAGCCGTTCATAGCGCCGCGTCGAGGCATCGCCAGCTAGCTCGGCCCGCACCGCATCGCCCCAACCGCTTTTCGCTAGGTAGTCTTGCAAAGCCGTATCGCGCGCCTGCGCCGCTTGCAAGCTCGCAATGATTTCGGGCGCTGCTTCAATGCGTATCTGGCGCGTTTCTGGCGCGCCCTCGACCAGAGATAGGCTGACCTGCACATCGGCTGGCGGCAAAATATCGGCGGCGCGGCTGGCCCATTCGACAATACAAATATGGCTATCCAGAGCGTCCAAGAGCCCAAGCTCCTCGACTTCCGAGGCATCGGCCAGGCGGTATAAATCGCTGTGCAAAATGGGCGGCGTGCAAGCCTCATAAGGCTGTAGCAAAGTGAAACTGGGGCTTGGCACGCGGGTGGCGGCGCCGCATTTGGCTCTCACCATACCGCGCGCAAAGGCGGTTTTGCCAGCGCCCAAATCTCCGTTCAGGAAAATCAGCCAGCCGGCTTTGGCTTGCGCCGCCAGCCAGCCTGCCAAACGCAGAGTGGCGGCTTCTTCTGCCGCGTTAAATTCGAAATGGGTTTGCCTGCCAGCCATACTCGCTTTTAAGCCTATGGCTGGCATTCGGCAAGCTGCCTAGTAACGATAGTGCTCTGGCTTGAACGGACCCGCTTGTTTAATGCCGAGATAATCGGCTTGGTCGGTCGAAAGTTCGGTCAGTTTCACGCCCAATTTTCCGAGGTGCAAACGCGCGACTTTTTCGTCCAAATGTTTCGGCAAAACATAGACTTGCTTTTCATAAGACGAGCCGTTTTGCCATAGTTCGATTTGAGCCAATACTTGATTGGTAAACGAAGCGCTCATCACAAAGCTTGGGTGCCCCGTGGCACAGCCCAAGTTCAACAGGCGACCTTCGGCCAGCAGAATAATCCGTTTGCCATCTGGAAACTCAATTTCATCGACCTGCGGCTTCACATTGTGCCATGGGTGGTTTTTCAAAGCCGCGACCTGAATTTCACTATCGAAGTGGCCGATATTGCCAACAATCGCGCGGTCTTTCATCTCGCGCATATGCTCGAGCGTGATGATGTCTTTATTGCCCGTCGCCGTAATGAAGATATCGGCTATCGGTGCCGCCTCTTCCATCGTGGTGACTTCATAGCCTTCCATCGCCGCTTGCAGCGCACAAATGGGGTCGACTTCCGTCACCATCACGCGCGCGCCTTGCGAACGCAAGCTTTCGGCCGAGCCTTTGCCCACATCGCCATAGCCACAAACAACGGCAATCTTGCCCGCCATCATCACATCGGTGGCGCGTTTGACGCCATCGACCAAGCTCTCACGGCACCCATAAAGATTGTCGAATTTCGATTTCGTCACACTGTCATTGACGTTAATCGCTGGAATTTTAAGCGTGCCGTCTTTGGCCATATCATAGAGGCGCAATACACCTGTTGTGGTTTCTTCAGAAACACCGACGCAATCGTCGAGAATCTCGGGATATTTCTCATGGCACAAAGTGGTTAAATCACCCCCATCATCCAACAGAATATTCGGGGTCCAGCCGTCCGGGCCTTTCACCGTCTGCTCGACGCACCACCAATATTCTTCTTCGCTTTCTTCTTTCCAAGCAAATACCGGAACGCCTGTGGCGGCAATCGCGGCCGCCGCATGGTCTTGGGTCGAGAAAATATTGCACGACGACCAGCGCACTTCTGCGCCCAAAGCGGTCAGGGTTTCAATCAAGACCGCGGTTTGAATGGTCATATGCAAGCAGCCCGTCACGCGCGCGCCTTTGAGCGGCTTCTCAGCCCCAAATTCTTCGCGCAGCGCCATCAGACCGGGCATTTCGGTTTCGGCAATCGCAATTTCTTTGCGGCCCCAATCGGCGAGCGAAATATCGGCTACTTTATAATCTTGTGTCATGAAAGACCCCTTCAAATTGTCAACAGCGACAGGTGATTTTTGCGAGTTTTAACAGGCAAGCGCCAGCTTGGCAATAGTCATATAAAGTTTTCTTTATGTGTTTATCTGGGCGAGCCCGCCGCCGCATGGCTTAGTCTTCGCCGAATTTATCGCGGACCAATTGCGCCAAAGCTTCCAGCGCTTCGCTGGCTTGTGCGCCCGTGCCGGCCAGCTCGATGTGACTGCCCAGGCTGGCGCCCAGCATCATCAGCCCCATAATCGAGGTCGCCAAGACGCTCTCGCCATCTTTGCTAACGCTAATTTGCGCGTCGAACTGCTCGGCTAATTTGACAAATTTGGCTGACGCGCGTGCGTGCAGCCCGCGCTGATTGACGACTTGTAAGCGCAGGGGCTCGTGTGAGCTCATGTATTGGCCAGAACTTCGCTGGCGACGGAAATATATTTACGCGCCGCTTCCTTGGCTTCCAAAACCGCTTCGGGCAAGCCCGTGGTTTCGCGGATGGAGGCAAATTTAATCAGCATCGGCAGGTTAATCCCGGCGATGACTTCCACTCTATCTTTTTCCAAAAGCGAAATAGCCAGATTGGAAGGCGTGCCGCCAAACATATCGGTTAATAGCGCCACGCCCTTGCCGCTATCGACTTTCGAAATGGCATCGACAATATCTTGCCGCCGTTTTTCCATATTATCATCGGGGCCGATGGAAATCGTCTCGAGCTGGCTTTGCGGCCCCACCACATGTTCGACCGCCGCCTGAAATTCCTGCGCCAAAGCCCCATGCGTTACCAATACTAAACCAATCATTTTTGTCTCCTTCGCCCGCGCAATCGTCGTTTCGCGGAAGCTGATTTATTTTCCGTTTCAAGATACCTCAGATTTCATAAATTCCATCATTTGAAAAGCCATTATTTTTTGCCGCCATCGCGCCCAGCGTTTGCAGCGCGGTGTGGATAATCAGCGGCGTGGCGCTATCATGGGCATGCAAGTGTAGGCGCGCAATGCGGGCGCCCGCATGAGAAAAATAATCCGCTGCCGCCATGCGGGGAACAACCTCTCGCGCCACCAAGGCCACCGCCAGAGATAAAGTAGCCTCCTCTATATAAGGACGCCGCACGAGCCCTAGCCCGCGCATTTCGATAAGCCCACGCAGGGCCTCATGCGGACGGGCCAAAATCTGTTCGCCCTGTCGGCTTAGCTTGAGCCGGTCATCGCCGATTAAAGCGGCGTCATAGGCTTCTATCAAACGCGCCGCCAAGCTCGATTTGCCGCTGCCCGAAGGGCCCAATAAAATAACCCCCTGCCCGTCTATCGCCACCGCGCTGGCATGAAGAATATCGCTATCCGATGGCGCCGACGACATGGCTAGGCTTTGCCTCGCAGCGCACTCGTGGCTTTGCTGGACGCCACAAGTTTGGGAAGCGTCAGCGTAAAATAGGCGCCTGTGCCATCGGGACGATTTTCCGCCGACAGATCGCCACCATGGGCGCGGGCGATTTGGCGCGAGATAGAAAGCCCCAATCCCGAATGCCCCGCCGCATGCGCGCTCTTTTTATGGCCCGGGACGGGGGCTTGGGGCTGTTGGGCGCGGTCGGTATAAAACCGTTCGAAAATCTTTTCTTGCGTATCGGGCGGCAGACCCGGCCCCTCGTCGGCAACAATGAGCGCGACATGGTCTGGATGCGATTGCGTGGTGACAAACACCCGCCCGCCATCGGGGCTAAAGGACAGAGCATTGCTCACCAGATTATCGAGAATTTGCGCGATGGGCGATTTCTGCGCCACCACGGGGCAAGCCGCCTCGGCGCGCACCACCAGAGTTACCTGCGGGTTCGCCTCGGCCATGCCTTCGCCAATCGCGCCCGCCACTTCTTGGGTTAAATGGGAGAGGTCAAAAGGCTCGCTGGCGCCGCGATTTAACTCGGCATCCAAACGGGTGGCATTGGCAATATCGGAGATCAATCGGTTCAGCCGTTGCACGTCATTATGAATAATACCCATTAATTGCTTATGGGTTTCTGGCGCTTGACTGCGCTCGGTATGTTCGATGCTTTGCACGGCACTATGTAAAGAGGTCAGTGGATTTTTCAGCTCATGGGCCACATCGGCCGCAAATCGGTCGATGGTATTAATGCGGTCCAACAGGCGCCCCGTCATATCGCGTAAAGACGACGACAATTCAGCAATCTCATCGCCGCGAGGGGTGTAATCGGGAATCGTGTCCAACCCCGGTAGGGTTGGTGAATTATTGCCAAAGCCGCGCATCGCCGCCGCCAAACGGCGCACCGGAACAATCAAAGTCGCGGCCAAAATAAGCGAGGTCAACACATTAACCACTAAGGCGATGGCGGAGAGTTGCAAAACCGATTGTCGTTCTTGCGCCAAAATAGCGTCAATCTCCCCCGGCTGGGTCGAGACCATCAGGGCGCCGATAATCGCGCGATAGCCCTGCACGGGAACCGCCACGGTTAAAATATCGCCGCCCTCTTCGGATTGGCGTTGCAAGCTGGCGGTGCGCCCGCGCAAAGCCGTCACCACTTCTTCGAGACCGGAGCCATCGGCGGCATTTATTTCGCTCAACAAAGGCGCCGATGGGCGGAAGAATTGTTGCACCGATTGCCAAGCCGAGCTTAAAAACCCGGGCATGCCGTCGTCATTATCCATGGGCGGCAAAGATTTGGCGATGACGCGGGCCGAGCGGTCCATATGCGCACTATCGAGAACCAAATCCCCATTGCCCGCATAAAGCCGCAAGCGCGCGCTGGTGACTTGTCGGGCTTGGCTCATCACCCGTTCGGCGTCGCGCAATTCCCAACGCGGCTGGCTGCCATCACGCAATAGTCGATTGAGCAAAGACGGCTCGGAAAACTGAAACGCAGTGTTGGGCTGCGCTGTTTGGCTAAGGGCGCCGGCGATAAGGCGCGCTTGCGCTTCTAAGTTTTGCCGATAGGCATTGGTTAAAACTTGCCGCGTTTCATTGAGTACCAATATGCCGCCGACCAAAATTAACAGCCCAATCATATT
>JABJKE010000004.1 GCA_018660505.1 Rhodobiaceae bacterium | reverse complement strand
CGGTAACCATTGAAATCACCGATACGGGGCGCCTTCAAACGACACGCTATGAAGTGCGCCAGCAAGATGGCACGCCAGCCCCAGATTGGGTTCAAGTCGATGCGGCAACCGGCGCCTTGATTATCGAAGCCCCCCAAAACGCACCGACGCTTCAACTGACGCTGGTCGCCGTCGATGGCACGCAACAACGCAGCGTCGACCTCGATGTCGACCTCGATGAAATGCGCGAAGACGAGCGCGCCGAAGAAGCCACACCAGAAGCGGAAGACATTCAAACCGACGAGCCAGCGGGCGAGGCGCCAGCGGCAGCGCCGGAGGCCACCATCGGGCAATTCTTGCCGCTCGATAAGCAAATTGATACGGCTTTGATCGATAATGATTATGGCCAAGACCTGCAAGCAGCCATTCAAGCGCGGAGTTGATGAGATGAGTAAATATTGGCTACGCGTCCTGGCTATTGCCTTACCGCTGGTTTACCCCGCCTCTTATTTGGCGGCTGAAGACGGTTCGGCACGCGGCTTAGTAAAGGCGAAATCTCGCGCCGTGCTGGCCAGTGAAATCGGGGCGGTGGTGAATAAGACCCCGTTTCGCAGTGGCGATAATTTTACCAAAGGCGATACGCTCATCGGCTTTGACTGTCGCTTGCTGAAAAGCCAGAAAGACAAAGTCGCGGCACAGACCGAAGCCTCGCGCGCGCAATTGGCCAATGCCCGCGACCTAGAAAAAATGCGGTCCATCGGCGCCCTCGATGTCACGCTGGCCAAAGCCGATTATGCCAAAACGCGAGCCGAGCTGGAGATTGCCAGACTGAATGTCGAACGCTGCACCGTAAAGGCGCCCTTCGACGGCTCGGTTGTTCAACTTTTGGTGAATGAATATGAAAGTGTCGATTTGCGGCGCAGTCTTATCGAGATTGTTTCTTCTTCTGCGCTTGAGGTGGAAGTCATCGCGCCGGCCGATTGGCTGCGAAAAGTATCCTCGGGACAAACCGCACGTATGGACATAGACGAATTGGGCATTTCCAGTGAGGTGAGCATACTTGCCGTGGGCGGTGCCGTAGACCCGGTCAGTCAGACGGTGCTGATCCGCGCCGGGTTCACCTCCCTCCCCGAAAATATTTTGCCTGGCATGAGCGGCATGGTGCGCCCATGATAGATGATAAGGCCGCCGATTTAGGAAAACTGCTCACGCTGGAGCAAGAAGTGCGCCAAGCCAAAGACGGGAGAGCTTTAATCGCGCTCATCTGCAACCGCAGCCGCGATATGGTGGACTTCACCCAATCCTCTGTTGCTGTCACCGGCCCGAGCGGGAAAATTCGCGTGGCGGGATTTTCGGACATTGCGGTTATCGACCGCACGGCGCCGCTGGTCACTTGGTTGGAAAGCCAGTGTAAAAGCCTCGACGCAGAGACCGATATACTTTGCCCGAGCGCGCAAGACCGCGATCCCGTTGCCGATTTAATTCCTGAAAATATTCTTATCTTGCCGCTGCGCTCTGCCAGCAAAGGGCTTTTGGGCGCCTTTATCGTCACCCGCTCGCTGGCCTTTTCCGATGGCGATAAAACGGTTTTAAGCCACCTCGCCTCGGTCTATGGCCATGCCTTGGCGTCTCATAACAATACGCCGCTTTGGGTGCGCCTTCGCGCCCGCCTGTCGGGGCGTCGGAAATGGTCCATCCTTGCGGCTTTGCTTCTTATCTTGCTGCTTCCCGCGCGTCTGACCGCCGTAGCACCGGCTGAAATTACCGCCACCGAACCGTTTATTGTGGCCGCGCCCATGCAAGGGGTGGTCGACAGGTTGTTGGTTCAGCCGAATGAAAAAGTCACCCAAGGCACGCCCCTGCTGCAATTGGTGGATGTCGAGTTGAAAAGCAGCCTCGAGTTAGCCAACCGCGCCTTTCGGGTGGCCGAAGCCGAATTGTTCCGAGGTCGCCAGCTGGCTTTTTCCAGCTCCGAGGATAAATCACAACTTGCCGAACTGACGGCCCAAGTGGAGCTGCACCGTGCGGAAATGAATTTCGCCCAACAGCAGCTGTCGCGTGCCACCGTTCGCGCCCCCAATGGCGGATTAATTATTCTCGATGACCCGCGCAAATGGCAAGGGCGTCCGGTGGTGGCTGGCGAACAAATTCTAAAACTGGCGCAACCGCAATTTGTCGAAGTCGAAGTGCTAGTGCCGGTCTCCGATGCGGTAACGCTTGCCGAAGGGAACCGCGTGGATATTTTTCTCGATATCAACCCGTTGCAACGCCATCGCGGCACGGTTACCCGCGTCCCCTATCAATCGAGCATTACAGAAGCTGGCGTCTTGGCCTACGCCGTACGAGCCAAATTAGCCGCCGATACAAGCCTGCCACGAATTGGCTTGCGCGGCTCAGCCCGCGTGCGTGGCCCGCAAACCACCCTATTTTACTTTTTGTTTCGCCGCCCCATCACCGCCATTCGCCAAATCTTAGGGGTATAGAATGGACATCCCTCTGCTCCGCCAAGATTTACGCTTGCTGCCAGGGGGCAAGGATGAAGCTGGCGAAAAAGAATGGCTGCTATATGACCCTTTGCGCCATCAATATTTTGCCCTCAGCCGCACTGCTTTATTGCTGCTGCGCTACCTACCAAAAATCGGCTCTCTGGCCGAGCTAAAAACCGTGCTGTCTCAGAAAGACGCCCAAATCGACGATCACGAAGTGGCGCAATTTTTAGACTTTATCCGAGATAATTTTCTAGTCGTGGGTAGCGACATGGCGCATGTTCAAAAAATCTCCGTGGCCCAAGACGCCCGGAAAACCAATTGGTTTATGTGGCTGCTGCATAATTATCTATTTATAAAAATTCCGCTCATCCGCCCCGATCGTTTCCTCGAGGGTCTCTTGCTCCTCACCCGCCCCTTGGCCAGCCCAATGGTGCGCGCCGCCATATATGTTTTGGGGCTGTACGGGGTTTTCGCTTTGTTTTGGCAGTGGGATAGCTTTGTGACGACCTTTGACTATTTTTTCAATTGGCAGGGGTTGATTTATTTCGGCCTGGCGCTCGCCGTCGTCAAAATTACGCATGAACTCGGCCATGCCTTGGTTGCCAAACATCATGGACTGCGTGTCAGTTCGATGGGCGTGGCCCTATTGGTGCTATTTCCCGTTCTCTACACAGACAATACCGATGCTTGGCGTTTGACCGACCAAAGAAAAAAATTGCAGATTGTTATGGCGGGCCTCTTGGTCGAATTGCATATCGCCCTGCTGGCTTTGTTCAGTTGGAGCCTCTTGCCAGATGGCCCGGCCCGCAGCGCCGCTTTCTTTCTCGCCACCACCAGCATTTTGGGGTCCTTGCTGGTTAATCTCAGCCCCCTGATGCGGTTTGACGGCTATTATGCGCTGGCCGATTTTCTGGGTATGCAGAACTTGCAGCCCCGCTCGTTTGAGCTGGCTCGTTGGCAGCTGCGCCAATGGTTGTTCGGCCTGCCAGAGAATGCGCCCGAGCCGTTTCCCACCACCAAACATTATTTCCTAGTGTTTTACAGTTTTGTTACTTGGATCTATCGGTTTTTCTTATTTCTCGGCATTGCGCTGCTGGTCTATTTCTTTGCTTTCAAACTATTGGGGATTTTTCTCTTCATCGTTGAGATTATCTGGTTTATCGCGCGGCCCGTATACGCAGAGATAAAACGCTGGTGGGCGCGGCGCGCCCTTTTCTCTTGGACCCGCCAAACGCGGCGCACGACTGCGGTGTTTTTCACCGTAATTTTGCTGGCATTCATGCCATGGCGCACCTCCATCACGGCGCCCGCTATCATAGAAAGCACATTTAAAACCTCCATTCACCTGCCAGACCCGGCGCAGGTTGCCAAACTTCATGTAACCAACGGGCAAACCGTCCAAAAAGGCGATGCGCTTCTATCGACCCTTAATCCAACGCTGGACCATGAAATTGCGCTGGCGGAACGCAAAGCGCGCCTGCTGTCGCTGCAAGTTACGCGCTATGCAGCGTCGTTGAAAAATTTGCGCGACAAATTGGTTATCGAACAACGCTTGGCCGAGGCGCAATCTCGCCTGAGCGGCCTGCGCAAGCGGCGGGCCGCCATACAATTGCACGCCCCGTCATCCGGCGTGGTTCAATTTACCCGCCATCTGGCGCCCGACCATTGGCTGGAACCGGAACAAGGATTGTTTTTCATCTATGAGCCCCGCCAAAGCCAAGTCGTCTCCTTTGTGGCGGAAACCCAAATGCACCGCATCCAAAAGGGCGCCGAGGTTAAATTTATCGCAGATGATGGCGTGCACGGTAAATTTGCCGCCCGCCTTATCGCTATTGAGGATACAGCGATTGAGCAATTGGCTTATCCGGAACTCACTTCCACCCATGGGGGAGCCATTGCCGTCCATGCCGAAGGCAATGGAACCCGAACGGTGGATGCCTATTACAAATTACGCGCCGAATTGCTCCATCCGCCGAAGCAAATTGGGGCCAATATTGTTGGTCGTTTGCATATTGAAACGGCGCCATACGCCCCAATGGGAGCGCTAGGAAGGGCCATTAGCGCCCTGTTGCTGCGCGAAAGCGGATTTTAGCCACCCGTCCCGCCGGCGCGACTTAATTGCGCGTCATGAAAGCATCGCGAACGCCAACGCGCTCCAGCGCTTGCATAATGGACGGGACGTCGTCTGGCGAGAAAGCCGGAATAATCACCCGATACATAGGTGGATTAAGTCGTTTGGTTTTGCGGACAAAGGACTGCAAGCCAACCGTGTTCTTGATTTTATCGGAAAATTTTTGTGCCTTCGCCCGCGAGTTAAGCGCCTTTGCCTGAACAAACCCGGGGGCTTGGCTTTTCGGCGCTTGCGTCGAGATTGGCGCTTTGGGGGCTGGCGGTGCTTTTACAGGTGCCACTATAGGAGCAGGTGTTGGAGCTACTGTAGGAGCTACTGTCGGTTCTGGTGCCGCCGGTATGGGGATGGGCACAGGCGCTGCGGCGGGTGTTTTCTGTCGCTTCGTGGATATGCCTTTCTTGGCATCATCCAATTGTAAAACGAAGCTATCGGTTACTCGCCTTTCGGGGCCTTGCGCAATCACCCGTAAGCTCAACTGCATTTTCTCTTTGGGCGGCACACCTGAAATTTTTCGTAAATCACTATCGAAGGCAACCCAATCGGGTAAAGCCGTGCCGTCTTGCATGCCGATTGAATATTTCACCGGCTCTCCCACATCGAAAGTATTGGCAGCAAAGACGAAACCATTGGCCCCCAACATGGGGTTCTGGTCAGCAATCGGAAGGATAACCCGTCGGCTCTCCCCCACGACGCTTTTATACTTCAGGCCCCATTTTTTCAGGCTTTGCGTGATGGCTTGGCTGAGGTTCGCAATGCTCATATCTTCTAAGTGGCTCGGCACAACATCGAGACCGACGGACGCGTAAACCGTGCTGAAACTGTTTTGCAATTCGGCAAAGGCAATGTCGCGACGCAGATTGGCCAACAGCAAGCTGGCTTCTTGGCGTATCACTTCCAGCTCGCCGAATTTGGCGACCTTTTGCGCATCCCGCGTTTGTTTGGTTAACCGCTTGGAGACATCTAGATATTCTTCCGCCACCCGATAGTCTTGGCGCGATTGAACAAAGTTCATATTGGCGATATGGACTTGAGACACGACCGCCATCGCCATCGCCAGTCTTCGCTCTTCGGCCACATCGACGCCGGCTTTGGCCACGTCACGATTTTTCGGGCCGCTGAAGGCCGACAGTAAGTTATAGCTTACCTGCGCACCCATCTCGACATAGTCATTGTGTTTTTGATAGTCGCTATCATCGCTATTGGCGGAGGCCGTCAGGCTTAGGTTTGGCATCATCGACAAAAGAGCCGCCCTGACTTCGCTTTGGCTGATGCGCTTTTGATACCGCGTTTCCATCAACTCGGGTCGGCTCATCATCGCTGTATTTTCCATCAGCGAGATATTCATCGCAATTTCGGGAATGATATATTCAACTTTCGCCAGCGTAAATTGCTGCCCAGGAAGAAAGCCCATAAGTTGCGACAGCTCCAGTTTCGCCGTCATCAGCGAGCGTTGCTGCGTATGCAATGTGCGACGGATTTCGAGCAATTCCTTTTGATAAATCAAAGCTTCCAGCGGCGGGGTGAGGCGTCTTTGCTCAATCCGGCGGCTGTCGGCCAAAGCTTCCTCGACGCGTCGCAAAAGAGGGCCTAACTCATCCAGAAGATTATCCGCGGCAATCGCGCGCCAGTAGGATGAGGTGACTTCGCGGACAATATTGTGAACGACTTTGCGTTGGCGCTCGATGGCGATCATGCGGCGGTCGGCACTTTGGCCCGCCCGCACATAGGACAAACCGAAATCCAAAATATTCCAGGTAAAGGCTGCACTGGACGTGGATCGGTTCTTATCTTGCGAAACACTATAGCTCGGGGAGCTTGGCAAAGGGTCGGGCCGGTTATTGGTGAATGTTGTACTGGCCGAGGCGGCATAATTATCGCGCCCGGAATACCCGGCACTGAGGGTTAAAGCGGGCAACATATTGGTTTTCGCCAAATCATATTGGCGCTGACTAAGCGCGGCTTCCATGATGGATAACCTATACTCGCGGTTGTATAAAATAGCGCGGGCAATGGCTTGATACAGCCGCAGTGGCTCGTCTAGGGGAACCGCCACCGAACCTAATTGGTTCAAATCAGAGCGCAATTCAAGGGTCACGGCATCCATATCTAGCGGCTCTGGCGCACGCGTGCATGCTGCCAGTAACGCAAGTGACAAAACTACAAATAACTTACTCATGCAAACTCGTGCCTCATAATTAAATGAATATATGTCACTAATGTAAGGGTGACTTCAACCCTTAAATGACACAGTTTCTAAATAACTTCCCTCACAAACCGCCGTGAGAGCTCTTTACAAAGACATTTTGTCACCCTTCCAATCTGATTTGTTTACCCCGCCGAAATTTTAAGATAAAACATCCTTATGGTATCTTCTCGAGAAAGTCCCCAACAATTGCGTTCCAAGGAGCGCGTGGAAATGGTATTAAAGGCAACCCAAGAAATTATTGCCGAACGCGGCTATGGCGGGCTCTCCCTGAGTGCCGTTTGCGAGCGCGCGAATATCAAACAAACCTCGATTTATCGCTATTGGCCTAATCAATCTGCCCTGTTGGTCAGCTT
>JABJKE010000008.1 GCA_018660505.1 Rhodobiaceae bacterium | reverse complement strand
GCGGGGGGCCGACCATTGGTTGGCATGGTCAATAAGACCCCTGTTCCGATTTCAACGCGCCCTTGCCCCCAAAACGGACCCGCAAGTGCGCCCGCAGTAAACGCGATTACCTTGGGGAAGGCAAGCGTGAGACTTGAAAAACTTGCGCCCCGCCCGCCAAATCGACTGGCACAGATAGGCAAATCAGATTAGCTTAGAGCGATGATGAAAAATATAAAACACCTTGGGTTTTACAGCCTCTTCGGCTGCCTTATCCTGTTCAGCGGAGCCAGTTTTGCGGCTGAAACGGCAAAGCCCGTGCAGACATTTTCCGACTGGCGATTGTTTGTCCAAGGGCAAGGGGCCGCCAAAACCTGCTATCTGGCGGCCGAGCCGAGAACCAGCGCGCCAGCCAATGTCAAACGCGGCGACACTTATCTCGTGGTGACCCACCGGCCCGGACAAGGGGTTCGGGGCGAAATATCGGTCCGCATCGGCTATCCGTTTTCAGCAACCTCTGTGCCCTTCGCCAAAGTTGGCGCCGATAGCTTCGATTTCATTACTGGCGTCAAAGCGCAAAACGGCGCCGATGAATGGACGTGGATTGAAGATTTAAAACAACAACCGCGTTTGCTGCGGGCCATGAAGCGCGGCAATGAGCTGGTTTTCAAAGGCACCTCGGCGCGCGGCACGCTGACCACCGACAGCTATAGTTTGCGCGGCGTCACCGCGGCCATGAAGGCACTAGACGCGGCCTGCTCAGCCCCCTAGAACATCCCTATGGATGACCCTGTAGATGAGACCGTTCAAAAAACCAGCCTAATCGGCTTATCGCGTGAGCAATTGCGCGCGGCCCTTGTGCACGCGGGCGTGCCAGAAAAACAATTGCGGATGCGCACCAACCAGCTTTGGAGCTGGATCTATGCGCGTGGCGCCACCCAATGGGAGGCGATGAGCGATGTCTCCAAGGGCTTGCGCACCACGTTAAGCGAGGCCTATACGCTCGACCGGCTTGAAGTCGCCGACGCGCAGTTTTCAGATGATGGCACGCGAAAATATCTATTTCGCCTGGCCGACGGGCAATTGGTCGAGACCGTGTATATTCCCGAAGTTGGCCGCGGCACCCTATGTGTCTCCAGCCAAGTGGGCTGCACGCTCACCTGCCGGTTTTGCCATACCGGCACGCAAAAGCTGGTGCGCAATCTCACCATTGCCGAGATTGTTGGCCAAATGGTGGCCGTGCGCGATGATTTGCAAGACTGGGGCGACGACGGCCTGAGCAATAGCGGCCGCCGCAAAATTACCAATGTGGTGATGATGGGCATGGGCGAGCCGCTGTATAATAGCGACAATGTGGGCGAGGCCTTAAACGTGATAAGCGACGGCGAGGGCTTGAGCCTGTCGCGGCGGCGCATCACTTTATCGACCTCTGGGGTGGTTCCTGAAATTCCGCTTATCGGCGAGAAAACCGGCGTCATGCTGGCCATTAGCCTACATGCCGTGCGCGATGATTTGCGCAATGAGCTGGTGCCGCTGAATAAAAAATATCCAATTGCGGCATTGCTCGAAGCCTGCCGCCAGTGGCCCGGGCTCTCGAATGCCAAACGCATTACTTTCGAATATGTGATGCTGAAAGGGGTCAATGACAGCGATGCCGACGCGCGCGATTTGGTGCGCCTCTTGGCCGGCATTCCAGCGAAAATTAACCTGATACCCTTCAACCCATGGCCCGGCGCGCCTTACGAATGTTCGCAATGGGAGCGCATTGAAGCTTTTGCTGAGATTGTCAATCGCGCGGGCTATGCCAGCCCCGTGCGCAGCCCACGGGGGCGCGATATTATGGCCGCTTGCGGGCAGCTGAAATCTGCCAGTGTTAAAGAAACCGCCGCGTCGAAGAAAATCGCAGAGCTGCAAGCCCGTAATTTGGGACGCGGCTAACGCTTGCTGACTCGGCTTGAAAAGTGGGCAAGGCGGGCAATCGGCCAACAAAAGAAACGCAACAGATAGAAACTCCGGTAAACGCAAAATCCGGGAACGCGACCTTTGTGATTGCCCTGGAAGCCGGCTTCCTCGACCCCTCATAGGGAGAGATCCAGTTCTAAACTATAGGTGTTTTAATTTTCAAACCACAACCTTAGGTTGAATATGGCCTATTTAGGCAGATTTATAATTTTATCCCAAAGCTTGCTTAAGCGCGCTTGGCTCGCTACAAAGCAGGCACGATTTGGAGCAGTCTTATGAACGATAAAAGCGATATTCAGAAAGTGGTCTTGGCCTATTCCGGTGGGCTGGATACTTCGATTATTTTGAAATGGCTACAAGAAACCTATGAGTGCGAAGTGGTGACTTTCACCGCCGACCTCGGTCAGGGTGAAGAGCTGGAACCGGCACGGGCGAAAGCCGAATTGCTGGGCATTAAAGAAATTTATATCGAAGATTTGCGCGAAGAATTTGTCCGCGATTATGTCTTTCCGATGTTTCGCGCCAATGCGCTTTATGAGGGCGTCTATCTGCTCGGCACCTCTATTGCGCGGCCCTTAATCGCCAAACGCCAAGTCGAGATTGCGGCCGCCACAGGCGCCGATGCCGTGTGCCATGGCGCCACGGGCAAAGGCAATGACCAAGTGCGTTTCGAGCTGGGCTATTATGCTTGCAACCCAGATATTAAAGTCATTGCGCCCTGGCGGGAATGGGACTTGCAAAGCCGTGAGCGCCTTATCGCTTATGCCGAGCAAAACCAAATTCCAGTGCCCAAAGACAAAAGAGGCGAAGCGCCTTTTTCGGTCGATGCCAATTTATTGCACACGTCCTCGGAAGGCAAAGTGCTGGAAGACCCAAGCCAAGCAGCGCCAGAGTTTGTTTACCAGCGCAGTGTAAGCCCCGAGGCCGCACCCGATAAACCGACGTTCATCACCATTGGTTTTGAAGCCGGCGACGCTGTGTCTATCGACGGCGAGAGATTATCGCCCGCTAGCCTGCTGACCAAGCTGAATGAGCTGGGCGGCGCCAATGGTATTGGCCGTCTTGATTTGGTGGAAAACCGCTTTATCGGTATGAAATCGCGCGGTGTATACGAAACCCCCGGCGGCACGATTTTGCTGACCGCCCATCGCGGCATCGAGAGTTTGACGCTAGATGGCGGTGCCATGCATTTGAAAGACGAGCTGATGCCGCGCTATGCCGAGTTGATTTATAACGGCTTTTGGTTCGCCCCCGAGCGGCAAATGCTGCAAGCGCTGATCGACGAAAGCCAGCGCCATGTCGCGGGCGAGGTGGTCTTGAAACTGTATAAAGGCAGTGCCACCGTGGTCTCGCGCACCAGCCCGAACTCGCTTTATTCAGAAGAACATGTGACCTTTGAAGAAGATGCGGTCTATGACCAAGTCGATGCCGAAGGCTTTATCAAGCTCAATGCCCTGCGCCTGAAACTACTCGGGCGCCGCAAATAGAGCTTATAGCTGCGGCGCGTCAAATCCGTTTTGGCGACAAAAAGCGGTCAGTGTATTTTTCAACAAACAGGCGATGGTCATCGGGCCCACGCCGCCTGGCACGGGCGTAATATGCGCGGCTATCGCTTGCACTTCTGCGAAAGCCACGTCCCCCACAAGGCGGGTTTTGCCCTCGCCGCGTTCGGGCGCTGCAATTCGGTTAATGCCGACATCAATGACACAAGCACCGGGCTTGACCCAATCGCCTTTCACCATTTCGGGGATGCCGACGGCCGCCACTAAAATATCGGCGCTGCGGCAGATGGCAGGTAAATCTTGGCTGCGCGAATGCGCCATAGTCACCGTGCAATTCTCGTTGAGCAAAAGCTGGGCAACGGGCTTTCCCACCAAATTAGATCGGCCAATAACCACAGCGTGTTTGCCGGTTAAATCGCCCAAAGTCTCGGTTGCCAAAATCACACTGCCCAAAGGCGTGCAAGGGGTCAGCGCTTCCAAGCCCGAGACCAAGCGGCCAGCGTTTAACGGGTTGAGCCCGTCGACGTCTTTATCGGGGTGGATGGTGTCGATAATGGCTTGTTGCGAAATTTGGCTCGGCACGGGAAATTGCACCAGAATGCCGTTCACCTCTGGGTCGGCGTTCAGCTCGCGCACTTTCTCCAGCAAAGTCTCTTGGGAGGTGTCGCCTGGCATTTTAAATTCCAGCGACACCATGCCCGCCTCTTTGGTGGCAATGCCCTTATTGCGGACATAGACTTCGGAGGCCGCATCTTCGCCCACTTGCACCACGGCAAGACCTGGCACTTTATTATGCGTCGCTTTTAAATCGGCCACCGCCGCCCCCAGGCGGGCGCGCAAAGCGGCGGCGATTTCTTTGCCGTCGATACGTTCGCCAATACGTTCGCCGATGCTCTCGTCAATGCTTTTGTCAATGGGCTCAGCCATCAATAGCCACCCATGCCAGAACGCGCCACGGGCCCCAGCCATTCCCACATTAGATTGCGCAAAAACATCAGTCCGAATACCAGCACAATTGGCGATAAATCCAGCCCGCCCATATTCGGCAAAACGCGACGAATGCGGCGATAGGCCGGCTCCGTCAGACGATTGAGCGCATCGGCAAATAAATACACATATCGGTTGCGCAGGTTCACAACATCAAAAGCCACCAACCAAGATAAGACGGCCGAAGCAATGATGATCCAAATATAAAACTCAATCAGCTGACTAATCAGCGTCAGTAACGCGACCATTTAGATCTCCTTCGAGAGGGCGGCACGCCAAAGCGGGCGAAAATCAGCAGCCTATAGAATAGACGTGCCATCTTTCTTCATATAAATCGACGCGCGGGGTTTTTCCATGAGTTTGCGCACCATCGGCTCAAAAGTCTCGAGAGGCAGCGATTCATACTCTGGGTCGAAGCTCGACTGGTCATATAAATGGCAGAACTGAGCGGTATACTCAAAATGCTCATGCTCTTTAAACGCATCGCGCGCATCTCGGTCGAGGCCAATATGATGGAAGAAATAATAGCCTTGGAAAACCGCATGGTTCTGCAGCATGAAATAATTTTTCTCGCTGATGAACGGTTTCAAAATCGTCGCCGCCAGCTCCGCATGGTTAAAGCTACCCAATAGATCGCCAATATCATGCAAAAGCGCGCAGACAACATATTCCTCGTCGCGGCCATCTTTATGCGCCCGTGTGGCGGTTTGTAGAGAATGCTCATAGCGGTCGATGGCAAAGCCGCCAAAATCGCCTTGCAGCATTTTCAAATGATCCATCACACGGTCTGGCAGGGTTTTCGAGAACTCCCCAAAAGCCTTTGAAATCTTTTGATAATCTTCTTCCGTGCCGTCCACCATAGCGCTGAAGCTGGCCTGGCCTGAAGTGATATCTGTTTTATCGTCGAGCATGTAAACCTCCATAAATCTTTGCCTGATTGTGCCCAACTAGAAGCTATTTGGCAATTGCCATTTTCCGCCATCGGGGTAATCTGTCGGCAGCAAAAGGGAGAACACTATGCTTAGTTATGTAACACTTGGATCTAATGATATCGAGAAGGCCCGCGCCTTCTACCAGCCTCTATTCGAAGCCATGGGGGGCAAAGAATTATTCGACAATGGCCGTCTGTATTTTTATGGCACCGATATGGCCAGCCCAATGATTGCCGTGGGCGGACCTTATAACGAAGAAACCGCCACCTCTGGCAATGGCACAATGGTTGCCATTCAAGGCGGCGATGAGGAAAACATCAACCGCCTCTATGCCAAGGCCATCGAGCTGGGCGCGACTTGCGAAGGCGAACCCGGCCAACGCATGCCGATTTTCTACGGCGCCTATGTCCGCGATCTGGACGGCAATAAGCTTTGCTTTTGCAAACTTGGTTAATATTTGACCGATTGAAGGCTGGCTCTGGAGGGCGCGTTGGTTAGGCGTCTTCCGGCGCTGGCCTATTCGGCGACGCGTAATTATCTGGCCAAATGCCGTGCATCTCATCGTAAAACGCGTAGATATCTTCCATATCGGCTTTTAAATCACCCGTTGGATAGACGATCTGGTCGACGCCCACACGGCGGCTTTTACAATTCACCCCCGCCAAAAGCACCGGCACATTGGTCGCCAGCGCAATGTGGTAAAATCCTGTTTTCCAATGCGTGCGCGCACTGCGGGTGCCTTCCGGCGTTACCACAAGGTGAAAACTTTCGCTCTCTTCAAATTGGCGCGCCAAGGCTTTGACATAATCTTTGGCCGAGCGCCGGTCGACAGGAATGCCGCCGCAATAGCGCAAAAACCAGCCCAGCGGGCCCACAAAAAGCGTGTGTTTGATAAGCACACGGACTTTTAAATTCAGCACAAAAACAAAAGCCAGAAATAAAGCGAAATCCCAATTGCTGGTATGAGGGGCGGCCAAAATAATGCCTTTTTTCATCGGCGTCGGAACGCTTTGGCCCGGACGCCAACCGATGAGCAGAAGCACAACCCAAGATATCACTTTTAAAATTGGGCTTAGAACGGGCGTCGTAAAAATCGTCATGTAAGCTTCCTAGCTAATTTTTCGTTTTGGCAAATCGGTAAAATCGGGTTCGCGTTTTTCAGCCCGCGCGCCCATCGCTTCCCTAATTTCTTCGGGGTGCAACATCGAGGCATTCCACAGGCCAATCCAGTCGAGGCCTTCTTGCGTGGTGTGGTCGCGCGCATAGGTGATGGCGCGTTTGCACCCATGCACCGCCAGCGGCGCATTGGCGGCGATTTCGCGCGCCACTTCCATAACGCCCTCAAGCATTTCTTCGTGCGTGTCGAAAACCCGATTGACCAGGCCAATATTCATCCCCTCGTCAGCCGACATGCGGCGTCCGGTATAGGCCAGCTCGCGCACAATGCCTTCCGGGATCAGCTTGACCAATCGCGGGAAAGTGCCGACATCTGCCGTCATGCCAATTTTGGTTTCATAGATGGTGATAAAAGCATCGCGCGTGGCGTAGCGAATGTCGCACGCCGTCACCAAATCGACACCGCCGCCAATGCAGCCGCCCTGAATGGCCACCAGAACCGGCAGGCGACACGCCTCCATGGCCGACAGGCTGTCTTGCATGGTTTTGACGGTATCGAGAAATTTCAGACCTTTTTGACGCTTGGCATGATGCGGGGCCAGCCCTGCATTGGGGTCTTTTTCATCGCTGGGGCCAAACATCGAGACATCTATCCCGCCGCAAAAATGCGGGCCCGTAGAAGACAAAACGATAACGCGGGCTTGCGCTTGCGCGTCAATCTCCTGAATTATTTGCGGTAGCTCGCGCCAGAACGCACGGTTCATATTATTGCGCTTGTCGGGCCGGCTCATTTGAATATGCGCGATGCCCTGTTTTACGCTTACGTCAAAACATTCATAGGTCATGGTTTGTCTCCCTCAAATCTTCGTCGACTAGTTTAGGCAAATTGAGCGTTAGATTAAAGACAATGCGTCCAGATGCAACGCCTGCCAACCCGAACGCTCGGCCATCGTGGCAAACATTTCGTCGCCGCGCTCTGTCCGCTCCACCAACATGGCCGAAATTAACGCCATCAGAAAACCCGAAAACGCCGCGCGACGGTAATCTTCCCAAGCCTGCTCCAAAGCATAGCCCTCGGCTTTCGGGCCCAATTGCGCGTGATATTGCGCCACCAAAGCCTCTTCTTGGCTGGCCCGCGTGGCCGGGTCCGCGAGGCTGGTGGATAGGCAATAGGCGACATCATTCATCGGCGCGCCGGCCGACACCGTTTGCCAGTCGAGAATAATGGCGCGACCCTCGGCGTCTTTAAACAGCATATTATCAAGCCGAAAATCGCCGTGAGACAGCACGACCGGCTCTTCCCAAGCCCGGTTTTCGGCTTGCATATAGGCCTCAAAACGCGCCACCAGCGCCTCTCCCATATCCAGAATATCGCTCGACAAGCGCCCTTCATAGCGGGCGCGCCATTCTGGATAAATGGCCGGCACCAAGGCAGCGATAAAGGCGCGTCTGTCTTCTTGTTGGCTATAGGTCAGCCAGCTGAATTGTTGCAGCGCACCCTCGCCCCAATGACTTTTGTGCAAGAGCGCCGCCTCGGCCAAAGCGCTTTCCAGCTGAGCGACGGAGCAGCCATCCATCTGGGCAATTTGCGACGCGGGGGCCATATCTTCTAACAAAAGCACCCCGTCGCCACTGGCCGCATCATAGGTCGACAGATAGGCTTTGGGCGCGCGCGCGCCACAACTCTCCCCGAAGCGCCTATAAAACTGTGTCTCGATTTCATAAAGATGCATATTGCGCGCCGTCTCTCGGCTGGTCGCATCGCCCGCCGGACATTTGGCAATCAAGGAGCTGGGCACGCCTGCCAGCGGGGCCACGCCTGCCGGCGCAGCCGCCCAATCGAGCGTCACCCGATAGCTATCGCCCACCTGACCCGTGCCGACGGGCTCAAACGAGAAACCAGACAGGGCTTCGGCGGGCTGGTCAAAAACCTGCGCCAGATAGGCCACATCAAAACCCGACGGATGGTCGCGAAACGCGCTCATGACATAATGCCATCAAGCAAATCTTGAAACCCACTTGGCGCATGCGGGCCAACGAATAATTGCTCAATGACCCCCATGCCCTTATGGGTTTTGCCGCCGTGATGCAGCTCGACTTGCGCCAAGGTTTGGATGTGTAGGTTTTCCATTTTGCCCGCTTTCAAAGCCGCTTCCGCTTCCTCGAGGGCCATCACCTCATGGGAGACATGCAAGGCCCCATGATGGGTGCCATGGCCGAACTCAGGATGAATATAACCAAGCCCCTGCATATAAAAAATCCGCGAGAGGGGCGCGAAATGAACCTCGAGGCCCTCGGCCTTTATTCGTAATTTTTCCACGCGGCGGGTGCCATCATAATAATCGGTGGTGAAATCTAGGTTTCGCATCTCCAAACGGCTGCCCGCTTGGAAGTCTTCCAACACCGCTTTGCGGTTCCAAGCCTCGCCTTCGCCATCATCATTGGTATGGCAAAAAAACGCCGCCGCCTCAAAATTGACGGGGGTCCACAACCAGTAAAATTGCGATGGGGCGAGCGGCACGGGCGCTTGGGGCTCGCCAGCCCCGACTTGACGAATGCCCCAACTGCGGTCGCGCGTGCCCCGAAAGCCATCGACGTTCAGCTTTGTGCCGTTCACTTCCACACTTCCCTGCCAGGTGATGTTTTGCGTCGCACGGGTTAAATCCATCATCAGCCGCGTGCCTTGCCGACGGGTGAAACGCGGCTCTTCGATGGGCAAATGGCGCGCTGTCGCCGTGATATCCGCCCGCAAGCCACTGTCATTATCGCGCACGATAATTCGCGTTTCCTCTAGCGGACGCACAATCTCTATCGTTAGCGGGCCAAGGGTTAGGTTCAACCGATCGCCCAACATTTCCTTGGAGGTCCGCAAATTATATTGCTGGCCTTCATAAGACAGCGCGAAACTGGCATCCATAATATTGAGCTGCGGATAGACCCCAAGGGCCACGGCGAAGAACACTGCGCCATCGGCGCTATAGCCATTGAAGAAAAACCGATCGTAAAAATTTCGGTCGGTACCGGCAAAAGCCATCGGCTCCGGCGTTTGATGGAGCGGATAATCATCAGCTGGGGTCAACATGGGCGCATACTCCTCGCCATGGGCTTTCGGCCCTGGTTACATCGCAGAAATACCGCCGTCGAGTTTCAGCTCGGCGCCGGTCATGAATTTGCTTTCGTCGCTGGCCAAATAGACCACCGCATAGGCCACATCACTTGGGTCGCCCACTTCGCCAAGCGGCACTTGGCGCGCCAATTTACCTTTCAGCTCATCGCGCGTCATGGCGCCCACCATGCCGTCGAGAATGGGCGTGTCGATGAATGTCGGGTGAATGGAGTTCGAGCGGATTTTATAACCGCGTTTGGCGCAATGCAGCGCCACGGATTTAGACAGCAACCAAACGCCCGCTTTCGCCGAATTATAGGCGGCCATATTATGGCCCGCGATAAGCCCCGCGATGGAGGAGATATTGATAATCGAGCCCGGCGCATGCGGCGTCATCAGCGGAATGGCATATTTGCAGCCGAGGAAAACACTATCGACATCCACCGCATGGACCAATTTCCAAGTCTCAAAGTCGGTGTCTTCGACGGTCGAGCCGCCGCCGATGCCTGCGTTATTGAGCAAAACATTCAGCCCGCCCATGTCTTCATGCGCGGCTTGAAGCGCGGCTTTCCAGTTTTCTTCATTCGTCACATCGAGGTGATAAGCGAAGGCTTGGCCCGGGTGGGCGGCATTAATTTCTTCGGCGACCGCTTGGGCGCCTTCTGCGTTAATGTCGCTAACCGCGACTTTCGCGCCCTCTTGGGCCAGCATCATGGCCGAGGCGCGCCCCAAACCTGAAGCGCCACCTGTGATGAAAGCCATTTTTCCTGCTACGCGCATAATTTTTCCATTCCTGTCTAGTTGCTTTTGGGTGGTTTTTTCAAGACGGCGCGAACCGCCGCCTTATTGGTTTCTGAACCGGTGAGCAAAGCGTATTGCTCACGGTCCATGAAAGAGCTGACCTGGTTGAGCGCATGGGCATGCGCGTTGATGGCTTGCTTGCTCATCCGCACAGGCAAAGCAGGCAGAGCCAAAACTTTGGCCGCCAGCTCGTGCGCTTTGGTAGCGGTCTCGCCGTTCGGGGCAAGGTAGTCGACCAGCCCCCATTCGAGCGCTTGCTCGGGCGGCAAAGCCTCGCCCAGAATAACAAATTGCTTGGCGCGCGCAGGGCCGATGAGAGCCGTAACACGCGGGTTGGCTTGCCAACTCATATTAATGCCCAACGGAATTTCGGGCAGGCGGATATCGCAATCTTGCGAGGCAATGCGCCAGTCACAAGAAATAGCCAAGGCCATGCCGCCGCCAATGGCATAGCGTTCCATGGCGCAAATGGTCACTTGCTCTAGCGCTTCCCAAGCGGCGCACATATCGGGCCCCAACAGCAGTTTTTGGCGCTGCTCGAGCTGCGATAGATGGTGCGTTTGCATGTCTTTGTCTTTGAGGTCGGCGCCCACACTGAAGGCGCCCTCGCCTTTGAGGATAACGCAATGAGTTTCAATATCGGTTTTGAGCCAACGCGCCACATCGCGCAGCGCGGCCATGGCTTCGGCCGAGAGCGGATTGCGGCCATCGCCCCTATTGAGGGTCACGAGGGCCAAACCGTCGGTGCGGGTGAGTTGAACCGTATCTGAAAAATTTGGGGCCTGTGTCATCGCTTATCCTTTGTGGCTGCAAGGTTAGCACGGCGCAAATCTAAGGCCAGAAAAAATGCGGAAAAAGACAGCAAAAAGGGCATGCCCCGAATGCGGAGACTGCCCTATTCTAATCTTGCCTACTCCCGCTCCAGCGGCGCGGAAAATGCGCGAGCCTAGCGGCCCAAACGACGCACGTTGGCAGGTGTATAATAATCTGGTGTCAGATAATCCAGCCCTTCGTCGACGATATTTGCCGGACGTTCAGACTTTATAGCTAGACCCAAATAGACGAGACGATAGGTAAAGGAAATGGCAAAACGGAAAATTGGTCAAGCAAGTCATTTTTGTTTATTTTTATTAAGTTAACCTAATGACTTTAAAATGGCCGGCCTGGCGCGTGCGCCTGGCCAACGAAAAACGCCGCCCTGCCAGATAGTTAGGCAGAGCGGCGGTTTGAATGCCTATTTTTCAATAGGGTTTATTTCAGGGCGTGAGACTTCACGCCGGGGTCGCCGAACAACAGGACCGAATTGTTTTTGCCCGCTGCCGCTGTCGCAAAGCTCAAGCGATCGATGCGCGATACAGACGTGAAACTTTTGCCGCCATTTTGTGACGTCAGCACCGTGCCCGAAAGTCCGGTGAGGACAATACGGCCATCGGCCAATTGCGTGCCACCGGTAATCGACTGGTCAGCATTGGTGGTGACTTTTTTCCAGCCCTTGCCATTGTTGGTCGAGAGGTAGGCGTTGCCGCGCATGCCATAGACCAAGACGTTGCCATTGGCCAGACCCATGCCACCCCAGAACGAACCGTCATAGCCGGTCTCTAGAGTTTTCCAAGTGCGGCCGCGGTCGACGGATTTGTAAACCGTGCCATATTCAGCAGGAATGTAGACATTGCCTTTTGCATCGGTGAACAGGTCGTTCAGGTGGAAGTCGTCATAGCTGTCTTCGACCAAGGAACGCTGGGTCCAGGTTTCGCCACCATCTTTGGTTTCGAAGGCATAAGAGAAGCCGCCGATGGCGATGCCGTTTTTCGCGTCTGAGAAATACACGCCAAACAAGGGAGTTTCGCCGCGGCGTTCATTGAACTGCAATTCCCAATTATTGCCGCCATCGCTGGTTTTCAAAATGGTCGCTTCATGACCCACCGCATAGCCGGTTTGGTTGTCGAGGAAAATGACACTGGTCAGCGTGTTGCGCGTTGGCACACTCGCGGCCTGCTGCCATGTTTCGCCTTGGTTATCCGAGAGGATAATATGGCCGTATTCGCCAACGGCTACCAAACGATTGCCCGTTTGCACCACATCCAGCAATAGAGCTTTGGTGGTCATCTTGCTTGGTGAGGCGAATTCATAAGGCTCCATGGCATGGGCGGGTGTGGCCGAGGCCAAACCAAAACCGGCCACGCTGGCACTAAGGGCCAAGCCGAGGGTCATGTTCAAAGCGGCTTTGCAGCGCTTCTTGAGCGACGTGATATTCATTTTCTTCTCCCTAATGGCGGATTTACCGCTTATTTCGAGCCCTACCATATGAGAGGCTTGGCCCTCTGGCAAGTGTCAAAACCGCGCATTTAGCGTCCCAAGCGTCGAATGTTCGCGGGTGTGTAGCGATTGGCATCTAGGTGTTGGGCGTCAAAATCGACCGGTTTCTCTTCGTTGACCAGACCCAGCATTAAATAACGCCCGACCACAAGGTCGTAGACCGTGTCGCCCGAGCCGCCGCAAAGCGGCAATTCATATTGCACGCCGCCGCCGAGCTCTTGCACCCGCCATAGCTGGCCACGGCCATCGTAAATCTCGGTCGCGACAATGCTTTTGGTGTCTTCATCGATATAGAAAATCCGCTCGGCATAGACATGGCGGAACTTCGGCTTCAGCTTGCCAGAGACCTCCCAGACGCGGTGCTTCTCATAGCGCATATGCTCTTGGTTGATGTGGTTTTTGCTAATCAACTCTTTATAGGGGGTTAGCACACGACGGAAATTATTATAGGCGATGAACTTCTCGCTGCGGCCCCGCACCGTCCAATTAAACCGATCGGGGGCGCCATTATAGCCGCCAAAACTATCCGATGTGGTGATGCCGTCACTATTGGTGCCGGGGTTGTCATAGGCAATGGTCGGAGCGCGGCGTACGCGGCGCGTGCCGGGGCTATACGTCCAGGCGCGGCGC
>JABJKE010000011.1 GCA_018660505.1 Rhodobiaceae bacterium | reverse complement strand
CTTGCACTTGGTCGCCAACGACGACTTTGCGTTGCGCGTCGGAGGCCACATTATAGCTCAATATTTCGACGTCATATTTTTGCAGCGCCGCCAGATAGCCGCTGAACAGAGTTTGAAACGCCGCCTCGGGCATCAGCTTACGAACCTGTGATTCCGCCAATCTTTGCACCCGCACAAGATTGCCAGACACGGCATTGGCCACTTTTTCATCTTCTTGGCTTTTGGCCTCATAGCTTCGGATTTGCGTCAACTTACGATTATTATCCGATATCTGCGGTTGAATAACCGTTAAGTTGACTAGCGGCGGAACCGCGGCAACCAGCACAAGCGCGAAGGCGCGCACAAGGGTGAAGGGCAATAACGAGCGGCCCGATTGAGAGCGATAAGCGGTGCTGGCATCTTTGACGCCAACCAGCTTTGGCGCCAAACTGTTGCTCTTGCGCGACAGGCGCGCGACAAACTGACCCCAGCGCGTGGCGGGTTCTTCTTCCAGTTCAAAAAAAGCATCATCATCATCATCGCTCGCCGCGTCCCTATAGCGCCCATCTTCGATGAGCTCTATGCCGATATCACCGCCGCCGTGGCCCTGCTCGTCTGCTGCCTCCATTGCTGGGGCGGTTTGCACTGCAGAGGGAGAGGTAGAGGGATGGGTGTTTTTTTCCGCTTTGTAATTTTCCACCGCAGCCAAGGCCGAGGCTTCGTCAAACGCGGTTTCGGGGGCGGCGTCTCCCACATGGTTCAACAAATCTGCAAAAGCGACGGCGCGCGCATCTTCATGGGGGGCCAAAAGCCCCTCGGGGGCGGGCGCCATTTGCGTTGGGCTATCGAAACGGGGGGCGGGCGCTGGCGTAAACTCTTGCGTGGATAATTCGCTCAACAGCGCGCGCGCTTCTGGCGAAAGAGACGCCGTGGAAGGCCGATTGGCGGCTGAGATTTGGGGGCTGAGCGGCGACGAAGACATTATTCTGGCCTCGCTAATTTCATGGTCATTTCGAAGGCCCAGAAATCATCTTCGCGCTTTAAATCCACCGCCGGGTCGCGGTTGACCAATCCTTTGGTGCGCAGGTTTCGTTTCATCTCATTGACTTGCTCATTGCCCGTCGCCAAGCCCGATAAAAACACGCCATCGGTTTCAGAAATCTTGAGCGATTGTAACTCTGTGCCAATCGGCATCACGCTTGGCAAGGCGGCCAAAAATTTTGTGTGGCCTTTTTTAACGGCATTTTTTCGCATATTGGCCAAAACAGAATTGGCTTCCAGTAATTTGGCTTCACTGACTTTGCGCCGCAAGTTTTGCGTTTGCGCCATGCCGAGCGCTTCACTGTGCTGTTTCGAGGCCTCTCGGGTTTGCAGATAGGCGGGTATCGTATTGACCCCTAAAACACTGCCCGAAAAAACCAGAACGGCAATAATGGCCAAACTCAGAATGCGGTTTAAAGCGCCCAATTGGCGATTGCGCCGAATGCGCGGCGCGTCTTCCAAAAAATTCATCGAGATAAGGCGGCGGTGCAAATCGTCGTGGCCGTGGCCTTCTACGTTTATCCCTTGCGTGGCCAGCCCGATGGCCGTGGTAAACACCGATGGGTTTTCAAAATAATCGATATATTTGGCGTGCTCGTTCACCACGTCCACATCTTCCATCGCGTCATAGACGATGACGCGCGCCGTGCCCAATCGGTCTTCTACCAGCGTGATGAAATTATCCATCGATTTATATTCAGACACGAAAAACACTTTGTCTGGATTGGGAAAATCATAGGTCTCAACGACAAAGGCAATCGCTTGCTTGACTTGCTCGCTGACGCGAATGGCGACCTCATCCCAAAAATCGCCACCCGGCTCGTCCACGCCCTCGAGTTCCATCAGCAGGGCTTCGTCGAAATCGGAGATATTTATTTTCTGGGTTACCAATCGCCCGCGCATGTTCGAGACCAGTAAATTATTGCCCGGGCACAAATGCACAATCGAGAAAGGTTTGAAAACATCCTCGGCGCTCATGCGTGCGTAAATGCCGTTGACCAGAGAGAAAACTTCGTTCTCGATGAACACTGGCAGTAAATTCGCATCGAGCATCAAGCCGCGATAGCGCTCTAAATCGGCTGCCGATATGGAGGATAAAAGCACCACCGTGCGGTCTTCATTTTCATTGCCATATAGAATTTGAAACTTAACAATGCGGCCGGCAAGATTGCTGAGCTCTGGGTCAAACTCTTCCCAAAACTCGGGCTCTTGCGCCTCTTCCTCCAGCTCCGCCTGCGACATGAAAGGCAAAGTGAGAGTTCGCGTATCAAATAAATTAGCGGGAATGGAAATGCCCGCATCGACGCCATCGACAGCCGCCTCATTGGCGGCGGCGGCAATTTGGTCAACCAAATAAGGATAGTTTTGTTGCACCGGTTGGCGGCCAATGGCGTTATCGAGCGACCAGCTGACCAGCCTATCGAGCTTCCAATCGTCCAGCGTCGGGTTGAGCTGGAGAACCGACACGGCGTCGGGGTGAAGCTTGACGGCCACGATGCGCTCTTGCAAGCGCGTCAGGGGCCCGGCGATTTGCACGGCACTGGCGAGAAAGGCTTCCGCTTTACTCATTGGCTTCATACACCCTACGCAAAATTAACACCCGTAACTGAGCGCCCACCAACAAACCCGGCACACGCCTTCAGAGCCATATGATTTCGAATCACTCGACTCTTCTATGTTTTATCACAGTTTCCCTCACAAAATTACCACAAATGGCGGAATTCCCTAACTTTCCTGAGCCCCCAAAAGCCAGAAACCAAGCCTTCGAAAAACCGCAAAACGGCAAAATACTGGCTTGTCCCCCCCAAGAATTCAGGTGTAGAGTTTTGTCACAATGAGGGAGAAAATTCATGAGTGAGATTGCAATCAACCCAGTGTCCGGCGGTGTCGGTGTCGAAGTGGCCAATGTGGACATCGGCCAATCCCTAACTGACCCGCAGTTCCAGCAAATCCAACAAGCTTTTGTCGACAATGGATTGGTGTTTTTGCGAGACCAATCGATTACGCCCGAACAGCACATAGAATTTGCTGAACGTTGGGGCGAGATTAATGTGAATCGGTTTTTCCCCAAGCTCGATGGCTATGAGAAAATAGCTTCGGTTACCAAAGAAAAAGACCAAAAAACCAACATCGGCGGCGGCTGGCACACCGACCATAGCTATGATCAAATTCCTGCCATGGGCTCTATTTTATTGGCGCGCGAAACCCCCAAAGTGGGCGGCGACACGCTTTTTGCATGCATGTATAAAGCTTATGAGAGCCTATCGCCGGGCCTGAAAAAGACCCTGGAGGGCATGAAGGCTGTGCATTCGAGCCGACATATATTTGGCGACCAATCGGACTATCGCGCCGAGATGGATGATGTGTTTGAAAATGCCGATAAGGCCACGCAAGACGCCGTGCATCCGGTTATCATCACGCATCCGGAAAGCGGCCGCAAAGCGCTTTACGTCAATCCGGCTTTTACCCTGCATTTTGAGGGCTGGACCTCTGCGGAAAGCCAGCCATTATTGGCCTATCTCTATCAGCACGCCACTTTGATGGAGCACACAACGCGCTTTAAATGGGCCGAAGGCTCCATCGCCATTTGGGACAATCGCTGCACGTGGCACTATGCTTTGAACGATTATCACGGCGTGCGCCGCGAGATGCACCGCATCACCATCGAAGGCTCGCCGCTAAATTAAAGGCTCGCCGCTAAATTAGCCTATTGGCGAAGCGCCTCTTCCACTTGGCCGAGGCGCTCTTTGCCGAAGAACATGTCGTCTCCAACAAAGAAAGTCGGAATGCCGAAAGCGCCGCGGTTTACCGCTTGTTCGGTGTTGGCGACTAACTCGGCTTTCACCTCCGGATCGCTCATTTGCGTCATTAACGCGTCGGCATCAAAGCCCGCATCGGCATAGACTTTGTGCAACACTTCGGGGTCATCAAGCTTCAAGCCCTGCTCCCAAAGCGCGGCCACCATCGCATCGATATAGGCGGGCAAAAACCCGTCCTTTTGGGCCGCAATCGCGCCGCGCACGAGCATCAGCGTATTGACCGGAAAATGCGGATTCATTTTGAATTTCGTCAGACCATGGCGGTCAATAAACCGCTGCATTTCTAGGTTTTCATAAGCCATTTTATTGGGTATTTCCCCAAAGGCAATCATCGGCGCCTGATTGTTGGTGGACTTAAAAATGCCGCCCAAAAGACACGGGATATAGTTAAATTTTGCGCCGGTTCGCGCCTCTATTTCCGGCACAATTTTATGCACCAAATAGGCATTGGGACTGGCAAAATCAAAAATGAAATCGATTATCTGGCTCATGGAACCGCTCCTTTAATCTGTAAAAAATAGTTGCGTTTAGCTTACCCAAGGCGAGGGGCTTTGCAAAGCTTGAGAGCGTTAACGCCGGTCGCGGGACTTAGCCAAAAACGCGGCCATAAATGCGGCCATAAACACGCACCCGACGGCTCGCCTTATTGCGAACCTTGCCTAGAGGCATCAAATCGGGGAAAATACGCAGTGTAAATTTGAGTAGTGTGTATGCGTGAGTTTTTCAAAAAGCAACCAAGTGTTGCACGTGGGCGGGGGCGTCTGGGGGAACCATGGTTTCCGCGCGTGGTCTTATGCCTCGCCCTGCTGCCGTCGCTTGCCGCTTGCGCTAAATTTTCTCAGGATGTGAAAATCGATCCCGTCCATGCTGAGCAAAACATTGGCGACGAGAATGCGGAAGACTATACCAGCGAATTTGGCTCCTCCTACGAAATTGGCACCCCCTCCACGCGCGCGGCAACCAACAGCGCTTTGTTTCTCGGCGCCGAATTGCGCGAGCACCCATATGATGCTCCTTCCGGCGTGTCTTACGGCTCTTTATTTGCCGCCCATACGGCCCTCAATAGCGCCGATTTACCGATTGCCAGCACCGACACAAGTGCCACCACTCAATGGGATGCGGGCTGGACCGGCAGGGGCGTGAAAGTGGCTATCTTGGACGGGTTTACCGATAATGATCGCATCGATAGCCATGGCGATTATGTCTCCCTCGTGGTCAATTCCGTCGCGCCTGAGGCGACGCTTGAGATGCGAAATTTTGATTTCGTCATGTCCAGTGCGTTTGATAATTGGGTCGATTTCGACGCCAATGCGTTTCATATCGTCAATAATTCTTTCGGCGCTGCCCGGTTTAACCATCTCACCAATGAAGAGAATACCGCCTTTGACGCGGACGTCGCCTCTGCGGTGGCGGGCGGATATCGAACCACCGGACCGGCGACCTATAGCGACCGCATGTTGTTTGTCTTCTCGGCGGGCAACTCGGGCGCTTTATGCCCCGACCGCCGCATTCAAGAATGCAGTTTTGATGCCGCCGTCGTTTATCGGCAAAGAGCCAATGGCCTGGCCGATAAAGATGCTGTCATTTGGGTTGGCGCCCTCAATGATGCGGGCACCGATATCGCCACCTATAGCCATACGGCGGGCGATATGAAAAATGATTTCATCGTTGCCCATGATGATGTTTTATCGGCTGGCGATGCCGCGGGCACGTCTTTTGCCGCCCCGCGCGTAACTGGCGCGGCGGCTTTGGTGCGGCATAAATTTCCGTTCCTCGATGGCAGGCAATTAAAAACCCTCTTGCTCGAAACCGCCACCGATATTGGCGCCGCCGGCATCGACGAAGTGTTTGGACACGGCAAACTCGACTTGGCCAATGCGCTGAGCCCACAAGGGGAGCTGGCCGCCGAATGAAACACTTGAACACGATTTACCTGAAACAGGCGTGCTTGGCCGCCCTCGTGCTGGCGCTGCTTGTGCCAAGCGCCAGCTGGGCGCGCGATTGGCAGCTATTGCATTTTCAAGCGCAAAGCCAGCACCAAGGCTCGAAAGTCTGGGATGGGCGTTTTTTTGGCCTCAATGGCGAGGCCTATAATGCCTCTGAATTTTATCAATCCACGCGCCCGCAATTCTCCGCCAGCGGATTATTGGCTTTGCCGAGCCAAGGCGCGCCCGACAAAGTAACTTGGCTTTTGCCCGTATCGGTCGATGCTGGCTATTCGGCCGATTTATATCAAGCGCGCCCTCACCTCAGCCTAGGGTTTGGCGCCGCCATCCGCCTCGGGCACCAAACCATGGCCAGCCTTCGGGTCGATAATATGCTCGTGGTCGGGGGGCAAGTCTCGGAACAGCCGTGTTTCGATGGTTTCCGTCGGCGCTACCATTGCGGGTCGGGTCTGGCTTGGACCGAATTTGAAACGACACGCAGCGCCAGACATAAGACCGGAGGCGGGGCCGGCCAGCTCAGCCAGCCGAGCCTGGCGGCAAAATTAGTGCATAAATTTTCGTTCTGACCGCTTTAAATAGAGCGACTAAAACATTAAGTCCGCGAGTTTGCGGCGGTGATAGCGCGCATCCCCATGCAGGGCGCAACCCATAATGGCGCGGCGGCGATAGAGCTGCGCATCGCAATCATAGGTGAACCCAAAGCCACCATGAAATTGAATGGCGCGGTCGGCGGCAAAACTATAGGCCTCGCCCGCTTCGGCTTTCGCCATGCGCACAGCCATTTCGCCTTCGCCTTGTTGGTCGACCAAAAAAGCCGCCGAATATAAATGCGACCGCGCCCGCTCATAGGCCTGATGCACATCGACCGCCGTGTGTTTCAAAGACTGATAAGACCCGATGAGCTTGCCAAATTGCTTGCGCGTTTTGAGATAATCCAGCGTGTAATCAAGGCACGAAAAAGCCCCGCCGCACATATCCGCAGCCAGCAATAAAGCCGCCGTAAGCTCAATATGCGCCAAGGTCTCGCCCGCCAAAGACACATCCATCAAAGCCGATTTCGGCAAACGCAGGCCCTCTAAATCGAGCGCATAGGCGCGCTGCGTATCATCGATAATTTTCTCGCGGGTCAGGCGCGACGCCGCAACTTCTGCCTTGGGCAGAACCACCAAAGCCGGCGCACCCTCATAAGCAAGGCTGACAATTATCAGCTCGGCGGCCGCCGCATGAGGCACTAAATATTTTGTGCCCGATAAAACCAAAGCCTCGCCATCGGCTTTCGCGGAGCAGCTTAGGTTTTGTAAATCCCAATCCGCATGGGCTTCGCATAGGGCCAGACTGGCAGGCGCGCCGCTGGCCAATTGCGGCAAGAGCGTTTGCTTTTGCGCCTGTGTGCCGCCGCGCAACAGCGCTTGCGCCGCCAGCGTGGTGCCCACGAAAGGCGAGCTCATCATCGCGCGCCCCATATATTCGACCAAAGGCACAACCTCGCCGAGGCCCAGACCAATGCCGCCAAATTCTTCTGGAATGGCAATGCCCATCCACCCTAAATCAGCCATCTCGCGCCATACGGCGGGGTCATATCCGGCTTCGTCGTCGAGCAAATGGCGGACTTTGTCCATCGGCGATTTATCGCGGCAAAAAGCGGCCGCAATATCGATGAGCTGAGCTTGCTCTTCCGACAAACCGATGGTGGGGGTGATGCCTGGGCCTATATATGCCGACATAGGGTCTTCCTTTTCTTTACAGTCTTCTCGCTGAAGCCTTGGTTTTGAACGGCTAGCTTTTGGGGAGGCCGAGCACGTGCTCGCCAATAATATTGCGTTGAATTTGCGAGGTTCCGCCGCCAATGGTGGCCGAGAAACTGTTCAAATAGCCACGCTGCCAAATGCCATTATCATGGGCGCTCTCATCGCCCACATAATAAGCCGCCCGCGTGCCTTGCAAAGTAATCGCGAAAGCATTGAGCCTTTGGTAGAAATCTGTGCTCGATAATTTACTGCCCAAAGCCAGAGACATCGGCCGGTCTTGGGTCAAGGGTTGCAATTTATCGCGCCGTGACGCGAGGCCCAGCGCGCGCGCTTCGGTCATCAGGTGAACCAATTCTTCGCGCACGGCTTGGTCTTCAATGGCTGGCTTGCCGTTCAATTGGGCGCTGCGCGCCAGAGCGATAATATCATTCGGGTCGGATAGCATCATCACATGGCCGCCGGCTTGGCCGGAGCGGGCGCCGCGTTCATATTCGAGCGTCTGCATGGCGATGAGCCAGCCTTCGCCTTCTTTGCCCATCAGGCAATCGGCTGAAATGCGCGCATCGTCGAAAAACGTCTGAGTGAAACCATATTCGCCCGTCAATTTGCGAATGGGGACGGTTTGAATGCCCTCCGCTTTCATCGGCGCCAGAAAAAAGCTAAGGCCTTTATATTTGCTTTCGGCTTCTGGATTGGTGCGCGCCAGTAAAATCATATGGTCGGCATAATTGCCCTGCGTCGTCCAAATTTTCGAGCCATTGATGACATATTCATCGCCATCGCGCACCGCACGGGTTTGGGCATTGCCCAAATCAGAGCCATGGTCGGGTTCGGAAAAACCCTGACACCAAATTTCTTCGGCCGATAAAATGCCGCGAATATATTTTTTCTTTTCCGCTTCCGAGCCACGGTCTAGCAGCAAAGGCCCGGTCCAATTGAGGCCAATGGCATTGAGCATAATCGGCGTGCGTTCGACGGCCATCGCGCGCGTGGCGGCATCTTGAAAAGCTTTATCTAGCCCGCCGCCGCCATATTCTTTGGGCCAATGGGCGCCCAAATATCCGGCTTCGTAAACTTTATTTTGCCAGTCGCGCAGAAAATGAAATTGCTCATCCGTGCCCACTTCCATGAAGGTGAGCGGCAGCATGAAATCGGTTTGCTTGGGCGCGTTTTCTTGAAACCAATTTTTCGCGTCTTGCGTGAAAGCGTCTAGGTCTTTTGCATCTAACATGAGTAACTCCATCTATCTGCCCCATAGTATAAATAGTGCAGCCAAATTGAAAAGGGGGAACCGCGCGACTTAAGCAAGCCCAAGCAAGGCTTTGGACATAATATTGCGCTGAATTTCATTCGAGCCGGCATAGATACTGGCCGCTCTATCGTTTAAATATTGCGGCATGGCGGTGGCCGCCAAACCCGACCCAAGCGGTGCCACATTGGCTTCGGGGCGGCGCGCTTCTGGCTGATACGGCAGGCCATAGAACCCCACGGCCTCGACCGCTAACTCAGTCACACGCTGGCGTAATTCCGTGCCCCGAATTTTTACCGCCGACGATAAAGCCCCCACAGGCTCACCTGATTTGACGGCTGAGAAAATTTTATCTTCGAACGCCTGCATGGCCATGAGCTCAATTTCGGCGGCGGCCAATTTGCGACAAAAATCTGGGTCTTCGCCCAAACGCGCGCCGCTGCCATCGCGCTCGGAGGCGGCAAAATCACGCACCCTTTGAAGCCGCACTTGAAGGCCGGGGGCGTAAGAGCTGCCGCGCTCGTGTTGCAGCAAATATTTGGCGACCGTCCAACCGTCGTTTTCTTGTCCCAAAACGGCCGAGACGGGCACGCGGACGTTTTCGAAAAACACTTGGTTAAACTCATGGTCGCCTGAGATGGAAATCAGCGGACGCACTTCAATGCCGGGCAAATTTAAATCAAACAATAAAAACGTAATGCCGTGCTGCGGCTTGCCCGAATTATCGGTGCGCACCAAACAAAAAATCTTATTCGACCATTGCGCATGGGTCGTCCAAATTTTCGTGCCATGGATGACATATTCGTCGCCGTCGCGTTCGGCTTTGCATTGCAAGGAGGCCAAGTCAGAGCCAGAGCCGGGCTCCGAATAGCCCTGCGCCCAATAATCTTCGCCGCTGCGGATGCGCGGCAGATAATGGTTTTTCTGCGCCTCTGTGCCATAGGCCAAAATGGCCGGCCCCACCATGCCAATGGCATTGGGGGCCAAAACCGGGGCATTGGCCAGCGTCATCTCGCGTTGAAAAATCGCATGTTGTTCCAAAGACCACCCCGTGCCGCCCCAAGCCTCTGGCCAAGCGGGAACCGCCCAACCTTTTTCTTGGTCCAAAATGCGCTGCCAAGCGATGCCGACGGGTTTTTCAGCATAAATGCCCGCGCATAGCTCGCCCGCCCGACGCAGCTCGGGCGTCAAATGCTCGGCCAAAAAGTCTCGCACTTCTTGGGTGAATAGCTCCAAATCCTGCATCTCGCGCTCCCGTTTTATCGCCCCAAGCATAGGCAGAAGCGGCGAGAGAAAACAAGAGCGCGCAAAGTCTATCTAATCGCTGGCTATTTTATCGCTGTCTATAGCGGGTGACTGGTCTATAGTTTTGACCAAAGGGGAGAGACAAATGACACTTACTCTAGATACCAGCCTGGATGACGAAGGCATTATGGGGCTGCCGCGCACGGAAAGCATTGTGCATGGCGCCAATTCGGCCATCACCCATCTTCCCGCCGTGGTGGCCATGGCGGGCATTCAACGCGGCTTTTTATTGTCGACACCCTCGCTTGAGAAAAACGGTCATCTGGCGAAAGTTCAAACCGCTTTGGGCGCCGCCTGGTGCGGCAGCTATGCGGGCTCCACCGCCCACAACCAAATGCCCAGCGTGCTGGAAGCGGTGGCGCAAGTGCGCGCCGCCAAGGCCGATGGCCTGATTGTTCTCGGCGGCTCCTCGGCGGTCGATATGGCCAAATCCGTGGCGATGATTTTGGCCGAGGGCGATGATTTGGAAGCTTTGCGCATTCGCTATAGCCCCGAGGCGGGGCCCACCATTCCGGTGCTGGCGCAGCCCAAATTGCCGCAAATTGTTATTCCCACCACTTTATCGGGCAGCGAATATACCTTCGCCATGGCCATTACCGACCCAGCGCTTGGCGAAAAACTGATGTTTGCCGATGCGAAATTAATTCCCAAAGCGGTGTTTCACGACCCGGTTTTTTGCCTCGATACCCCCGATCGACTTTGGGTTGGCACGGGGATGAAAATTTTTGCCGATTGTCTGGAAATGCTGATGTCGCAAAAAGCCAAGACCATGACCAATATGTATGCCCGCGAGGGCTTGCGCGTTTTATTTCACAATCTGCCCCTCTCTATCGACCCGAAAGCCAGCCAAGAGCAGCGCCTTAGGGCGCGCCAAAACCTGCATCATGGCGCTTATTTGGCCATGTCGATGGCCTTTAATGCAAGCCTGGGGCTGGTGGCGGGTATTCGCCACCAAGTCGGCGCCGCCTATAATGTGCCGCATGGCGAAGCCAGCACGCTGGCCTTGCCGCATGTGATGCGCTGGAACCGCAACGTCGATAGCGCCGAAGCCGCTTTGGCCGACGCCGCGCAAACCTTAGGGCTCGGCGGCACCAGCCAAGCCCAGCAGGCCGATGCGATGATTGGCGCGGTGGAGCGGATGATGGAAACCATGGGATTGCCCAAAAGCCTGAGCGCCGTCGGCGTGCCGCAAACGGCCTTGCAAGGCATTGCCGAGCATGTGGTCGGCGATATGTCGGTGGCCAATAACCCACGAAAAATCAACACGGCCGAGGATGTGATGGACGTTTTGAACCAGGCCTATTAACCCTATTGCAGCCCATGTTGCGTTACTTGAGGAGACGAAAATGAAAAAAATGATGGATTATATGAGCGAAGCCAATGCCAGCGTGCCGCGCATAGATGGCCCCACGGCGGTGAGCCATTATCAAGATGAGGACGCCGTTTTCATCGATGTCCGCGACGCCTATATGATTGCCGAAAGCGGCACCATCGACGGCGGACACCATATTCCGCGCGGCCTTTTCGAATTTGTGGCCGATGAAGACAGCCCTATGTTCAACCAGGTTTTTGATAAATCCAAGACTTTTTATCTGGTCTGCGGTGCCGGGGGCATGGCGGCTCTGGCGGGCAAAACCATGCAAGAAATGGGCTTTGAAAATGTCATCAATATTGGTGGCTTCAGCGAGTGGCAAGAGGCCGGCGGCGCGGTCAAGAAATAGCCCGTCTTCGATTGCGGTAAATAACGCTGGCTTGTGCGCCCGAGAGGGGATAGAAGCCTCTCATACTTATTTTTTTTGAGGCTTCTGCATGTCAACCGAAACTGCTTCCAATCTTGTGCCCGCCGAAGGCTTGCGCAATATCGCCATTATCGCTCACGTGGACCACGGTAAAACCACGCTCATCGATACGATTATGAAACAAAGCGGCATGTTCCGCGATAATCAGGCGGTCGACGAACGGGTCATGGATTCGGGCGACTTGGAAAAAGAGCGCGGCATCACGATTTTGGCCAAGCCGACTTCCATCACGTGGAAAGACACTCGCATTAATATTATCGACACCCCCGGCCACGCCGATTTCGGCGGCGAGGTGGAGCGCGTGTTGGATATGGCGGACGGCGTTATTCTGCTGACTGATGCGGCCGAAGGGCCGATGCCGCAAACCAAATTTGTGCTCGGCAAAGCGCTGGCCCAGGGCTTACGCCCCATTGTCATCATCAATAAAGTCGACCGCCCCGATGGCCGCGCCGATGAAGTGGTCGACGAAGTTTTTGACCTTTTCGTCTCGCTCGACGCCACGGCCGAGCAGCTGGATTTCCCCATTCTTTATGCCTCGGGCCGCGATGGCTGGTGTGCAGTGGAATTGGACGACCCGCGCGAAAACCTAACCCCCTTGCTGGATTTGGTTTTAGACCATGTGCCGCCGCCCATGGTGGAGCCAGATAAACCTTTCGCCATGTTGGCCACGCTGCTGGACAGCGACCCTTATATTGGCCGCTGCCTCACCGGACGCGTCTTGCAAGGCACCGCCAAAATGAACGCCGCCGTGAAGTCTATCGACCTCGATGGCAATCAAATCGAAACCGGGCGATTAACCAAATTGCTGCGCTTTGAAGGCACCAAACGCGTGCCCGTAGAAGAAGTGCAAGCGGGCGACCTGATTTGCATCGCTGGCCTAACCAAAACCTCCGTGGCCGATACCATCGGCGACCCGGGCATTACGCAAGCCCTAGCCTCGACCCCGATTGACCCGCCCACTATGTCGGTCAATTTGACCGTCAACGACAGTCCATTTGCGGGCCAAGAAGGCAAGAAAGTCACCTCGACGGTTATTCGCCAGCGCCTGCTCGACGAAGTCGAGACCAATGTCGCGATTACTTTCGCAGAAAGTGAAAACCGCGACGCTTTTGAAATTGGCGGTCGTGGCGAATTGCAATTGGGGGTTCTCATCGAAACCATGCGCCGCGAGGGCTTTGAGATGAATGTCTCGCGCCCGAAAGTTTTATTCCGCATGGAAGGCAGCGAAAAACTCGAGCCGGTCGAAGAAGTGACCATTGACGTGGATGAAGAATATTCCTCTACCGTGGTCGATAGTATGAACCGCAGAAAAGCCAAAATGGTCGATATGCGCGCCGCCGGTGCGGGCAAAACCCGCATGGTGTTTCACGCGCCCTCGCGCGGGCTCATCGGCTACCAAAGCAACTTCCTCACGCAGACCCGTGGCACGGGAGTGTTGAACCGCGTGTTCCATTCGTATCAGCCCTATAGCGGCGATATTCCGGGCCGTCGCAATGGCGCCTTGATTGCCAGTGAAACCGGCACCGCCGTGGCTTTTGCTTTGTTTAATTTGCAAGACCGTGGCGCCATGTTCATCGACCCGCAAACGCCGGTTTATCAGGGCATGATTGTGGGCGAGCATAGCCGCGACAATGATTTGGAAATCAACGTGCTGAAAGGCAAGAAGCTGACCAATATGCGTGCCTCTGGCACCGATGAAGCGGTAACTTTGGTAACGCCGCGCCGCATGTCTTTGGAAGATATGATGGCCTATGTCGAATATGACGAATTGCTGGAAGTGACCCCCACCAGCTTGCGGTTGCGCAAGCGCTATTTGTTGGAGCACGAACGCAAGAAATTCCGTCGCGAGCTCGAAGACCAGAAATAGGCTTTAGTGGCAGGCTTTTCCCAAAGCCTTGAGACGCCAATAATTATACGGCAAGGGCGCTAGAAAACCCGCTATCCACATCAGCGGCACCACGCTAAGCGTCAGCTTAGCACCGCCCGTGACCGCCACATCGACGCTATTCATCGCCACTTCCATCGCAATCATCGAGATGAGCGACATGCCAATGGCGGTTCGGAAAGCCAGTTTCAGCGCCATTTGCCGTGCCAAGATAAATGTCTCCAACGCAATCGACGTCGCCAAACCGTTGACAATGGCCAAAGCCATAATCGCCATCGTGGGCCAAGCGATACCGCTGAGTTGAAAAAATAAAATCGTCCCCATATCGCCAATCGAGCAGCCGATTAAACACCACATCGTATTATAGCTGGCCGTGCGCCACGTATGGCGGCAGGTCCAGCTTATCGCCAAAGGGCTTTTCGACGCGTCGTTGATTTTGGTTTCGCTCATGCCCGCAGCATAGGCGATGACGACCCGATCAGTCTAGCCAGCGATAAGTGAAATCAGCCTCGCGCCCGATGACAAAATCGCATAGGGGCGGCAAAGCCTGCCAGAGGCCCAGCGTCCAGCTTTCATAATGGGCACAAAACTCAGCCACTTGCGCGCGGCTTTCGAATTGCCAAAGGCCGCTGGCCGCCGCATTGTCTTGCTCTTGCGCCCAACGACTATCAATGACGCTGGCGAAATCATCTTGGCGCATTAGCATCAAGCCATCGCACGCCGCCCAAATGGCTTCATAGGCACTGGCTTGGGTTTGGCTCCATTGCTTCCACACCCCGTCGCTATCTTGGGCCAGCTCCCACTCGGTTTGCGGATGCGGGGAGAGGAAAGACCCTCGCGCACCCACGCACCAGCCTTCCAATAAAATTATATCTGGCTGCGCCTCTACCCGTCGCCATTGCTCGGGTGGCAAAACATCATCGTGGCTTTTCGAAAAAACTGGCAGCGGCAGGCTTACGTCACCGGCCAAGAGGTGGGTTAGGGTTTGCTGCAAGCGCGCCACATCATGCGTGCCTGGCACGCCGCGGGTTTTGCATAAAGGATGCACGCTTTGAGCCAAGGCCTGCCGCGCTGCCTTCGGGAGATAAAAGTCATCCAGCGCCAAAGTCAGGGCGCGCCGCCCGGCCGCTTGCACATAGGCCTCGAGTGCGGCGCAAAAGGTCGATTTTCCAACCCCCTGCCCGCCCGATACGCCAAACACCAGCGGGCGCGCGCGCGTTTGAGATAGCAGCGGCTGCGCTATTTTTTCAACCAAAGCGTCTAACTTCATCATCTGCCCACCCTAGCGCGAAACCGTCGGGCACTTGAAATATATTGTTCAAGGCCAAAACACACACACCCCCCAATGATGTTGGCGGGATGTGGGTGTGGCAAAACCATCTCTTGTGTCCAGATGAGCCGAATCCTAGTGTAAAAAGGTAGGGAAATATGGGAGTGACGGATGAGCGATGAATCCAAAAAACTAGGCAATCGATATGTCAATGATTTGCGCAAGCTAGAATTTGCGCAGCAGCAGACTGCCAATGCCCAATTCGGCAAATTGCCTTTTTTCATAGCTGGCCTGTTTTTAATCGTGGCGGGCTATTGGGGCTATCTCAATCTCGAGGTCTCGACCGAGAATATCATCATCTTAATCGCCGCCTCGGCAATTGGCGGCTATATGGCGCTGAATATTGGCGCCAATGATGTGGCCAATAATATGGGCCCTGCGGTTGGCGGGCGCGTTTTAACCATTGGGATGGCGGTGCTCATCGCCGCGGTTTGCGAGAGCGCGGGCGCGCTATTGGCGGGCGGCGACGTGGTCAAAACCGTCTCCAAGGGCATTATCGACCCGGGCAGCGGCGTCGATGTCGCCGCTTTTCGCAATCTCATGTTGGGCGCGCTGTTAGCCGCCGCCCTTTGGATTAATCTCGCCACCTCGCTCAATGCCCCGGTCTCGACGACGCATTCCATCGTTGGCGGCGTTTTGGGCGCTGGCATTGCAGGCGCTGGCTTTGGCTTGGTCAATTGGCCCACCATGTCGAAAATCGCCGCCAGCTGGGTCATCTCGCCCGTGCTGGGCGGCATTGCGGCGGCCAGCTTATTATTTATCATTGAGGTCAAAATCTTGCGGGTCGAGGATCGCCTGAGCGCGGCCAAAAAATGGGTGCCGATTTTAATCGGCCTGATGGCCAGCGCCTTAGTTGCCTATATGGCGATGAAAGGGTTGAAAAAAATCTGGAAACCATCGGGCACGGAAATCGCCACTTATGCCACCCTGGCTTTGCTGGCCGCCTGGGCGGCCTCTGTGCCGTTCATCCGTAAGCGCGCTGACCAATTGAGCCAGAGCAAAAACGACGTTTATAAATTATTCCATGTGCCGCTCGTCGCTGGCGTATCGCTGCTCTGCTTTGCCCATGGCGCCAATGATGTTGCCAATGCGGTGGGGCCTCTGGCCGCCATTGTCTCGACCCTTACCTCCACCACCGTAGAAGCAAAAGTGGCCGTGCCGTTTTGGGTGATGCTGATTGGCGCCAGTGGTTTGGCTTTGGGACTATTTTTATTCGGCCCGAAATTAATCAATACCGTGGGCGAGAAAATCACCCGACTGAACGCCCCGCGCGCTTATTGCGTGGCCTTGGCGTCTGCCGTCACCGTGCTTTTGGCCACGACTTTAGGCCTGCCGGTCAGCTCAACGCATATCGCCATTGGCGCGATTTTTGGCGTTGGTTTCTTGCGCGAATATATGGAAAACCCGAATAAAAAACGGGTCAAACCCGCCCATCGCCTCAATACGACAGCCAAAGAAGCGTTTCAAACGACGCGTTATAATATGAAGCGGCGTCTGGTTCGGCGTCGGTTTGTGGTCTCTATCGCGGCCGCTTGGGTTATCACCGTGCCGGCCTCGGCCAGCTTAGCGGCGGTTATTTTTTACGCTTTGCAGTGGCTAACACAGCTGGCGAAATAGCCTCGAATAGGCCGATGAGCTGCTGATAGTCTTCGCGGTCGGTCACTTGATAAGCGTGTTTTAACAGGGCCCAATGGCGTTCGCGTTTTTTCTTTTCGGGCCATTCGTCGGCTTGCTCGGTGACCAACATCGGGTAATAAGTCACAGCTGTTTGCACCAAACCTTTGGCGGTAGATTTGCTGATGGCGGTGGTGATGGGAAAATCTGTGAGAATGTCGCCGTTCACGCCAGCCTCTTCAAAGGCTTCTCGTTTGCCGCCCGCTTCATGGCTTTCATCGGTCTTTAAATTACCCTTGGGCAAAATCCAACGGCCGCGCTTTTGCGACGTCACAAACATGATGGCGATACGCTCACCATCGAGGCTAAAGGGAATGACCCCAATTTTATGATCCACAGCACACCTTCCCGACGATTGATATGAGAAGAGTTTATCTAGCACCGCGGGGGAACGCAAGACAGAGGGCATCTCAGAGGCATCTCAGAAACATCACAGAAGCGGTGCGACGCTTCCCCTTCACAGCTTATCGTTTAGCTATCGGCCTTTGGCGCTTCCATGGCCCCGACAATCATTTCTGTGAGATTGGGCGTGGCTTCGCGAAACCCGTCCACCGCTTCCAGGGGAAGCGACATGTTAAAGCTGGAATGCGGTATCGGCCCGTATTGCCCTTTGACGACTTCCACAATGGAGACGTCTTGCGGCGGGCTATCCGCCGTCATCAAATCGCCATCGGTCCAATGCTCGATAATAAACCCATGCGGGTCGCGCCAATAATCATAGAGCTGGCTGCCCAAGAGGTGACGGCCAATGCCCCATTCGTGAACATATTTCCCGCTCGTCTTCATGTGAAAATGCCCCGCCATTAAATCGTCGAGGGATTTTTCCAATTCAAATCCAGCATGGCCGAAAGTGCCGTGAAACGGCTCGGCTTCCGGCGGCAAAGCCACCACATTGAGCGTATGGTGATCGCTCGGCATATCGCCATTGTCGCAGCGGATAAAAGCCCCGCCGACATTGCCGTCCGGGCCAATAATATTGTCAGAAACAATCATCCCCAGCACATCATGATACCATTGAATGCTGGCCGGGCCGTCTTTCACATTAATGGCCGTATGGCCTAGCCGCATGACGCTGCTGGGCAGCGCATATTGCATATTGCCCTGGCTATCCATCGACCATTCCGCCGCCCCGCCGCCAAAGCGCTGGGTTTCATTTAGGCGATGCTTGTGTTTGCCAGAGTTCAAGAGCGGCACGTTTTCATCTATCGGGTCCGCCTTATGGACGCCGTGATAGACCTCAATGCCAAGGCCGTCCGGGTCGGTCAGGCGAATCCTTTTGCCGCCCATCAGGGCGTCGCCATCTTCGATAGCCACCCCCTGGTTTTCGGCCAAGGCTTGCAGTTCGGCCAGGCTGTTCACTTCGTAGCCAGCGGCGATAAACGCGTCCGTATCGGCTTTCTCGGCGGCATAAATATAGGCGTCTGTGCCCGTGCCGCGATAGAAAATTGCCTCGCTGGTTTTGTGCACGGCGGTCATTCCAAAATCTTCCAGATAGCCCGCTTGCGCTTCAAGGTCGCGCAATTGAAAGCGGATAAAAATAATATCCGTAACTTTTGCAATCGGCTGGGTCATGTCTGCGTCTCCTCATCCATTTCTTTCCAAACTTCATCCAATACCGCACTGGCCGAAATGGACACCGGCCAGCCCGCATAATGCGCGACATGCAAAATAACCTCTTCAATCGTCTCGCGCGTGATGCCGAGATTGCGGGCCCCGCGAAAATGCAGCCGCAATTCATTGTCGCGGTTCAAAGCGATTAAACTGGTCAGCGTCACCAAGCTGCGCGTCTTTAAATCCAGCCCGTCTCGCGTCCATATGGTGCCAAACAAGGCTTGCACCGTATGGGCCCGTAAATCATCAGAAAGGGTTGGGTTGGCCTTGGATAAAAGCCCTAGTTTCTCAACAATCGCGGCACCAGCCGCCATTTTTTCGTCATCTACATCATAGCTCATGCGGCGTCCTCTCGGGTTTCATTGGGGGTTATAGCTTTGGCCAATTGGCTTTCCAGCAAAGGCAAAAACGGCGATGGCTTGCCTTGGTAAACCGCATCAATGGCGGCGCGCCATTCCCAGCTGTGTTGGTCGGTCATGGCGGGTTGATAGCTCGGGCGCGCTTGCACGCGTTGCCAATAGGCGGCCAAATGCGGCAGTTTTTCTGCGCTTAAAACGCCGTCGAGGTGCACATCCTCCAGCCGATGCAAATGCGCCGTCATCATCACATCCAGCATGGTATAATCGCCAAACATATAGGCGCGGCCATCGGAGAGGCGTTGCTCGCAATCGGCCAGTCCGAGCGCCAATTGTTTGATAAATTTCTCATACAGCGGTTTGGGCAATCCACCGCGCAAGCGCAGAACGCAAAAAGCGACTTTGCGCATCGGGTCCGGGTGTTTGGTCAAATAATCCCACATCACCGCCAGAGCCGGGCGGCGCTTTAAAATATTGGCAAGAATATAGGTGCTCGCCCCGGCAATCGAGGTTCCAAAATTGCCACCCAGTGGGATATCGCTGCGCAAGGCATTTTCCAGCACTTGTTCGTTCAAAGCCTGTTGCCCTTCGACAGTCTTGGGCACCAGCGAGGCGCCTTGGCTCGGCGCATAAGTGTCGAGATAGCTGATGATATCCCAGCTATCGTAAATCGGGACGCCCTTATGGAAGCCG
>JABJKE010000028.1 GCA_018660505.1 Rhodobiaceae bacterium | reverse complement strand
GGTTTTGGTACGATCTATATGCTGTGGCTATTTCCAGGAACCACTTCACTGCATTCTCAATCCAATAAGAAAATACAATTTACGTGATCCGTCAACTCACAGAAGGTACAGGAATATTAACCTGTTTCCCATCGACTACGCATTTCTGCCTCGCCTTAGGGGTCGACTAACCCTGCGCAGATTAGCTTTACGCAGGAAACCTTAGGATTTCGGCGAGAGTGTCTCTCACACTCTTTATCGCTACTCATGTCAGCATTCGCACTTCTGATACCTCCAGCATTTCTTTCAAAACACCTTCGACGGCTTACAGAACGCTCCGCTACCCCTTATAAATATCGCAATATTTATAAAGTCACAGTTTCGGCAAATGGCTTGAGCCCCGTTACATCTTCGTCGCGGAAAGTCTTAATTAGAACAGTGAGCTGTTACGCTATCTTTAAAGGATGGCTGCTTCTAAGCCAACCTCCTGCCTGTCTTGGACTTTCTACATACTTTCCCACTTAGCCATTATTTGGGGGCCTTAACTGGTGATCTGGGCTGTTTCCCTCTCGACTATAGACCTTAGCACCTATAGTCTGTCTGCTGTGCATAGAGTATCGGTATTCAGAGTTTGGTTAGGTTTGGTAGGAATCGCTTCCCCCTAGCCCATCCAGTGCTTTACCCCCGATATCATTCACACAACGCACTACCTAAATAGTTTTCGCGGAGAACTAGCTATAGCGGAATTTGGTTGGCCTTTCACCCCTTAACACAAGTCATCCAAAAACATTTCAACGTTTCCTGGTTCGGTCCTCCGATGCATGTTACTGCATCTTCAACCTGCTCATATTAAGCTCATCCCGCTTCGAGTCTAATCCGTACAACTAACGCCCTATTAAGACTTGGTTTCCCTACGCCTACACCTTACGGCTTAAGCTTGCTGCACAGACTAAGTCGCTGACCCATTATACAAAAGGTATGCCATCACTTCTCAAGGAAGCTCTGACTGCTTGTAGGCATTCGGTTTCAGATACTATTTCATTCCCCCTATCGGGGTGCTTTTCATCTTTCCCTCACGGTACTGGTTCACTATCGGTCATTAAGGAGTATTTAGGCTTGGGAAGTGGTCTCCCCATTTTCAGACAAAATTTCACGTGTTCCGCCCTACTCGAGAACAAATTTACTTTTTACCTATAAGGGACTATCACCCACTATGGTCTTACTTTCCAGAAAGTTCTAGTTTTTATAAATTTGTTACTGGCCTGGTCCGCGTTCGCTCGTCACTACTAACGGAATAGATTTCTTTTCCTCTAGCTACTAAGATATTTCAATTCACTAGGTTAACTTTTATTAACTATGTATTCATTAATAAATAACTCTAAAGAGTTGGGTTTCCCCATTCGGATATCTAAGGATCAAAGTTTGTTGACAACTCCCCTTAGCTTATCGCAGCCTGCCACGTCCTTCATCGTCTCTTAATGCCAAGACATCCACTAAATGCCCTTTTGCGCTTGATTGCAATTACGTACAGAGAAAAATTTTGTACGTATTTTTAATCAATAATAAAATTATTTTGATCAGTTATTAGTTTCATATTTACAAATTTAAAGAACAAATAAGATATAATATTAGAAGTTTTGGTGGAGGATAGCGGGATCGAACCGCTGACCTCCTGAATGCAAATCAGGCGCTCTCCCAGCTGAGCTAATCCCCCTTGAATAAATGGTGGGCCGAGGAAGACTTGAACTTCCGACCTCACGCTTATCAAGCGCGCGCTCTAACCAACTGAGCTACCGGCCCAGTTTGATTAAGGAAACACCTAGCACTTAGCTAATATTATAAAGAGATAAATAGACAACAATCCGGATGTCTGCCTAAACAAACATCAATATCCTTAGAAAGGAGGTGATCCAACCGCAGGTTCCCCTACGGTTACCTTGTTACGACTTCGCCCCAGTCGCTGACCCTACCGTGGACGGCTGCTTCCTTGCGGTTAGCGCACCGGCTTAAGGTAAAACCAACTCCCATGGCGTGACGGGCGGTGTGTACAAGGCCCGAGAACGTATTCACCGTAGCACGCTGATCTACGATTACTAGCGATTCCAACTTCATGGACTCGAGTTGCAGAGTCCAATCCGAACTGAGATGGTTTTTTGGGATTAGCTTTACTTTGCAGTATTGCTGCCCACTGTCACCACCATTGTAGCACGTGTGTAGCCCAGACCGTAAGGGCCATGAGGACTTGACGTCATCCCCGCCTTCCTCCAGCTTATCACCGGCAGTTTTTTTAGAGTGCCCAGCATAACCTGATGGCAACTAAAAATGAGGGTTGCGCTCGTTGCGGGACTTAACCCAACATCTCACGACACGAGCTGACGACAGCCATGCAGCACCTGTGTGTATGCCAGCCGAACTGAAGAATTACGATTCTGTAATTCAAACATACCATGTCAAGGTCTGGTAAGGTTCTTCGCGTTGCTTCGAATTAAACCACATGCTCCACCGCTTGTGCGGGCCCCCGTCAATTTATTTGAGTTTTAATCTTGCGACCGTACTTCCCAGGCGGAGTGCTTAATGCGTTAGCTTCGACACTGAAACTATTGTCCCAGCGACTAGCGCTCATCGTTTACTGCGTGGACTACCAGGGTATCTAATCCTGTTTGCTACCCACGCTTTCGTATCTCAGCGTCAAAAATGGCCCAGCCAGTCGCCTTCGCCACTGGTATTCTTTCCAATATCTACGAATTTCACCTCTACACTGGAAATTCTACTGGCCCCTACCAAATTCTAGATCACTAGTTTTAAATGCAGTTCCTGGGTTGAGCCCAGGGATTTCACATCTAACTTTTTGATCCGCCTACATACGCTTTACGCCCAGTGATTCCGAACAACGCTAGCCCCCTTCGTATTACCGCGGCTGCTGGCACGAAGTTAGCCGGGGCTTCTTTACTAGGTACCGTCATTATCTTCCCTAGCGAAAGAGCTTTACAACCCTAAGGCCTTCGTCACTCACGCGGCATGGCTGCGTCAGGGTTTCCCCCATTGCGCAATATTCCCCACTGCTGCCTCCCGTAGGAGTCTGGGCCGTGTCTCAGTCCCAATGTGGCTGATCATCCTCTCAGACCAGCTAAAGATCGTAGCCTTGGTGAGCCATTACCTCACCAACTAGCTAATCTTACGCGGGTTCATCCAAAGGCAATAAATCTTTCCCCTTGCGGGCTTATTCGGTATTAGCCATCGTTTCCAATGGTTGTCCCGAACCTCTGGGCAGATCCCCACGCGTTACTCACCCGTCTGCCACTGTCCACTTCCGAAGAAGCTTATCGTTCGACTTGCATGTGTTAGGCCTGCCGCCAGCGTTCGTTCTGAGCCAGGATCAAACTCTCAAGTTTGATTCTGAAATCATCACATTACTAAACGTTCAAACCATATCATATGATATGATGCGTATTAACGAGTTCCCACTCTTCCGTATATGCTCTGGCGAACCAAAACACATCCGGGAGTGGAAGAAACGTAAACGTAACGGTTAGCAATCATTAGATGATTACTTGTTCTGTTGTCCATCTTTCCGAAGAAAGATGAGACACGCCAGGACACCGCCGTCCACGCTTCTCTTTCAATATCTACAATTTCAAACAGCAGCTCTTTACTTGCGTATCGAGCCCTCGAGAAGCGAAAAGACACCCATGACCATTTCTAGCCCTTGTGTGTCCAACCTCTGTGAGGATCAGTATTTTACCAAAGTCTTGGCCGAAACCGGAGACTGAAGCCAATTGGGTTACTGATGAACCGTCGTTGGAAGTGAGCTGGGTATAGGTTGGCTAGCCGAAACTGTCAAAGGCTTTTTTTAAAAAAACGTCGAAAAAAGCGATTATTTTGCCGTTCCCTAAATTTAGTAGGTAAATGAAGGGCTTAACCCCCATATAGAGTAGCCACACAGGTGGATAAATTTACCCTTTTTTTGCCCAGATGACAAAAACTTGACAAGAACTGGCGGCGCAAGCCATTTTTGCAGCCATGGAATCTCAATCGGATAAAACCCAAGACCCAATCGAGCAAGCTGGCGCTTCGCGGCCAAGCGCCAATGTTTATAAATCGGTAGAAGACCGTCTCGCTGCCCAACAAAGGCGCAAGCGGGCCCGCCTGCGCTTCACCATTACCGCGTTTCTAATGGGCGGCCTGATTAGCTGGATGGCCGCCGATCTATTGGTGCCCGATATTGCCAAAGCGACCTTAAGTGCAAAACCTGCCCCTTCCACCCCCGTGATAAGCGACGAGCTGCGCGCCCTGCCCCCCATGCAAAGAGACTATGAGCTTGACGCGCTCGGCAACGGCGACACGCTGGCGGCTCTGCTGACGCGAGCCAACGTCCATGCCGTGGAGGCCGATGCCGCGCTTGACCAATTGCGCAGCGTCTATGATGTGCGCCGACTGAAACCAGGGCAAAGCGTGCGCCTGCATCGCGAATGGCCGGCTGGCCAAGATAAAACCACCCACGAAGGGCGGTTTGCTGGCTTTGATTTTATTCCCGTGCCGGAACAGAAAATCATCGTCCGACGAACCGGCTTCCAAAGCTTTACCGCCATCAAGCGCGACCGCCCGCTGAGCGACCGACATTTTCTGGCCGACGGCCTCATCAATAGCTCCGTCTATGAGGCGGCCCGCAGCAGCGGCATGTCGCCCAATCTCGTGGTCGAGCTGATAAGACTATTTTCCTTCGCCATCGATTTTCAACGCGATATTCGCGAAGGCGACCAATTGGAAGTGCTCTATACCCGCCGCTTTGATGAGAACAATCAAGTCGCCCAAGAAGGCGATATCGTCTTTGCCTCGCTGACCAACCGCGGCAAACGCTATGCCTATTGGCGGATGCTGCAAGAAGACGGCAGCGAGAACTATTTCGATGCCAATGGACAAAGCGTGCAACGCTTGCTGATGAAAACCCCGGTTGATGGCGCCCGTCTCTCGTCGCGCTTTGGCATGCGGCGGCACCCGATTTTGGGCTATACGCGGCTGCACCGAGGCCTAGATTTTGCCGCCCCCATAGGCACGCCGATTTATGCGGCGGGCGATGGGGTCATTCAACGCATTGGCACTTATGGCAATAATGGAAAATACATCCGCATCCAACATCGCAACGGCTATGAAACCGCTTATGCGCATATGAATCGGTTTGCGCGGCGCCTAAAAAAAGGCAGTCGGGTCAAGCAAGGCCAGATTATCGGAACCGTGGGCCGCACCGGATTGGCAACCGGCCCGCATCTGCATTATGAAGTGCTGCATTACGAAAAGCCGGTTAACCCGCGCGAGCTAAATGTGCCCCCGCAGCGCAATTTAGATGCCACGGCACTGGCCGACTTAGCGCAGTTAAAAATCGATATTGCCGAAAAAGTGAGCGGGCTCGCCGCCAGCGATAATTCTTTGCGCTCGCTGCCGCGCCGCCGCAGCGCGCTGGCCCCTCAGTAGCGCGAAACCCCAAACGAAAAGACCCGCCGCGATATATCGGGCGGGTCAAATTCAGGCACAAAAGGCTGGCTATTCTGCCGAGAGTGTTTCGGTTTCGCCAGCTTCTAAAGCACTGTCTGGTGCGGGCTCGGCGATAACCTCAACCGCTTCGACACTTCCATTGGCTTGCACCACGCCTCCATTGGCTTGGGAAGCGTCGGGCTCACCACCTTGGGGGCGTTTTTTACGCAAGGGCCCACGGCGGCGCGACGGTTTCGATGATTTGCCATCACTCGCGCCATCCGTTGACGCCTCGCGCACCAAAACCAAAGGCTCGCCAGAGGCATCGGCTTCTGGCGCATCCGAATTTCCATTTGCCACGCCATCGGCGCCAGCATTGGTATTGGTATTTTGCGTCTCATGGGAAGCGGCCTCGCCATTGGCTTCGCTTGGCGCTGGCTGCATGCTCATTAAGATGCGGTAATAATGCTCGGCGTGTTGTTGATAGTTTTCAGCCATCACGCGGTCGCCCGACGACATGGCGTCGCGGGCTAGGGTTTGATATTTTTCGTAAACTTGCGAGGCATTGCCGCGCACCCGAACGTCGGGCCCATTACTGTCATAGCTGCGGTTAACCGAATTTTGTTGGCGGCGTCCGCGCCCTCGAGACCGTTTCATACTTTATTCCATATCACTTTAAAAAGAGCTCAACGTCCGTTGAGCCATCGTTGCTATTGCTTTATTTCCAAGACGGAAAACCACTGATTTCTCTAAGTTCAAAATAGTCTGACAGAATTCAAAGGGTGGTGTCCAAGACCGTAGCTTCTCTCAAGGCCTCCAAGACACAAGGAACCTAGCCTGCTCGGCCAAGCTTTGCAAACCCCTTTTTCATTTTCTATCCACCGCGCGCGGCTTGCGCCCCATAATCACCCGGTCGCGCCCCGCCAAATCTGGCTTCCCACAGGTCTCTAAAAAACCAGATTGGCGCATCATCGCCCCAATGGCGTCGCCTTGCCGATGGCCAATTTCCAACACCAACCAACCATTTGGCTGCAAATGGTTTTGTGCCTTCTCGATAATCACCCGATAGGCATCCAGGCCATCGGCGCCGCCGTGCAGCGCCAAATGCGGGTCATAGTCGAGCACATTTTTATCGAGCGCGCGCATTTCCGCATCGCGGATATAAGGCGGGTTGGAAATAATCATATCAAATTTGCCAGCCACCGCATCGAACCAATGACTGTGCAAAAACTGCACCCGCCCGCTCAATCCAAGCGTTTGCGCATTGGCTTTGGCCACCGCCAAAGCCTCAAGACTTAAATCCACGCCCACGCCGCGGGTCGGCGCGCGTTCAGCCAAAAGCGTCAGCAATAGACAGCCCGAGCCGGTTCCTAAATCAAGTATCGCGAGATTTTTACCCTCTGGTAAATGCGGCAAAGCGGCTTCGATAAGCGTCTCGCTATCGGGGCGCGGGTCGAGCACATGTTCATTGACCTGAAACTCGCGTCCCCAAAACTCGCGCTGACCGAGAATTTTAGATATTGGCTTGGCACGCAAGCGTTGCGCCTGATAGTCGAGCAGAAGACTTATTTCTTGCGCCGCCAAAAGCCGCTCAGGGGCGCGCGCAATATCGCTGGCCGTTAACCCTGTCACGGCTTGCAACAACACGCGCGCGTCTAAGCTGGCGGTCTCTATGTCGGCCGATTTAAAGGCCGCCGAGAGCGCGCGTTGTGCTTGTTCCAACGTCATGTCGGGGGCCAGCATATTGCTTAGTCGACTGCGGCGAGGCGTTGCACTTGGTCTTCTCGGATGAGGGCTTCCAGCATTTCATCCAAACCATCGCCTGCCAGAATTTTTTCGAGCTTGTGCAAAGTCACATTAATCCGGTGGTCGGTCACGCGGCCTTGCGGAAAATTATAAGTGCGAATGCGCTCCGAGCGATCACCCGAGCCAACTTGGCTTTTGCGGTCGGCGGCGCGTTCATCATCGACGCGTTGGCGCTCGGCTTCAAACAGACGGGCGCGCATCACCAACATCGCTTTGGCGCGGTTTTTATGTTGCGATTTTTCATCTTGTTGCGACACGGTAATGCCCGTCGGTAAATGGATGATACGCACCGCACTATCGGTGGTATTGACCGACTGACCGCCCGGGCCCGAGGCGCGAAACACATCGACGCGCAAATCTTTTTCATCGATTTTAATATCGACATCTTCTGGCTCTGGCAGCACAGCCACCGTGGCGGCCGAGGTATGAATGCGGCCACTGCTTTCCGTTTCGGGCACCCGCTGCACCCGATGCACACCGCTTTCAAATTTCAACCGCGCAAACACGCCCTTGCCGCGAATGGCCATAACCACTTCTTTATAGCCGCCCATCTCGCCTTCGGACTGGGTGATAATATCGGATTTCCAGCCTTGCAAATCGGCATAGCGGGTGTACATGCGGAATAAATCTCCGGCAAATAAAGCCGCTTCATCGCCGCCCGTGCCGGCGCGCACTTCCACAATCACGTTCAGCTCATCGGCGCTATCTTTGGGCAGCAATAAAACTTCCAAAGCGGTTTCCATGTCTGGCAATTTGGCCAGAATCCCATCCAACTCGAGGCGGGCCAATTCAGCCATTTCGCCGTCTTCGCCTTCGGCCAAAGCCGCTAAGTCTTCGCTCTCCGTTAAGGCCGCGCGATAGGCCCGAACGGCGTTGGCCAGCGGGTCTATTTCGGCATATTCTTTGGATAATTCGACAAACCGTTCGGGCGGTAATTCGCCGTTCATTTCGTCTTGCAAGGCTTGCGCCCGCGCCAGAATGGCGTCCAGTCGTTCGACAGGCAACATTGGTTATTTCTCCTCACCCAACTCATTACGCGCGCGCAAAGCAGCCATTTCATCGGCCTTGCTTTTTACCAAATCGACCAAATGGTCGACCATCTCCCCATGCGGTTTTTTATGGTCTGGGCGACCCGCCAAATAAACCATGCCGGCGTCATTGCCACCGCCAGTAAAACCAATATCGGTCTCGCGCGCTTCGCCGGGGCCATTGACCACACAGCCAATAATCGACAGGGTAATCGGCTCGGCAATATGGGCCAAACGGTCTTCCAATTGGCGCACGGTGTCAATCACGTTAAAGCCTTGGCGCGCGCACGATGGGCAAGAAATAATCGTCACCCCCCGATGGCGCAGCCCCAGCCCTTTGAGCATTTCAAACGCCACTTTCACCTCATCTACCGGGTCTGACGATAGCGACACGCGGATGGTATCGCCAATACCAGCCCATAATAGCGCGCCCAAGCCGATGGAAGATTTTACGGTTCCAGATATCAGCCCGCCCGCTTCGGTGATGCCAATGTGCAACGGACAATCGACCGCCTCGGCGAGTTGTTGATAGGCCGCCACCGACATAAAAATATCGGAAGCTTTGACGCTAATTTTATACTCGCGAAAGCCATGCTCTTCGAGCAGGCCGACGTGATATAGCGCGCTTTCGACCATGGCTTCGGGGCACGGCTCGCCGTATTTATCCAGCAGATGTTTTTCCAAGGAGCCGGCATTCACGCCAATGCGAATAGAGCAATTATGTTTGCGCGCGGCCGCCACAACTTCGCCGACGCGCGCGGCATCGCCGATATTGCCCGGGTTGATGCGCAAACACGCAGCGCCCGCTTCCGCCGCCTCAATGGCGCGCTTATAATGAAAATGAATATCCGCCACAATCGGCACAGACACCGCCTCGACAATCTCGCGCAAGGCGGCGGTCGAGGCTTCATCAGGGCAAGAGACGCGCACAATATCGGCGCCAGCCTCTTCTAAGGCCTTAATTTGGGCAATGGTGGCTTGGGCATCCGACGTCGGCGTATTGGTCATCGATTGCACGGCAATCGGCGCATCGCCACCGACGGGCACATTGCCAACCATAATCTGGCGCGAAGGGCGCCGTTCGATATGTCGCCACGCTCGCAGCATTGCCGCCTCGCTAAGGTTTCAGGGTTTGAATGGAACTTCGGTCAATTTGGCGCGCAGTCAAAATTTGGCTCCGCCGCCCCACCGTGCCGACCGCTTGGCCATCGACCACATATTGCAGCGCCCCGGCATCTCGCGTGGCCAAAGTATAGGGGCCCTCTTGAACCAGCTCAAAACGATCGCCATCGGTCACAATACTAGAGAGCAAAACTTGACCTTGCGCGTTTTCAATCCGCAACCAGGTTCGCCGAATTGCGCGAATTTCAATTTTCGTCACCGGCGCTTGGCTCTCCAAAGCGGCAATCGGGTCCGCCTCCACAACCGCAGGCGTGCGAAGCGGGTCAGCCTTGATATCAGATTTGGGCTCAACTTTTGGCTCCCGCTTCTTGGCGACGGTTTGAGGCGCGTCCGTTTTACCCCCCGTCGGCGGCACCGCTTTGGCTACCGTCGGCGTTTCGACTTTCACTGGCGCGGGTTTTGCTGGGCTGGCTATCCCTGGCGCCGCGGGCGAAGAGCTGGCCACTTTATCTGGCGCGCTAGCGCCGCCAGCAATCAGCCAAATAATGTAAACGGCAAAAACCACTACCACGGCGATGGCAATCTTTGCCGCGATGGAAACCTGTTGGCGCTCGGTTTGGGGGTCGTAAGGCAGGTCTTCTTTTTCAACGCCGGCGGTCATTTCTTTATATTGCTGAATTAAGTCGCCCGCATTTAACCCCAGATGGGTGGCATAGGTTCGCAAAAACCCGATGCCATAAACATCGGCGGGCAAAGCCTCAAAATCGTCATTTTCTAGGGCTTGTAAATGCCCAACCCGAATTTTCAGAATGGCCGAAATCTCGTCTATCGATGCCCCACGCGCCTCGCGCGCTTGGCTTAGGGTCGCCCCAACCTCAAAGCTTTCTGATTTATGATCTGTCTCGGCCATCGGCCCACCCCTCTTTTCGTGGTTTTATTCGTATCACAACTTAATGCTTTGCGCATCTGCGATTTGCTGCATGGCCGCTCGCATATCGGCGGGCGGTTCGGTTAGCACTTGCGTCAAGGCCGCTTGCAATTTCGCCTGACTGGCCGAACGTATCATCCGTTTCACCGGACCGATAGAGGCAGATGGCAAAGAAAACCGCTCATAGCCCAACCCCAAAAGCGCCATCGCTTCGAGCGGACGCCCGCCCAGCTCGCCGCACATTGACACTGGCACCTGATGGCGGGCACATAAATCTCTCACCTGCGCCAGCAAGCGCAAAGACGGCAGCGATAAAAAGTCATAACGCTGGCTTGTTTGCGGGTTGCCGCGGTCGGCGGCAAAAAAGAATTGCATTAAATCATTGGTGCCAACCGACAAGAAATCCAGCTCCGGCAGTAATTGGTCTAACTCCCAAACCAAGGCAGGCACTTCTAACATGGTGCCGATTTCAATGCTGGCGGGCACCGCATGACCAAAACTCTCGAGCCTGTTTTTCTCCAGCTCCAGCAAACGACGCGTCGCGCGAAACTCTTCCACCGTGGTGATAAGCGGGAACATAATCGATAGTTTTCGACCCGCCGCCGCACGCAAAAGCGCGCGCATTTGCACCCGAACCAGCCCAGGGCGGTCGAGCGCCATACGAGTGGCGCGCCAGCCCATCGCCGGATTTTCTTCCACGCTATTGCGCAGATAAGGCAAAACTTTATCGCCACCGATATCCAAAGTCCGAAACACCACATCGCGCGCGCCGACACTATCTAGCACCGCGCGATACATGGCCTCTTGCTCATTGGCGCGCGGCATGGTGGCCGACACCATAAACTGCAATTCGGTACGAAACAGACCGATATTCTCGGCCCCACTATCGGTCAGATTTTCAACATCGACCATCAGGCCGGCATTTTTATCGAGCCGAATTTGCACCCCGTCTTTGGTTTCTGCGGGCAAATGTTTAATCCGCGCATAGCGCTGCATCCGCCGCGCCCGCAATCGCGCACGATTGGAATAGGCTTCCACAATATCACTGGCAGGATTGAGGTGAACTTCGTTCTGGTCGACATCGACAATAATCTCTTGGCCATCGCGGGCGGCATCCACAATGCCGCGCACATCGCCCAGCATCGGAATGTTTAACGCGCGCGCCACAATCGATACATGGGCGCCAAGAGAGCCGTCTTCCAGCACCAGGCCGCGCAATTTACGGCGGTCGTAATCGAGCAATTCAGCCGGCCCCATGGTGCGCGCCAAGAGGATAGCATCGCGCGGTAATTTATCTTCCGAGGCCAATTGCGCCCGCCCCGACAAAATGCGCAGCAAGCGGTTCGACAGGTCTTCAAAATCATGCAGGCGCTCGCGCAAATAAGCATCGCGCTGGCCGCCAAGGCGTGCGCGCATGCCATTATTGACCCGCTCCACCGCCGCTTCTGCCGTCAGACCGGTTTGCACCGCGGTTTGAATGCGGCGCAGCCAGCCACGGTCATTGGCAAACATCCGATAGGCTTCCAGCACCGCCATATGTTCGCCGTCATGGCTCACATCGTCTTTATCCAACATCTCATCGACATTGCGGCGCAGCTGATAGACCGCGGCTTCCAATCGTTTGGCTTCTTCTTCCGGGTCATCGCCGATGAGTTTGGCTACTTCGACGCGCGGCTCATGCAATACCACATGGCCCATCGCCAAGCCTTCGGTTAGCCCGCGGCCCGAAAAAAGCCGAGAGATATCTTGCTCGGCCGCGCCTTCGCCATCGGCTTGGCCCAGCGCCGATAACATCTCCGACAAAACCATAGCCACGGTTTGCAGCGCTTCGACTTCGGTATTTTGAAAATCGCGCTGCGTGCTGTTTTGCACCACCAGAACGCCGCGCACATCGCCACGGCGCAAAATCGGCACGCCGACGAAAGATTTATACGGGTCTTCGCCCGTCTCTGGCCGATAGGCAAAGCGCGGATGCGCTGTCGCATCGGCCAAATTCAGGGGCCGTTTATGCTGCGCGATATCGCCCACCAGACCTTCGCCAACGTGCAATATGGTTTTATTGACGGCATCTTGGTTCAGCCCCTCGGTCGCGGCCAAGACCAAAGTCTTGGCACCGCGGCTGAGATAGACCGAACACACAGCGGCATTCATACTGGTGGCAATCAGGGCGACAATTTTATCGAGACGTGCCTGATCATCGCCGCTGTCGGCCATGAGCTGGCGCAAGCGTCGCAATAATAATCTGGGTCCTTCACTCGATAGAGGCATAGGGTCGCCCTCTCACTCTACTCGCCCAAACGCGGCGGGCTAATTAACTGGCAAGCTCGTCGTCTAAGCCATAAGCGGCATGCAGCGCCCGGACGGCCAATTCTACATAATCGACATCGATTAAGACCGAGACTTTAATCTCAGACGTCGAAATAACGTGAATGTTAATGCCCTTTTCGGCCAGCACTTGGAACATTTTCTGCGCCACACCTGCATGGCTTCGCATGCCGACACCGACGATGGAAATTTTAGCCATATCGGGGGCGGCCTGCAAATCGGCAAACGTCAGCTCGGCGGTCGCCCCTTTCAGGACGGCCAAGGCGCGCTCCAATTCATCTTGCGACACGGTAAAAGTCACATCTGTGGTTTTGCCATCGGCCGACATGTTTTGCACAATCATATCGACGTTGACGCTGGCATCGGCCAGGGGGCCAAAGATGCTGGCGGCAATGCCGGGCCGGTCCGCCACTTCGCGCAGGGTTACTTTGGCTTCATTGCGGGCATAGGCAATGCCGCTAACAATTTCGGTTTCCATAATTTCATCCTCATCGCAAATCAAAGTGCCGACAATATCGCTGTCGCCCGCACGCGCTTCGGGTGCGTCGAAACTCGAGCGCACTTGCAGGCGCACATTATGCGCCATCGCCAGCTCTACCGAGCGGGTCTGTAATACTTTGGCACCTAAAGACGCCATTTCAAGCATTTCTTCGTAAGAAACGCGGTCCATTTTTTTGGCCGCGGGCACCATCCGCGGGTCCGTGGTGTAAACCCCATCGACGTCGGTATAAATATCGCATCGGTCGGCTTTAAGAGCCGCGGCAATCGCCACCGCGCTGGTGTCCGATCCGCCGCGCCCCAAAGTGGTTATCCGATTGGCGCCAGAGACCCCTTGAAAACCAGCAATAACCGCAACACGGCCTTCGCTAAATTGTGCTTCCATGGCTTCCGGCTCAATCGCCTCAATGCGCGCCGCGCCATGCACATCCGACGTCTGGACGCTAATTTGCCAACCGAGCCAACTGCGCGCCGAAACACCGATATCTTGCAACGCCATGGCCAAAAGCCCGACGCTCACTTGTTCTCCGGCCGAGACGACGACATCATATTCACGCGCGTCATGCAGGCGCGCGACATCGCGCGTCAACCCGACCAATCGATTGGTCTCCCCAGACATGGCCGAAACAACGACCGCAACCTGATGACCCGCATCGACTTCGCGTTTGACATGCGCGGCCACATTGCGGATGCGATCGACGTCGCCCACAGAGGTGCCACCAAATTTCATTACAATACGAGCCATAATCGGTTTTCGCATTTCCTTTCGTCTCAATCGCGCTTATATAAGGCCTTACGGGGTAACTGCCTAGTTAAATTTAGAGATGAGTTTCGGACAATGAGCGATACACAAACCGGCCAAGTGACCATCGACCCACACGAAGTGGCAAAGTTTACCGCCATGGCCGAAGACTGGTGGAACCCGCACGGCAAGTTCAAACCCTTGCATAAATTCAATCCGGTTCGGCTGGCTTATATTCGCGATAAATTGTGCAAACAATTCGACCGCGACCCCAAAGCCGCTCACCCCCTCAAAGGGCTCAGGCTTCTCGATATCGGCTGCGGCGGGGGCCTCTTGAGCGAGCCGATGGCGCGTTTGGGCGCCACGGTTGTGGGCGCCGATGCGGCCGAAGCCAATATTAAAACCGCCAGCCTGCATGCCCAAAATCAAGGTCTGGAAATCGATTATCGCGCCATTACGGCAGAGCAGTTAAATGCGGCGGGCGAGACTTTTGACGCGATTTTAAACATGGAAGTCATCGAACATGTCGCCGACCCACAAGCCTTTGTGAGTGCGTGTGCTGGCATGTTGAAGCCAGACGGAATTATGTTTTTGGCGACGCTCAACCGCACGCTCAAAGCCTATGCCTTGGCCATTGTGGGGGCCGAATATGTGCTGCGGTGGTTGCCGCGCGGCACCCATGATTGGCACAAATTCATCACCCCGCAAGAGATGGAAATCATGGCGGCCAAAGCGGAGCTAGAGCTTATCACCTCGACCGGCGTGAGTTTCAATCCGCTGACCGATAAATGGACACAGACCGGGGATATGGGGGTCAATTATATGGCCGTCGCCGCGCCGATAAAAGCCAGCCAAGATTAGCCCTCAAAACCTTCATCAGATATCGCCCGGCCATCTGTGCCGCTGAAAGCTTGGCCATGGCGCAGCGATGGAATTTGCGACCGCGCTTTGGCGACCAGCGATAAATCCAAATCGGCAAATACAATGCCTTGCGTGTCGGTGGCTTGCGCCAAAACCTTGCCCCAAGGGTCGATAATCAAACTATGCCCATAGGTCTCCCGACCGTTTTCATGCTTTCCAACTTGCGCAGGCGCGACGATAAAACAGCCGGTTTCGATCGCCCGGGCGCGCAATAAAACTTCCCAATGCGCCGCCCCCGTGGGGCGCGTGAAAGCCGACGGCACCGCGATAATATCGGCGCCCGCTTGGGCCAAATGTCGATATAAAGCGCCAAAGCGCACATCATAACAAATGCTCAAGCCAAGTTTCGCAAGCCCCAAATCCGCCAATACGGCGCGCTCTCCGGCCTGATAATTCTGGCTTTCGGCATGGGTTTCCCCGCTCGCCAAAGTGACATCAAACATATGAATTTTATCATAGCGCGCCACCACCTCGCCTTGCGGGTTGAGCAAGAGCGAGCGATTGACCGCCTTTCCAACATCGCCTTTTTGGCTGTCATTGGCCAACACCATAGAGCCAATGAGCAGGCTCACGCTCAGCTCTTTGGCCAAAGCAGATAGGCTTTGAAGGGGCTCGCTATCAGCCTCGCGGCGCAGGCGCGCGCGCATCGATTGGCGGTTTTTCTCCATTGAGATACAGGTTTCGGGCAAAGCCACAAATTGGGCGCCAGCTGCCACGACGTCGCGCATTTGCGCCTCTATGACGGGCAAATTATCGGCTGGGTCGCAAGCGCTGGTCATTTGAATGCAGGCAATTTTCATGGCCAATCCTTTATCGCGTATCGCGCGGATTTTACGGAACCCGCATCTGATTTGGCCGCACCACGCGGGCCAGTGTTAAAACATATATGCGCCCTGCCCCGGCTCGGCGCAAGGTTTCGCTCATCGCCTCCACCGTGGCGCCCGTGGTTAACACATCATCGACCAGCACCAATGTGCGCCCTTTCAGATAATCTTTCTGGGCTTCGGGCACGGCAAAAGCGCCTTTCAAATTGCGTTTTCGATTGCGTCGGGTCAGCCCGATTTGCGGACGGGTTGACTTCACCCGATGCACCGCCTGAAAAGCAATGTCATGGCCCGTCGTACGGGCGATGGCGCGGCACAGCTCGGCCGCCTGATTAAACCGACGCTCCAGCAAACGCCGCCGATGCAAAGGCACGGGCACTAAAATCGCATGGGCGCGCAACACATCGGCGCCCGCCTGCACCATGAAGGGGGCCACTAAGGGCGCCAGCTCGGGGCGGTCGCTAAACTTCAAGCGTTTCACCAAAGCGGCGGCACTGCCCTTATAGTGAAACGCCGCGCGGGCTTTGTCATAAGGCGGCGGGTTTTTCTGCATCGCCAGACTGACAGTCTGCGGCCCAAGGTCAACGTCCAAAGGCGCGCCGCTGATATCGAATATCGGCGCGCGGATGAAATGGAGCGCCTGCCAACAGGGCGCGCATAAGCCGCCATCACCCGATAAAACCGTCGCGCATAACGGGCAAGCGGGCGGCACGAAAACATCTAGAAATGCCTGGGCTGGCATTAGAGTTCGTTGGACCACGAAGTTTATTTTTGTTTTTAGGGTCATCAGTGCCATATTGCCTCCAATGAAACCGAATGTCCCACATATTTTCGACCGCGCCGCCCTGGCTCGCAACCGCACCCGCGCTGCGAAAAATCTACATAGCTATGATTTTCTACTCCAGCGGGCGGCCGAAGATTTGCTCGACCGCATCAAAGTGCAAAACCGTAACTTCGATAGCGCGCTTTGCCTTGGTGCCTCCAATGGCTATTTGGGCCGCAAGCTGAAAGCCGAAAACCTAATTGGCGAGACCGGCACGGGCAAAATTAAAACCTGGATGGAGGCCGATATCACCCCCGCCATGTTGCCCCAAGGCGGCGTGGTGCTCGACGAAGAACGCTTGCCGATTAAACCGCAAAGCCTCGACCTGATTGTTTCGTTTTGGGGGCTGCACCACGTCAATGATTTACCCGGCGCTTTGGTGCAAATCTGTCGGGCGTTGAAACCCGATGGCGTGTTTCTGGCAGCTCTACCGGGCAATGAAAATCTGCGCGGGCTGCAAACCGCTTTTCTCGAAAGCCAAACCAAAATTCTGGGCGGTGTGCGCCCGCATATCCATCCGTTCGCAGACCTGCGCGACTTGGCGGGGCTGATGCAACGCGCGGGCTTTCATTTGCCGGTCGCCGATAGCGATGTCTTGCGGGTGCGCTATGCGCAACCGCTCTCGCTATTGCACGATTTACGCGGCATGGGCGAGAGCAATATTTTGACCCGCCGCAGTAAAACCGCCTTGCGCCGCGATGTCTTGCAAGACGCGCTGGCCCGCTTTCAAGCCGCCTCGCAAGACAATGGCAAAGCCTTGGCTGAATTTGAAATATGCTATCTGGCAGGGGTCTCGCCGCACACGGAAAACCGACAAAAACAAGAGCCCGGCGAGCCGATTACCCGCTTTGATGAAAGCCCGATTACGGGCGTTTAAATCGCATCTCGAAGCGCGGCAATCAAAGGTATGTCGGCCGGCGGCATGGCCATATCGAAGAGCGCGCGCGGTTTTTTCCAGCTCACGGCCTGCCCCTCGCGCGGCACAATCTGGCCTTCCCATTTGCGGCAAACATAGAGCGGCATCAGCAAATGAAACCCATCATAGGCATGGCTGGCAAAACTCAAAGGCGCCAAACATGCCGCCGTTACATCGATCGATAGCTCTTCTTTCAATTCGCGAATGAGCGCCGCCTCTGGGGTTTCGCCCGCTTCCATTTTGCCGCCCGGAAACTCCCACAGGCCGGCCATGGATTTTCCCGCCGGGCGTTGCGCCACCAGCACGCGGCCCTCTTTATCCACCAGCGCGCAGGCAACGACCAGCAACATATCAGCTCCGATAATCGGCATTAATATCGATATAGCCATGGGTTAAATCGCTGGCCCAAATGCGCGCCTTGCCCGTGGCTTTTTTCTTCGTCTTCGACTGCACGCCGACATTCACCCGAATATGCACGTGGCGCCCGCGCATATGTTTGGCCACTGGGCGCTCGTCATAGCCGGCCACGGCGCGGCCTTTTCGGGCCACTTGCACGCCGCCAATATCGATGGACAAGCGGTCGCGCTCCGCCGCCTCGCCCGATTTTCCGATGGCCATCACAATGCGTCCCCAATTGGCATCCTCGCCCGCAACGGCGGTTTTCACCAAAGGCGAATTACCAATGGCGAGGCCGATATTGCGCGCCGCCGCATCGGTCTCGGCACCCATAACCTCAATGGTCATGAGTTTGGAAATACCCTCGCCGTCGCTGGCCACTTGCACGGCCAGGTCTTGCATTAACTCGGCCAAAGCGGCGCGCAAAGGGGCAAGACGTTTATCGTCTAGCGAGCGCAAAGGCGCGCCGTCACATTTTTTGTCGCCGCTGGCAAACATCAAACAGGTGTCAGACGTCGATGTATCGCCATCCACGGTGACGCAGTTCAAGCTTTGGCCATTGGCTTCGGATAATAATTTTTGCAGCAGCCGGGCCGGCACATGCGCATCGGTAAACACAAAGGCCAATAAGGTCGCCATATCGGGCGCAATCATGCCCGAGCCTTTGGCGATGGCGTTTAAGGTAATCTGGTGCTTGCCAAATTTAGCCGTGCGGGTCGCCGCTTTGGCAAATGTATCGGTGGTCATAATGGCGCGCGCCGCCGCTTGCCAGTCGCTGCGCTTCGCGGGCCCCGCTTGGCTATCTTGCATGGCTGCCAAGAGAGGCGCCGGATCTAGGTCTTCGCCAATCACACCCGTCGAGGCAATCAACACATCTTCTGGCTGGCAATCGACTAATTTGGCCGCCCCTTTGGCCATATCCAAAGCCGCTTTTGCGCCCGCCTTGCCGGTAAAGGCATTGGCATTGCCCGCATTGACCACCAAGGCGCGCGCTTTGCCACCCGCCAAATGCGCGCGCGATAAATCGACCGCCGCGGAAGGCATTTTAGAGCGGGTAAAAACCCCTGCCACTTGCGTGGTTTCGGCCAAGCGCACCAACAGCAAATCATCGCGCCCGACATAGCGCGAACCACTGGCCATGGCTTGCAATTCGACGCCAGCCAGAGGCGCCAGCTTGGCAAACTTCTTCGGCGCCAAAGGCGAGACTGGCAAACTGGCGACGGTTTTTTTAGTGGTCATTGGATACCTTCCAACTTTTATATAATTCCGTGACGGGAATACTATTCCGCGACGGGCGCGATATTCACAAAATTCACTTCTGCCGTTTCGCGCATTTCTTCATAAATTTCGCGCCGCGCCTCGCCAATCAGCAACTGATAAATCTGGCCGCGCACTTGCTCGAGTTTCGGCGTTGGTTTTTTGCGCTTATCTTCCAGCTTAATAATGTGCCAGCCAAATTGCGTTTTGACGGGCTGCGAGATGGCGCCTTTTTTCAGCTTGAACGCGGCGTAGGAAAATTCGGCGACCATCGACTCGCGGCTGAAATAGCCCAAATCGCCACCGCTGGAACCGCTGGGGCCTTTCGACCGCTCTTTGGCAATTTGCGCAAAATCAGCGCCGCCTTTCAGCGACACTAAAACCGCATCGGCCATGTCTTTACTATCGAGCAAAATATGTCGGGCCCGGACTTCTTCTTGGCGGTTTCCTTTGACGATATTTTCTTTGTAATAGGCTTCCACTTCGGCGTCGGTAATTTTCTCGACCAGCTTTTTACTGATGAAAATATCATGCAAGTCTTGCCGCTTGGTAAATGCATTGCGCTGCAAGAAACTCGGGTCGTTTTCCAAACCGGCTTTTTTAGCGGCCTCGGAAGCCAAAACCCGATCCATCACATAGCCCAGCAAAGCTTCGAAACGCTGCTGCTCATTCATCTGACTAATGACGTTCATCAGCTCGCCCTCGGCCATCGCCAAATCTTCATAAGTGATGGAAATGCCATTAATGGTCGCGACCGTGCCATTGGGCAATTTTTGCGCCTGCGCGCTGGGGGTTAGCCAAAGCAGGCTGGCAAAAACAAGACAAAAGACAGACCGTGAATAAATACGAGGCAACATAAATTCGAACTTCCCTATTTAAGATAGCGCCATATTGGCTGGCGGGCGGTCAAGAAACAAGTGATTTCGCGCCGTCGCCAGAGCTAAATTAAGCGCCCCAAATAGGCTCAAAATACGTTAAGGCCAATTGACACTGAGCATTGGGTTGCCTACATCAGCTAGAGGCTTCGTCTTGGAGCCATAATGTTAGGGGTTTTTGCATGCTCGGTCTTTCTTCGCTGGCGAAGCGTTTCTTTGGTTCGCTCAATGAGCGCAAGCTTCGCGGCTATATCGCGCGTCTGGAAGCTATCAACGCTTTGGAACCCGAATTTCAAGCTTTGGAGGAGGATGCCCTCAAAGCCAAAACCACCGAATTTAAAGCCCGACTGGCGCAAGGCGAAACGCTGGATGATTTGCTAGAAGAAGCCTTTGCCGCGGTTCGCGAAGCGGCGCGGCGCACCCTCGGCCAGCGCCATTATGATATGCAGCTGGTGGGCGGCATGGCCCTGCACGATGGCAAAATCTCCGAGATGAAAACCGGCGAGGGTAAAACTTTGGTGGCCACTCTGCCGTGTTATTTAAACGCGCTCACTGGCGAGCCGGTGCATGTGGTGACGGTGAATGATTATTTGGCCCAACGCGATGCCAATTGGATGCGCCAAGTGCATGAAGCCATGGGCCTGCGGGTTAGCTGCATCACCCATGAGATGGACGATGACGAGCGCAAACACGCCTATGCCGCCGACATTACCTATGCGACCAATAATGAGCTGGGCTTTGATTATCTGCGCGACAATATGAAATATTCGCTCGAGGAAATGTCGCAACGCGGCCATGGCTTCGCGATTGTCGATGAGGTCGATAGCATTCTCATTGATGAAGCGCGCACGCCGCTGATTATCTCTGGCCCGCTGGAAGATAAATCCGACCTTTACGTCAGCATCGATGCTCTGGCCCCCCAATTGACGCCAGAAGATTATGAGCTGGACGAAAAATCGCGCCAAGTGAACCTCTCCGAAACTGGCAATGAGCACATGGAAAGCCTGTTGCGCGAGGCGGGTCTGCTAGACGAAGATGGCTCGATTTATGATTTGCACAATGCCACCCTCGTGCATCACGTCACCAATGCTTTGAAAGCCCATGTGTTGTTTCAAAAAGACCGCGATTATATCGTGCGCGGCGCGGGCGAGGCCGGCCAAGTTATCATCATCGACGAATTTACCGGACGGATGATGGAAGGGCGGCGTTTCTCCGATGGCCTGCATCAGGCTTTGGAAGCCAAAGAACATGTGGCCATTCAACCGGAAAACCAAACGCTGGCGTCGATTACCTTTCAAAACTTCTTCCGCCTGTATGAAAAACTATCGGGCATGACCGGCACGGCTTTGACCGAGGCCGATGAATTTATGGATATCTATGGTCTGGATGTGGTGGAAGTTCCAACCAACACCCCCATTGCGCGCCTCGATGAAGACGATGCGATTTACCGCACGGCGGAAGAAAAATTCGCCGCCGTGGCAGACCTGGTCATGCAACGCCAGAAAAATGGCCAGCCGGTTTTGGTGGGCACCACCTCGATTGATAAATCGGAAGCGCTCTCGGCGGCGCTAAAAAAACACAAGGTAAAACACAATGTGTTGAACGCGCGCTATCACGAGCAAGAAGCGCAAATTATCTCGCTGGCGGGCGTGCCAGGCGCCGTCACCATTGCCACCAATATGGCGGGTCGTGGCACGGATATTCAGCTTGGCGGCAATGTCGAAATGCGCCTCGATATCGAGCTGGATGGGCTGGAGGGCGAGGCGCGCGATAAAAAGCAAGCCGCCATTGAAGCCGAGATTGCCAAGCTGAAAGCCGAAGCCATTGCAGCCGGCGGGCTATGCGTCATTGGCACCGAGCGCCACGAAAGTCGGCGCATTGATAACCAGCTGCGCGGCCGCTCGGGTCGCCAAGGCGATCCGGGTCGCTCGTGTTTTTTCCTCAGCCTCGATGATGACCTGATGCGGATTTTCGGCACCGACCGAATGGACGGCATGTTGCAACGTTTGGGCCTGAAAGACGGCGAAGCGATTGTCCATCCGTGGATCAATAAAGCGCTGGAGCGGGCGCAGCAAAAAGTAGAAGCGCGCAATTTCGACATTCGCAAAAATATTTTGAAATATGATGATGTGATGAACGACCAACGCAAAGTGGTGTTCGAACAGCGCGTCGATTTCATGCAGGCCGAAACCGTCGACGATGAAATTAGCCACATGCGCCAGCAGCTCATCGACGATTTAATCGAAGCCCATATCCCCGCCAAAGCCTATGCCGAGCAATGGGATATTGCGGGGCTGGACGAAGCGGTGCGCGAAATATTTGGCCTCGAGCTGCCGTTGCAACAATGGGCCGATGAAGAAGGCATTGCCGACGAAGAAATCACCGCGCGCCTCGTCGATGCCACGGGTCGCCAGATGGCCACCAAAGCGGCTGACTTTGGGCCCGATGTCATGCGCCAAGTGGAAAAATCGATTGTCTTGCAAACGCTCGACCAGCATTGGCGCGAGCATCTCATCACGCTGGAGCATTTACGCCAAATCGTCGGCTTGCGCGGTTTTGGCCAGCGCGACCCGCTGTCGGAATTTAAACTGGAAGCCTTCACGCTGTTCTCGGACCTGCTTTCGGGTCTGCGAAAAGATGTGGTGCGGTTTTTAAGTCATGTGCAATTGGAAACCCCGCCTCCGGTTTTACAGACGCCGGAATTGGCGCGCCAAAACCCCATGGCGTCAGACGACGATATAACCTCAGGCCCGCAAACCGAAGCAGCTGAAGGGGGTGTCGATTTCAACAAAGTCGGGCGCAACCAACCCTGCCCTTGCGGCTCTGGCAAAAAGTTCAAACATTGCCACGGCGCGGTTCAGTAGCCAGAATTCGTTTCAGATTTATACCACCAGCGTTTGGAGGGCCGCCGCCAAAGCGGTTTTGACGCCTGTCTCCCATTCGGCAAAACAATCACACTCTGGCGACGTCGGAAACATAATGGCTCTCGAAGAGCTGATAACGCCGCCAACATAAGCGGTTTCGGTTTTCTCGAATGCGGTAAGCGCCTGTTCCGCAGAAGCCCCTTGAGCGCCAAATCCCGGAACCAGAAAAACAGCCTTGGGAAGAAGCTGTCTTATTTTGACCGCCTCCTCTGGATAGGTCGCACCCACGACAACGCCGAGCGATGACCAGCCAGATTTTCCGACCAAAGCTTTGCTGTGACTTTGAAGGCTTTTGGCGATGGCCTCATATAAGTGTCCGCCTTCTTGCAAAACCAAATCTTGGTAATCTTTGGCACCCGGGTTGCTTGTTTTAGCCAAGACGAAAACCCCTTTGCCATTGGACTGGCAGGCATCGATAAAGGGCACAAGGCTATCCATGCCCAAATAAGGATTGAGGGTTATGGCATCAAAGGGAGCCTGTTTCGACAAATAAGCTTCGGCATAAGCTTTCGCCGTGGAGCCTATATCGCTTCTTTTGGCGTCTAAAATAACCAGCAGCCCTTTTTCCTGAGCATAAGAGGAAACGTCAAATAACATCTGCATACCCGCCGACCCATACTGCTCAAAAAACGCAGCTTGGGTTTTCACGGCCGGCACTTTGTCAGCAATTAAATCGATATAGGAAATGATAAAGGCTTCGATAGATTTCACTCTATTGGTTTTTTCATCGGTTTTTCCCATGACGAACTGAGGCAGCAAAGAAACATGGGGGTCGAGCCCTAGGCAAAGCGGATTGCCCCTTTTTTTAGTCTGCGTGAGCAATCTATCTGCGAAATTAAACCGACTCATTCTGGTTTTCCTTATTTTTATTAGAGAGAAGATTAACCGAAATTGGGCGAGAAATCATAAAAAAGGCACGCGCGATTGCAAGCGATAGCGCCAATTAGGCTTGCCTTTTGCCAGCCACTGATTTTCACTAGAGGGCCTGATACCCCCCTCGTGATGGAGAGCCCTATGAGCGTTCAACCCTTTACCCTGCCATCGGATGAAAACCGTTTGGCGTTTATTCGCCAACGCATTGAGCAGGCGGTTTTTCCACCGCAAATGGAAATAGGCGCAGACGAAGACATTTGGGCTTATGGCAGCGATGTCGATTATATGCGCGCGCTTTGCACCTATTGGCTGAACGACTATAGCTGGCAAGACACGCTGAATGAGCTGAACCGCTTTTCACATTTCACCGCCGAAGTGGACGGGCTCAACATTCACTTCATCCATGAGGTCGGCTCTGGCGATAATCCCAAAGCGCTGTTGATGACGCATGGCTGGCCCGGCTCTATTTATGAATTTATCGATGTTATCGACCGTTTGGCGCATCCTGAAAATTATGGCGGCGACGCGCAAGACGGCGTCACCGTCATCTGCCCCAGCCTGCCGGGCTACGGATTTTCCGACGCCCCCAAACGCCCCATTGGCCAAGTCACCACGGCCGCCCTATGGAATAAATTAATGGTCGAGGTTTTGGGGTATGAAACCTATGTCGCTCAGGGCGGCGATTGGGGCTCCGTCGTCACCGCGCTTTTGGGGCTCCACCATGGCACCAACCAAGGCGGCGGTTGTAGCGCCATTCACATCAATATGTATGGCCTGCAAAGCGCCCAGGCGCCCAGCACGCCCGAAGAGCAAAAATGGGCCGAAGGCTTCGCCGCCACCATGCAGGCCGAGGGCGCCTATTTGCAATTACAAGCCACCAAACCGCAATCTTTGGCCTTGGCCATGGCCGATAGCCCGCTTGGAGTCGCCGCTTGGCTGGTGGAAAAATTTCACGGCTGGAGCGATATTTTCACCCCCACAGGCCGCGATATAAGCAAGCGCTATACAAAGCATCAATTGCTCTCGAACATTATGATTTATCTGATGACCGATAGTTTCGCGACGTCCATTTGGTTCTATCGGGGGTATTTCGAAGAAATGCCGCATATCGCGCCTGGCCAGAAAATCGAAGTGCCATGCGGCATCGGCCAATTTGCCGAACCCTATATTACTTTCCCGCCGCGCTCCTTGATGGAAAACAGCTATAACATCGTCCATTGGACAAGCTTTGACGAGATTGGACATTTCGCGGCCATGGAAGACAGCGCAACCTTTGCCACCGAAGTGCAAAGCTTTTTGAAAAAACTCTAGATAATGCCGGTGCGACCCATGTCGAGGAATTTTTGCCGCCGCGCGTCGCGCAATTGCTTGGGCGATTGACCCGCCATTTGCGCCAATTCTTCCGACACGGCCATGCCCACATCGCGGATGGTCTGCTTGCGGTCACGATGCGCCCCGCCCACTGGCTCGGGCAAAATACGATCGATAACGCCCAGCTGCTGCAAATTTTGCGCCGTCACTTTCAAGGCGTCGGCGGCCAAATTGGCTTGCGCCGAAGAACGCCATAAAATCGACGCACAGGCTTCTGGCGAGGCGACCGTATAAATCGAATGCTCGAGCATTAAAATCCGATTGCCCGTGGCCAGAGCCAAAGCCCCGCCCGAACCGCCTTCGCCAATAATCAGCGACACAAAGGGCACGCCCAATTGCAGGCATTTATCGGTGCACCGCGCGATGGCTTCCGACTGGCCGCGCTCCTCGGCGCCAATGCCGGGGTAAGCGCCCGCCGTGTCGACAAGCGTGACAACGGGCAGGTCAAAGCGCTCGGCCAAATCCATCACCCGAATGGCTTTGCGGTAGCCTTCGGGGCGGGCCATGCCAAAATTATGTTTCAGGCGCGCCTCTGTGGTCGAGCCTTTTTCATGGCCCAATATGGCCACGCGCTGGCCTTGCCAACGGCCCAATCCGGCAATGACCGCATGGTCTTCCGAATATAATCGATCGCCCGCCAGTGGCACGAAATCTTCGACCAAATCGCCAATATAATCTTTGCAATGCGGACGAGCGGGATGGCGCGCCACTTGGGTTTTTTGCCAGGGGTCGAGGTCTTTATAGAGTTTGACAATCTGCTCATGCACTTTGCCCTCGAGACGATTTATCTCGGCCACCAAATCAATGCCGTCGTCGTTTCCGCTGCCGCGGTCGACATCGCGCAATTCGCGAATTTGCCCTTCGAGGGCGGCGATGGGTTTTTCAAACTCTAGATAGCTATGGGCCATTGGGTATCCCCTTTGAGAGATAAATTATTCTGTTTCCAAGGTGTTTGGCAAGCTCTCGATTTTGGCCAAAGGATGCCCTTTGGCCACAAGTTGCTTTTTGCGCTCATCCAAAACATGGGCGTAAATCTGCGTCGTCGAAATATCAGCATGGCCGAGCATTTGTTGCACAGCGCGCAAATCAGCGCCGCGCTCCACCAAATGGGTGGCAAATGCATGGCGCAAGACATGCGGGCTGACGCGCTTTCCATCCAGCCCGGCGCGTCTGGCCAAATCGTCTAAAATTTGGCTAAACCTTTGGCGCGTCAAATGCCCTGCTTTGCCGCCCGCAGGAAATAAATAGGTCGAGGCTTTTTCCCGCGCGCTTTGCTGCGCCTGCCAATCCGCGATTGCCACGCGAGCGGGCTCGGACAAAGGCACCAAGCGATCGCGCCCGCCTTTGCCGCGCACAATCAACAAAGGCCCATCCATGGCGGCGCGTGGCAGGCTGACCAATTCGCTGACCCGCAAGCCCGTGGCATATAAAACTTCGATAAGACAAATGGCGCGCGCGCGTTTGGCCTTTTCCGCTTGGCTTTCCTGCGGCAAAGATTGCGCCGCGTGAATCAGCGCTTCGGTTTCCGCCAAGGATAATAGTTTCGGCAAAGGCCTTTGGGTTTGCGGGCGCTTTAAGGCTTCGGTCGGATTATCGGCACGGCTTTCTTCCAGCAGGAGGAATTTATAAAAATGGCGCAAGCTCGACAAATGCCGCGCCACGGTAGAGGCCGCCATGCCTTGCTGGTTCAGCCAGCTCATATAATCGCTTAAATCTGCTTCGCTGGCTTGTTGCAAATCAATTTTGCGGCGGTTTAAAAACCCCGCCAGATTATTTAAATCGCGCCCATAGGCGGCGCGCGTATGCGGACTGGCGCCGCGCTCGGCGCTCATCATATCGAGAAACAGGGCAATGGCCCTATCCATTCGGGGCGCTTTCTTCGGGCGCCACGAAGAACGGGCTTTCTTCTTCGGGGGTAAAGAGCACCGGACGCGGCGTCGCATGGCTAAAGGCATTGGGGGCCGAGACGCTGAGGCGCGCCGCCGCATGCGTCCATAGCTCGCTGGCCAAATCCTCAGCCACGCCATCAAGGCCGATATGGCGCAAGCTTTGCAACAAGAGAACCAGCTCGTTCGCGCGCATATCATTCGGCCGAACCTCTGCATAACGCGCCATGACGGCGAGCAGGAAATCACCAACCCAATTATTATCGGCCAGTTTTTTCAAGCGTATTTGTTCGCTGTCCAGCTCTGGCAAAGCCAAGACCGCCAGCAAAACTGGTGGCAGCTCGGCGCCGAGGCCGTGATAAATCGCCAGCTCGCGCTGCAAAAACGCGCGCAAAGGCGGCGCCGCCGTGGCCAATTGCAGTTCTAAGGCGGCCCAATCGACAACCGGTGGCAAGCGCGGCTCTGGAGCAAACTCAGAGTCTAACTCAGAGTCTAACTCAGGGGCTGGCTCTGGGGCTAGCTGTGGGGCTAGCTCTGGCAGTTGCGTTTGAAGCGGCATATCCAAAGGCTGCATAGCGGCCAGCAATTGCGCCACCGAGGCCTCTTCAGCCGACGCATTTGGCACGGCTTCCGCAAAACTCAATGGCTCGGCCAAAAGCGCTTCGGTCTCCGCCAAATCTTCGGGCGCTTCTTGGGGGGCCGCTTGCGAGTTTGTGGCAACGGCTGTTATGGCGGCGGCGGGCGGGCGTTGAAAAGACAGCAAACGCTGCACCAGCGCGCCATTGACTTGCTCTCCAGCCAATTGCTCAGCTTTCGCAAACAGTCCGACATAGCGCAAAGCTGGCAATAAAACGGCGATATCCTCATCGGTCACGAATTGCGGCGCCGCGTCGACTGGCTCGTCTGGCAATAGTTCTTCGGGCGACACCTCTTCGAGCAACACCTCTTCAGCTAATGCCTGTTCCGGTAATGGCTCTTCGGGCAATAGCTGGGGCGGCAAATCGAGCGCGCTTGGAAACACATCGCTCTCCGCTTCTTCTGCGTCGTTCAACGGTATCGAGAGATCGCGCAATCGGTCATCCAGCAATAAGACCAAGTCGCGCCATAGGCCTCGGCTGGCCGCATGGCGCAAAGCATCGGCTAGGGTTTGCGCTTGGTTTGGCGTCGGCGTGGCATCTATTTTCAGCAAGACTTGCGCCAAATAAACCGCATCTGGCGCGGGCGCCACGATTGCCTCTACCGTTTCCTCTCCCTCGGTTTCCAACTCTGTGTCTAACTCTGGCTCCAGCTCTGGCTCCAGCTCTGGTTCTGCCGTGTCTTCCTCGGGCGTCAAAGCGGGAAAAGGACTGAGGTCGGCCAATTGCGCAATTTGCGAGAATTGTTCGGCGGGTAAATGTCCGCCCAGCACCGCCGCATGGGCCACCGATAATTGCAGTCTTGCCAATTGGCTATAATCACTAGCCAAAGCCCGCGCATAATAAAGCGGCACCGACGCCAAAGCCTCGGGCAACGGCTGGCCAGCCAATTGCAGCAAAGCGATTTGCAGCGGGGTCAGCTCGCTTGGCAACACCAAGGGTGGTTCTTGTTTGGCCTGTTTGGCCGCCGCCGCTTGCTCGCTGGTGCCAAAGGTCAAAGGCTCTTGCGCCGCCATAAGAAAAGCCATATCGCGGAATAATTTATCACTGCCCATTGTTTTCTGATTGAGGTCCATGGTCAGGCTGACTTTTTCAAATTCTTTCTCGCGCAATTGGCAATAAATGCCGAGCTGCAAGAAAAACCGTATCGTATCGCGGCGTCCCAAAGTGGCGCGTTGCGGACGTGTCACCTCGCATGCCGCCTCGGGGTTGCCATCTCCCAAATGCGCCAAAACACTGGCGCGTGCCGCATAAGCATCACTGGCGGCCGCCCCTGTCAGCGCCTCTAAGGTCAAAACGGCTTGCGTGTCTCCAAGTGCCAAAAACCGATTTAACCGGGCGCCAAACCAGCTAATGCCATCGACCGTGCCAATCGGCGCGGCGGCCGTGCTGCGGTGCAAGGTCAATTCCGTGTCGCGCAAAACCGAGGTGGTAAACCGGGTCGGCAAACGCGCCATTTGGTCGGCAATGAAAGCCAATCGCGCGCCGTGCCATAGGTCTTGCTGACCGGTTTTCCCAAAGCCGACTTCAAGCCCCACTGGCGCATCTTGCAGGGTGCCCAATTGGCCGACTTGAACAATGCCTGACGCCGAGCCCGGTGCGGCAGCCACGGCCCGAACCGCGCGCTTCATTTGGCGCGCGCGTGTGCGCGGGGCTAATTTTTCACTTTTGCGGTCGTCAAGCTCTGGCGTGCCAATGGCCGATTGCATAATCGGCGGCACAATATTCAGCGGCGCGCGCAAAGCATTTTGCGCGTGCGCGGCACCCGAAACCAAAAGCCCGGTCAATAAACCGGCTTGAACTAATTTCCCCAAAGCCATGCGACCTAAATTATCCTGATACTCTACTGATTAAACCGTTCATTCTCGAGCACATCCACGGCGGTTTCGCGCGGCGGCTCTACCGCCCGCGACAAAAACAACACGCCACCCACCAACACGGCTAAGCTCAATATAATAATAGCAGTTTGTTTCGATGCCATGCGGCGACTCCTTCGTTTCGATTCTTGAGGACTATATCAGCAATAAGGCACAATCGGGGCAGATTTTCGCGAAACTCTAGACGCCTTTGGTGAATGCGCTTACTCTACCTTAGCGCGTCTAATCTCAGACCCGTTTCGATGGAGACCTGCATGGCCGATGGGGCCCTGATCCAAGTTGAAAAACCGATTGTGCTGCTGGGCATGATGGGAGCTGGCAAATCGAGCTTGGGCCTAAGGCTTGGTGAGGCCCTGGGGCTGGCTTTTCGCGATGCCGACGCCGAGATTGAAAAAGCCGCGCAAATGAGCATCCCCGAGATTTTCGAAAAACATGGCGAGGCGGCCTTTCGCGATGGCGAACGCCGGGTCATTCAACGCCTGTTAACCGAGGGGCCGCAAGTCTTGGCGCTCGGCGGCGGGGCTTTTGCCAACGATACGACGCGGGCGCAAATTCTCGCCCAAGCCCATTCCATCTGGCTCGATGTGCCGCTCGATGAATTGGTGCGCCGCGTGCAAAAGAAACCCGGCAAACGCCCGCTGCTGGTCGGGCAAGATGTGCGCGCCAAATTGAGCGAGCTGTTAGACGCGCGCCAAACCTTCTACGCCGAAGCCGATTTGAAAGTCGATGTCGGCGGCGGCACCCATGAAGACGCGGTTGCGCGGCTGATAAAGGCGCTCGAAACCCGTCTCACCCCCTCGGAAAAAGCGTGAGGATGCTGGACAAATGCCCTTGCTTTCTCTAAAGCCAAAATCATGACACAGACAATCAACACGTCACCGGCCCAACCCGCTGGCTCCCCAGCCAGTGAAATCGTGCGCGTGGCGCTTGGAACCCGCAGCTATGACATCGTCATTGGCGCCGATTTATTGGCGCAAGCGGGCCATTATATCGCCCCGCTTTTGCCGCGTCCCAAAACCGTGATTATCACCGACACAAACGTCGGTGAAACCCATTTAAAAACCCTGCAAACAGCACTCGACGGCGCAGGCATAGAGCACGCCAGCCTGTTGGTGCCGGCCGGCGAGGCGTCGAAAAACTTTGCGCAGCTCGAAAAAATTTGTGACTGGTTGCTGGAACAAAAAATCGAGCGCGAGGATTGCATCATCGCCCTTGGCGGCGGCGTCATCGGCGATTTGACCGGATTTGCCGCCGCTATTTTGCGTCGTGGCACGCGGTTCCTTCAAATTCCCACCACGCTTTTGGCCCAAGTCGATAGCTCCATTGGGGGCAAAACGGCGGTCAATGCTTCGCTGGGCAAAAACCTCATCGGCGCCTTTCATCAGCCTGATTTCGTGCTGGCCGATATGGATGTGCTGAAAACGCTGCCGCCGCGCGAGCTGCGCGCGGGCTATGCCGAAATTGTAAAATATGGCGCCCTCGGCGATAGAGCGTTTTTCGACTGGCTGGAAACCAATGGCCAGAAAGTAATGGCGCTCGACACAAAAAGCGTGGCCCATGCGGTGGCACAAAGCTGCCGCGCCAAAGCGGCCATTGTGGCGCGCGATGAACGCGAAGCGGGCGAGCGCGCTTTGCTGAACCTCGGCCATACGTTCGGCCATGCATTTGAAAAATTAACCGGCTATGGCGAGGCTTTGCTGCACGGCGAAGCCGTGGCCTATGGCATGGTTTTGGCTTTTGCTTTCTCCGCCCATCGCGGCGAGTGTGACCCGCAAGACGCGACCCGTTTACAGGCGCATTTAGCCGCCTGCGGCCTGCCCGCCAGCATGGCGCAAGTCGGCAATGGGGCGTTTGACGCGCAAGCCCTCATCGAAGCCATGGGACAAGACAAAAAAGTCAAAGCGGGTAAAATGCGGTTCATCTTGGCGCGGGGCCTGGGCGATACTTATATCGCTGAGGATGTAACGCCCGAGGCCTTATTGCCGTTTTTAATAGCGCAAGGAGCGCGCGCCTAATGGATGGTTTTTCCGCCGGACTGATTTGGACCGCTGGGCTGATTTTCTTTCTTCTGGTGCTTTCGGCTTTTCTGTCGGGCTCGGAAACCGCGCTGACGGCCACCAGCAAGGCGCGGATGTTGCATTTGCAGCAAGAAGGCAAACGCCGGGCCAGTTGGGTGATTGTTCTGCTGGAACAAAAAGAACGCCTGTTGGGCGCCATTCTGCTCGGCAATAATCTGGTGAATATTCTGGCCTCGGCTCTGGCAACCCGCGTATTTCTTGAAATGTTTGGCGAGACAGGCGTGGTCTATGCCACGTTAATGATGACCGCTCTGGTGGTTATCTTCGCCGAAGTCTTGCCCAAAACCTATGCCATATTAGCCCCCGATGCGACGGCCTTGCGCGCCTCTGGGCCTTTGCGGGTTTTGCTGTTTGTTCTGGCTCCCATCACCATTGCTTTGGCGTTTATTTCGCGGACGATTTTGCGGGTCACGGGTCTGGCCAAAAGTGCCAGCCTGAGCCTTGTGCCGGCCCATGACGAAATTCGCGGCGCCATTGATTTGCACCACCAAGAAGGCGCCGTGCATAAAGGCGACCGCGATATGCTGGGCGGTATTCTCGACCTGGTCGATACGCAAGTGGAAGAAATTATGATCCACCGCAACGCGATGGAAACCATTGATGTCAGCCTGCCGAGCGACGAAATTGTGAAGCAAGTTCTGGCCAGCCCCTATACGCGCATTCCGCTCTGGCGCGACGAGCCAGAAAATATTATCGGCGTCTTACATGCCAAAGATTTGCTGCGGGCGCTGGCCACCAATCCGGTGGGCCCGGCGGGCATCGATATTGCCAATATTGCCATTGCGCCTTGGTTTGTGCCGGAAACCACTTCTTTGAGCGAACAATTAAACGCCTTTCGCACCCGCAAAGCGCATTTCGCCCTAGTGGTCGATGAATATGGCGCCATTATGGGCATCGTCACCATGGAAGATATTCTCGAAGAAATCGTCGGCTCCATCGACGATGAGCACGACCGCCCCGACACAATGTTGCGGCGCAAACCCGATGGCACGCTAGAAGTGGCGGGCGCCCTATCGATACGCGATTTAAACCGCGAGATGGGCTGGAGCCTGCCCGATAGCGAGGCCAGCTCGGTGGCGGGGCTGATTATCCATGAGGCGCGGGTCATCCCAGAAATTGGCCAAGTGTTTGAATTTCACGGCGCGCGCTTCCGCATTATGAGCCGTCAGCAAAACAGAATTTTGCAAGTCCGCATTACCAAAGCCGATTAACCCTCTTGGCGTGCGCGCGCGGCTTCCTCGGGGGATTTCAATTTCAGCGCCAGCGCATGCACTTGGCTGTCTAGCTCGGCCTTTAACACCTCCATAACACCGCGTTGGCGTTGCAGGCGGGCCATGCCGGCGAATTTTTCGCTGACCATACGCACCCGAAAATGCGTCTCGCCCGATTGCCCGTCAGCGGTTGGCGCCACGCCCGCATGACCGGCATGCAAATGCGACTCGTCAAGAACCTCCAAATGGTTTGGGGCATAGGCTTTGGTTAATTTTTCTTCTATAGTCTTGCGTATCATCGTCAGGTCTCTAAATATGGGGGCTACGAAACAGGCGTTGTTTGGCTTTTAGATGGGTCGACATATATGGCGTCTTACCACTTTTTATCGCGTTTTCACAAACGGGGCGAGTCTAGCGACAAATTTTGCTATAGTCTTGGCGTCGTAACAAACCATAGTTGGACTGTTCATGAACTTGAACTCGAAATATTTTGATAGTATCCGCGCCTCGCGCAAGAATGACAAGCGCGTGCAAGTGTCTAAAAAAATCGCTTGCGATTGGCCCGATTGCAAAGAAGAGGCTGGCTATCCGGCCCCCGTCGGCGCGCGCGAAAGCGATGGCGAGGCCAAACATCGTAATTTTTGCTTCGCGCATGTGAAGCAATATAATCGCAGCTTCAATTATTTCGAAGGCATGTCGGAAGAAGATTCGGAAAGCTTCCGCCGCGCCGCCCGAACCGGTCATCGCCCCACATGGTCGATGGGCACAAGGCGCGCGCGCGGCACAAAGGCCGAAGATTGGCAATTCCATGACCCGCTCGAGCTGATGTCGCATGAAGGCAATGGCGCCAAAGAGAAAAAACGCGCCTCGAAAGTCACCTCTGGCCAAGAGCGCGCCCTAAGCGTGTTGGAACTGCCAACCCATGCCAAGCCAGAAGATGTGCGCAAACGCTATAAAGCTCTGGTGAAACAATATCACCCAGACGCCAATGGCGGCCAGCGCACCCATGAAGAGCAATTGCAAAGCGTCATTCAAGCGCATGATTATTTAAAAGCGTCAGGCTTTTGCTAATCGACCCTATCTGCTACCCCTAATCCCACATTGTTGAGACTAAGAATTTTCGGAGATTTCCATGAGTAATTCGGCACAAGATAATATCGCCCCTAACGCGTCTATGCCAGACGCGCCAGACACGACGGTCAACGCGCGCGACGTGTTCGGCATTGACCTAGACATGCAAGTGCCGGCTTTCCAAGAGCGCAGCGAACATGTGCCCGAGAACGATGAAAATTATCTCTTCGACAAACAAACCACTTTGGCTTTGCTGGCAGGTTTTGCCCATAATCGCCGGGTCATGGTGCAAGGCTATCACGGCACGGGCAAATCGACCCATATCGAACAAGTGGCCGCAAGGCTGAACTGGCCATGCGTGCGGGTCAACCTCGACAGCCACGTCAGCCGCATCGACCTTGTCGGCAAAGACGCGATTGTTTTAAAAGACGGCAAGCAAGTGACCGAATTTCAACAAGGCATCTTGCCTTGGGCTTTGCAAAACCCCGTCGCTTTGGTGTTTGACGAATATGATGCAGGGCGTCCCGACGTGATGTTTGTCATCCAGCGCGTTTTGGAAGTGGCTGGTAAATTAACCTTGCTCGACCAAAATAAAGTCATTCGCCCGAACCCAAATTTCCGTCTGTTCGCCACCACCAATACCATTGGTTTGGGCGATACCTCGGGTCTGTATCATGGCACGCAACAAATTAACCAAGGCCAAATGGACCGTTGGAATATTGTCACCACGCTTAACTATCTGCCGCATGAGCGCGAAACCGATATTGTGCACGCCAAAGCGCCCGGCTTTGACGGGGCGGAAGGGCGCGAGAAAATCGCGGCGATGGTGCGCGTGGCGGATTTAACCCGCGCGTCTTTCGTCAACGGCGATATCTCGACTTTGATGAGCCCCCGCACAGTGCTGACATGGGCTGAAAACGCCAATATTCTCGGCCAAGATATCGCACTGGCTTTCCAGCTGACGTTTTTGAACAAATGCGATGAATTGGAACGCCCGACGGTTGCGGAATTTTATCAGCGTTGCTTTGGTGATGACTTGCCGCAAGAGGCGATTTCAGTTCTGGCCGGCAATTAGGCCCGCCTGGGGAAAACGCGATGAGCGAAAAATCACCGGTTGAAGAATTTAAACGCGCCCTGACGCAGACCATGCGCTCGATTGCCGAAGAGGCAGAGCTATCGGTCAGCTTCGGCTCGGAAAAACCCGTTTTGGCTGGTTTGAAAGCGCGCTTGCCGCAACCGACGCGGGATTTAGACCCGGAAGACGTGCAAAATGTGCGCGGCCAATCGGATAGTTTTGCCCTGCACTTAGCCCATAATGATGCCGCTTTATCGCTCGATATGGCGCCTAGTGAAACCGATGCCAGAGCCGTGTTTGATGCCGCCGAAACGGCGCGGTGCGAGGCTATCGGCGCGCGCGCCATGGCTGGCATCGGGCAAAATATCGATGCGATGCACGAGCAGCGGTGCCAAAAACTGGGTTTGCAAGAAGCCAATACGCGCGAAACCGCCCCGCTCGAAGAAGCGCTGGGCTTTATGGTGCGCGAGCAATTAACCGGTCTCGCGCCCCCGCCTTCCGCCACCGGCATGGTGTCCGCTTGGCGCGATTGGGTGGAGAGCCGCGTCGGCGATAAAATTGATGGGCTAGAAGCGGTTATCGAAGACCAACGCGCCTTTGGCGAATTGACCCGAGATATTCTCGTCGACCTAGAGCTGATGCAAGCCACGGGCGAAAACGAAGAAGGCGACGGCGAAGACGGCGATGGCGAAGACGGCGAGGACGGCGAGCAAGACGGCGAAGGCGGTCAAGCCGAAGGCCAAGAAGGCATGTCGGCCGACGATATGGAAATCGGCGATGAAGCCATGGAAGAAGGCGACGAACAAACCGTCCAGATGGAAGGCGAGGAAGTCGAAGGCGATGGCGAAGGCGAGGAAGCTGGCGAAGCGGCTGACCCCTATGCGCCCGACGGCGAGCTGAACCCAGAAAAATCTGCCTATACGATTTATACCAGCAAGTTCGATGAGACCATTGAGGCCGAAGAGCTATGCGACCAAGAAGAGCTCGACCGCTTGCGCGCCTATCTCGACCAGCAATTGCAACAAATGCAGGGCGTCGTTGCTCGCCTCGCCAATCGGCTGCAACGCCGTTTGCAGGCCAAGCAAAACCGCACCTGGGAATTTGACCTAGAGGAAGGCTATCTCGATCCGGCGCGGCTCTCGCGCATTATCATGGACCCGATGCAGCCTTTGTCTTTTAAAATGGAAAGCGACACAAAGTTTCGCGACACTGTGGTGACGCTGCTTATCGACAATTCTGGCTCGATGCGCGGACGGCCCATCACCGTGGCTGCCATGTGCGCCGATATTCTGGCGCGCACGCTAGAGCGCTGCAATGTGAAGACCGAGATTTTGGGCTTTACCACACGCGCCTGGAAAGGCGGCCAATCGCGCGAAGTTTGGATGAGCCAAGGCAAGCCGAGCCATCCGGGTCGGTTGAACGATTTACGCCATATTATCTACAAAGGCGCCGATGCGCCGTGGCGTCGCGCCCGCAAAAACCTTGGGCTGATGATGCGCGAAGGTCTGCTGAAAGAAAACATTGATGGCGAAGCGCTGATTTGGGCGCACAACCGCCTGTTGGCACGGCCCGAACAACGCCGCATTTTAATGGTCATCTCCGATGGCGCGCCGGTCGATGATTCCACCTTGAGCGTCAACGCAGGCAATTATCTAGAGAAACATTTGCGCAATGTCATCGAAGACATTGAAACCCAATCGCCGGTTGAGCTTATCGCCATTGGCATTGGCCATGAAGTCACGCGCTATTATCGCCGCGCGGTCACCATTGTGGATGCCGAGCAATTGGGCGGTGCGATGACCGATAAATTGGCGGAATTATTCGATGAGAATGATGGCGAGGCAAAGCGCGAAAAAGGTATGAACACGGGCGCGCTCAAAGCCGGTTCCAAACCCACGCCATCGGGCGGTGGCGGCGGCGGGGCGAGCCATCGGCGCGCTGGCGTGCGCACAAGCGCCGTGCCTGTGCGGGGCGCCAGCACCAGTTAAAAGACAAAGGATAGATAAAATCCGAAAGCGGATTTAGGCTGATTTAGCGTTTACCAGCTTTTTCAGCTTCAAAGCGCGCGACGACAATTGCGCGTCTTTGGCTTTCAGCAAAAACGCATCGATACCGCCGATATGCTCTACCGAGCGCAAAGCTCTGGCCGAGATACGAAGTTTCAACGCGCGGCCAAGCGTTTCACTTGGCAGGCTGCATTGCTGCAGGTTCGGCAGAAAACGACGACGCGTACGGTTCATAGCATGGCTCACATTGTTGCCACTCATTACAGATTTGCCAGTCAATTCGCATACACGTGACATCGGTCACTCCTATTTATTTCGGTTCAAACGAGAGCTAGGCTCTGTTTTCTTTGTTTTCTGTCATTAAGGTGATGAAGATATAGAAAAACCGCCGCTTTGCGTCAAGCGGTTTTCACCCGACGCTTAAACTTTCCCCGCGCCCGCTTTGGCCGTGTGGTTTTTACCCAAGACCGTTTGGGTGATTTTAAAAATTCCGCTTCCCGTTATCACCGGCCCGTCTTTGCCCAGCAAGTGACCGTTAACAAACCCCGTGCTTTTGGTGGCCCGCGTGCAAGTGCCTTCGCAGATTAAAAAATCGCCCAATTGACCCGGCGCCAGAAAATCGAAATTAAAGCTAACCGAGGGCGTGAAAGAATGCTGGCCGAGATGATTGTGCAAAATAAACGCCAATCCCACATCCATCACGCTCATCAACATGCCGCCATGGCAGATGCCAACCGGATTACACATATGCGGCTGCACCTCAAAGCCAAGCTGGCGCCCGCCCTGCTCTGGCAAGTCGCGAATATAAATCGGCCCGATATGTTGCGTAAAATGCGTGTCTAAATGGTCAAACATGCCATCGAAGTCTAGCTCGTGCCAGCCATCGGGACGGCTCATGATTTTTTTTCCTTACCCGGCTGAATAAAGCCAAATAAATGCGCCGCCACTTTGCGGATTTGTATCTCTTCCGAGCCCTCGGTAATGCGATAGCGCCGGTGATGGCGGTAAATATGCTCAAACGGCATATGGCGCGAATAGCCAAGTCCGCCATGGGTTTGAATGGCTTGATCGGCGGCCTCGCAGACCAAGCGATTGGCGCGATAATTACACATCGACACTTTATCAGACAAATGGATGGCCACTTCAGGCTTGCTCATCGTATCCATTTGCGCCGCCGTTTTATAAACCAAATTACGGATCATTTCATTTTCCGTATGCAGCTCGGTCAGCGGAAACTGGATGGCTTGATTGGTCGCCAGGGGCTTGCCAAAGGGCGCGCGTTTTTTGGCGTAAGCCACGCTTTCATTAATGCAATATTGCGCCGCGCCGACGCCGCTGGCGGCCTGGCGAATGCGGTTTTCATGGACAAAATGCTGCGCCAAAGCCAAGCCATTATCGGGGGCGCCAAATATCGCGCTTTCGGGCACCCAAATATTGGTAAACGAGACCCGCGGATGGTCGGTCGGCATGTTGAAAGTCCACATATATTCTTCGATTTTCACGCCCGGGTCATCGGCGGGCACCAAAAAGCAGGTGATGCCGCGCGCCGCGCCATCCTCGCCAGAGGTGCGGGCAAACACCATCACATGGCTGGCCACATGCATGCCCGTGGTCCACATTTTTTCACCATTGATGAGCCAGCCATCGACGCCATCGCGGGTTTCGCGCACGCCGCGGGTTTCCATCCATGTGGCGTCAGAGCCGTGCGCCGCTTCGGTCAGGCCAAAGCAGATGCGATGCGTGCCCGCCAACATGCCATTGATAAATGTGTCGGCCTGCTCGGGCGTGCCAAAATCTCGAAACATGAGAACTTGCGGCATATTGCCGACAATCGAACTTTCGTTCTGCAAATCATTATGCAGTCCCAGCCCTTTGGCCGCCAAATGCTCGCGAATAACCGCCATGGCCAAATTAGAACCATCGGCGCCGCCATATTCTTTCGGCAAGGCGAAGCGCAAATGCCCCGCCTTATCGGCCCGGCGGCGCATCTCGCGCAACAGCTCTTCCCATTCGGGGCGCGGCAGACCGTTATTGTCCCAATCGGTGCGCGCGTGTTCGCGCCGATGGTCAAAAAACCGATTGTTATCGTCCTGCATTTGCAGCGGCATAATCTCAGCTTCAATAAATTTATCGAGCGCCGCCAAATAGGTGCGGATATCCTCCGGAATTTCATAATCCATAGCGCGTCTCCCCTGCGGCTGAAATACAAGCCCAAATCATGCTTGAGCCAACCCAAACTGGCAAGCCTCTTATCGGCGCTTGGCGGCCAACGCGCCCTTTTGTCGCTTTTGCGAGGGTGAGATAGGCGTACCCACTAGATATAGGCGTGAACAGATAGGGGGAAGCTACTATGGTAGTGATTCGGACACGCTATGTTCGCCCCCTGTTCATGCGGTTTGGCCAAAACCGATTCGTCCACAGCCCTAAATAGCGAATCACGAGAATTTGAGGCGCCGCGCTTGCAAAAACGGGCGCGCTTGGTCATGGTTGACCTCATGTCGAACCTGTCTTTTCAGCCCCACTTGCGTATTGTTTTAGGGCCCACCAACACTGGTAAAACCCACCTTGCGATGGAACGCCTCTTGGCCCATGGCAGCGGCATGATTGGCTTGCCGCTGCGGCTTTTGGCGCGCGAAGTCTATGACCGCTGCCTGCGCGGCGACTTCGGCCACGTCCATAAAGCCGATTTGGCCTTAATCACGGGCGAAGAGAAAATTCTTCCGCCCAAAGCGCGCTATTTCATTTGCACCACAGAAGCCATGCCGATTAGCCGCGAGGTTGAATTTATCGCCATCGACGAATGCCAATTGGCGGCGGACCCCGAGCGCGGCCACGTGTTCACCGACCGCATTTTGCATGCGCGCGGCACCGCCGAGACGATTTTATTGGGCGCCGAAACCATGGCGCCGATTTTGCGCCAATTGCTCGGCAAAGTCGAAATAGAAAGCCGCGGCCGCTTTTCGCGCCTTAGCTGGGGCGGCAGCCATAAATTATCGCGCCTGCCCAGACGCAGCGCAGTAGCGGCTTTTTCGGCCGATAATGTATATGCAATCGCCGAGGTTATTCGCCAACAACGCGGCGGCGCCGCCGTGGTGATGGGCGGCTTAAGCCCGCGCACAAGAAACGCGCAAGTAGAAATGTATCAATCGGGCGAGGTCGATTTTCTGGTCGCCACAGATGCCATTGGCATGGGGCTCAATATGGATGTCGACCATGTGGCCTTTGCCCAGAGACGCAAATTTGATGGCCGTCGCCATCGCCAATTAAGCGCCGCCGAATTGGCTCAAATCGCGGGCCGCGCCGGTCGCCATACGCAAGACGGAAGCTTTGGCGTGACCGGCGATATGGAAGCCTTTGACGAGGCTTTAATTGAGCAAATCGAAACCCATGAATTTGAGCCGGTCAAAAGCCTGTTCTGGCGCAATCCCAATCTCGATTTCTCGAGCCTCGAAGCGCTTTTGTTAAGCCTAGAAAAAACCGCGCCACGGGCCGGCCTCATGCGCGCGCCCGCGGCCGACGACCAACAAGCGATGAAACTATTAAGCCGCGACCCCGATACGCTCGATTTATTGGGCGATGGCAGCTTGCATAGCTCTGGCGCCAATCCGGCTTTAGAGCTTTTGTGGCAAGTGGCGCAAACCCCCGATTTTCGAAAAACCACGGTCGGCGAACATAGCGCGCTCATCGGCGAAGTGTTTGGATTTTTAAGTGGCGACGATGGGCTTATTCCGGAAAGCTGGATGGGCGAGCGCATTGAGCGTTGCGACCGCTTGGATGGCGACTTGGGAACCCTATCGATGCGGCTGGCGCATATTCGCACTTGGACTTATATTGCTCAGCGCAATGATTGGTTGGCCGACCCTGCCCATTGGCAGGGGGTCAGCCGTAGTGTAGAAGACCGTCTATCGGATGCGCTGCATAATAAGTTAATGGGGCAATTTGTGGATCGCAAAACATCTGCCCTAATGCGGCGGCTTGCCGGACGAGAGGTTATCGTGGCGAATATTGAAGACAATGGCGACATTCTAGTGGCCGAAGAATATATGGGTCGGCTCAACGGCCTGCACGTCGAGCGCGACCCGCGCCTCAAAGGCGTGCCAGCGGGCACGGCACGCGCCGCGGTGGAAAAAGCCGTGGGCGATGCGCTGCGCGCGCGCGCCCAAGAAATTGGCCAAGCCGAAGACACGGCGTTTTCATTGACGCAAACCGGCGAGATTATTTGGCAGACGGCATGCGTCGGGCACTTGCAAATTAATCTCGGGCGCGATAGCGATAAACTGGCTTATCTCACCCCATCGGCGCAATTATTGGCCGATGAAGCGCTGACGGGCGAGGCGCGCCAACGCGCCGAGACCCGCCTCACCGATTGGGTGCGCGCCAAAATAGCGCAAGACCTAGAGCCTTTGAAAAAACTCGAAACCGCGAAAGACTTAGATGGTCTAGCCCGCGGGCTCGCGTTTCAACTGCTGGAACATAAAGGCAGTTTGCCGCGCCGCGATGTGGCCGATATTTTGGCCAAATTAGACCAGCCCTTGCGCGCCAGCTTGCGAAAATTAGGCGTGCGCTTCGGCTTTTACACGGTGTTTGTGCCCGCTTTGCTAAAACCCGCACCGGCCCGCCTCTTGGCCTTGATGAGCCTTTTAGAGCGCCAATCCAGTGAGGCCGCAACGCCGCCAGAGGCATCGGAAACACCACCGCGAGATATTGCCAAAGACTTGGCCTTGCTTCCCGCCGCCGGGCTGACCTCTTGCGCGCGCGAAAAATTGCCGTTCCATCTGTATCGCGCAGCTGGGTTTTACACCACCAAGAACCGCGCCATTCGCCTCGATATGCTCGAGCGATTGGCCGACCTCATCCGCCCTGCGCTGGAACAAAGCAAAGCGCAAAAAACCAAAGGCTTTGAAGCCAATGAAGCCATGATGTCTATCATGGGCTGTGGCGCCGAAGATTTGGCGGAAATTTTGACCGCGCTCGGCTATCAATCGCTAGAGGCAGAAGCCGCGCCCATCGCGCCAGAGGCCGCTGAAGCGGGGGAAGAAAAACCTGCCTCAATCTCTTCAGAAGATGTCTCTCCAGAAGGAGCAGCTCCAGAAGGTGCGGCTCCAGAAACTGTCGCCCCAGCAGAAACCGCATCGGAAGAAGCAGAAGAAAGTGCCAAAGCAAGCGAACCAGAGGCCGCAAAACTTGTAACCCTGTGGCGACCCGCTCGGGCAAAACACAACCCGCAAAGCAAAACGGGCGCTGAGGGCGGGCGTAAAAACAATGCCAAACGCAAATCACCTGCCGCCGCCCCTAAGGCGCGCGCCAGCCATAAGCCGCGCCGCGCCGAAAAACAGGCCGACCCAAATTCACCTTTCGCCGTGTTAAAATCTTTGCAATCGGGTGGCAATGAATAGCCTGGCGAACAAGCCGCCGCCCAAGGCCATGCGGGTCGATAAATGGCTCTGGCATGCGCGGTTTTTCAAAACCCGAACGCTAGCCACCAAATTAGCCGCCGCGGGCAATGTGCGCGTCAATGGCGTCAAACAAACCCGCGCTTCCGCCAATGTGAAAGTTGGCGATGTGCTTACGTTTCCGCTCCATAACCATGTTCGCCTCATCGAGGTGGTGACGTTAAGCGTGCGCCGCGGGCCTGCGGTGGAAGCGCAAGCGCTCTATATCGACCGCGACCCGCCCCAACCCAAACCCAAGGAAGAGAAAGTGGCGTCGCGCGACTATGGCGCGGGCCGACCCACCAAGAAACAACGCCGCGAATTAGATGCTTTTACCAACCGCGACGAGCTGGGGTAAGCCGCCCCCATGCGACCAAAACAGACATTGCATAGCCGTGCGTGCCGCGTTAGGTAACACCTTCGTGAGAGTTTAGAGAAGAGGGCGCCATGTTAGATAAATTGAAAACCATGTTTGCGGAACCCGTCGCCACCAGTGCGCCGCCGCGTTCGGATGCTTTGCACATTGCCGCCGCTGCCCTTTTGGTGCGCGCCGCGCAAATCGATGGCCATATGGATGACGGCGAAGAAAAACTCATCGCCCGGCTCGTCGGGCCTCATTTCGGCCTCGACGAGGCAGCCGCCGCCACGTTGATCGAAGAAGCCAAGGCGGCCGCCGATGAAGCCAGCGATTTATTTCAATTTACCGTGCGCATCAACAAACATTTTGGCGAAGCGCATAAAATTATGTTGCTCGAGCTTTTGTGGCAAATCGTCTTAAGCGATGGCGTGGTAGATGATTTTGAAGCGAACTTGCTTCGTCGCGTCGCAGGGCTTATACACATCACCGACCAACAAGCTGGCCAAGCGCGCAAAAATGCGCAAAGTCAGTTGCGGTCTTAAGACCCGTTTTTATTAGGACCCGTTTTTATCAGGACCCGTTTTTCATAGGAAATGACATGACCTATATCGTCACGGAAGATTGCATTAAATGTAAATATACCGACTGCGTGGAAGTCTGCCCGGTCGATTGCTTTTATGAAGGCGAGAATATGCTCGTCATCCACCCCGACGAATGCATTGATTGCGGCGTATGCGAACCCGAATGCCCGGCCGACGCCATTAAGGCCGACACCGAATCGGGCTTGGAGAAATGGCTCGAAGTGAATACGAAATACGCCGATATTTGGCCCAATATCACCCTGCGCAAAGACGCGCCAAGCGATGCCGATGATTGGTTGAACAAACCCAATAAATTCGCTACCGATTTCAGCGAAGCCCCAGGGGCGGGCGATTAACCCGGTGTAAATCGGTCGAAATCAGCCAAGCCCTTGGAAATCATGCGGTTTTGTGATATACTCCTCGTCAGACATTTAATCCCACAAAAGGCACCGTTTCGGGGCCTTTTTGCATTTGGAGACCTTCATGGCCACTGCGAAAAAAACGGCGACGAAAAAACCTACGGCGAAGAAATCACAAGCGAAAAAGCCTGCGGCCGCAAAACCTGCAGCCAAAAAAGCGCCAGCGAAGAAAACCGCCGCTAAAAAGCCCGCCGCGAAAAAAGCCGCCCCAAAGGCGGCTGCAAAAGCGGCTCCCAAAACCACTAAGAAGCCGGCCGCAAAAGCCGCCGTCAAAAAATCGCCCCCCAAAACGGCTGCGAAAAAGAAACCAAGCAAGCCAGAAGCGCCGCGTCACTCGGCGCTAGGGTTTAAAGTAAACGAATTTGTGGTCTATCCAGCCCATGGCGTCGGGCAAATTACCGAGATTGCCGTGCAAGAAATCGCTGGCATGAGCCTCGACCTGTTTGTCGTAAGCTTCGACAAAGAAAAAATGGTTCTGCGCGTGCCGCTGGCCAAAGCCAAAGAAATTGGTATGCGCAAATTGGCCGATGCCAAAATAATGGACAGCGCCATCAAAACCTTGAAAGGGCGCGCCCGCGTGAAACGCACCATGTGGAGCCGACGGGCCCAAGAATATGAAGCGAAAATTAATTCGGGCGATTTAGTGGCCATCACCGAAGTGGTGCGCGATTTATTCCGCAATGAAAACCAGCCAGAGCAGTCTTATTCAGAGCGTCAGCTTTACGAAAAAGCCATTGAGCGTATGGCGCGCGAAGTGGCCACGGTAGAAAAAACCACCGATGATGAGGCGATTATTAAGCTCGAAGGTATTTTGGCGAAAACCACCGGCGGCGCCAGGCGCCAGCCCGGGGTCGACCCAGCTTAAAGGCGCTTTTTTAAAAATTACGTTTTCAGTGAACCAAATGAGCCGCCTTTGCGTATCTTTAATAGGAGATACATATTATGGCGCATTTAGACACACAAGAAACCGTTCAGGCTGGACGCAAATTCATCAAAAAGGCCATGAAACTGCCTATGCTCGAGCTGGAGCATGAACAGTATTTGGCCCGCAGTTGGCGCGACAAAAGCGATGAGAACGCGCTGCACGAGCTAACCGCCGCGCATGTGCGTTTGGTGGTGGCAATTGCTGCAAAGTTTCGCAATTACGGTCTGCCGATGGGCGATCTGGTGCAAGAAGGCAATATCGGCCTGATGCAAGCAGCCAATCGTTTTGACCCAGACCGCGAAGTGCGTTTTTCCACCTATGCCGGCTGGTGGATCCGCTCGTCCATACAAGATTATGTGTTACGCAATTGGTCGATTGTGCGCACGGGCACCACGGCGGCGCAAAAATCTTTATTCTTTAATATGCGTCGCTTGCGCGCGCGCATTAACGATATTGGCGCCAATATGACCCATGAAAGCCGCACCTATGTGGCCAATGAATTGGGCGTGCGGATGGAAGATGTGCTGAACATGGAAGGCCGCATGGAAGGCAGCGACCGTTCGTTGAACGCCACTATTTCCGACCGCTCCGACGATGGCGGCGCGACCGAATGGCAAGAGCTGCTGGTGTGCGAGCGCGACCTGCCAGACACGGAAGTCTCAGACAAGCTGGATAGCCAACAGCGCGCCACTTGGATTGGCGAGGCGATGGAAGATTTAAACGAGCGCGAAGTGATTATCATCCGGTCGCGCCGGTTGAGCGAAACCACGGTAACGCTGGAAAGCTTGGGTAAAAAACTGGGCATTTCGAAAGAGCGCGTGCGCCAGATTGAACATGAGGCCTTGCAAAAACTGCGCGGCTCGCTGATTGCCAAAACCAATGGCGACCCGCATCAGGCGGGCTTGATTTAGGGCAAACCATCGCAAGGCTTGTGGAAGCGCGCTGGCGGGGCTATTTTGAAAAAGTGGTCCCGTAGCTCAGTCGGATAGAGCACCAGATTCCTAATCTGGGGGCCGGTAGTTCGAATCTACCCGGGATCACCACCCAAGCCGCTGGCCTAAAAGCGGTAAATCGTGCCAAAGCTCAATTGGTCGGTTTTCGCGCCGTCGAGATCGGTCTCGACATATTCAAAGCGCAAGGATGAATTATAATTCAGCGTAAAATCCGCACCAAAACCAAAAATGACGCCACTTTTTTCTTCGTCATAAGCATCATTATCACCGGTTACTTTGCCATCTGCGCGGGCTACACCGAGGCGTAAAAACGGCTCGAAGCCCTCGCCCGGAGAGCGTAAAACGCCCGAAAGCGCCAAGACAGAGGCTTGCGTTTTGCGTCCATTGGTATCGACGTCGGCAAGCGACGTGTAGCTAAATTCAACTGCCACCAGAGGGTCAAATTGGCCGCCCGCAAAAAACGATAAGCCTTGGCTATCGATATCGGCGCCTGTGTCTTCGTAAGACGTGAACCCTGTGCTCACGCCGACATAGTTTTGCGCCAAGGCGGGCGCGCTCGAAAATGCGACAAAGGCAACAAATGCGGTGGCCACCAAAAGCTTGTTCATTAGACTCTCCTCAACTTATTTGATTTATTTCCGCATGGTGCGCTGATGCGGGTGAAAAAGCCACCATCAATTTATCGCGAATTTATGACAATTTCAAACCCTGCCCGCCCGTTTCATTGCCATTGGACACCAGCAAAGACTGCTCTATATTGGGCTCCATGAGTGATATTGAATTTGACCAAAAGCCCCAAAAATCAAAAAGCGGCGGCCCGCCCATCTTGTCTTGCTATGACGATTTAGCGGCCTCTTGCGCCTATGGCTGGTCGATGTTGGAACGTGGTGTCAAAGATAGAAAAGCCGCTTTTCATACCCCCAGTGTCGCGACGATAACCGCCAGTGGCAGCCCCACGATTCGCACCCTGGTCTTGCGCGGCTGCGATACAAAAGCCCGCCATTTGCGCTTTCACACCGATACGCGGTCAGGAAAAATAGCCGAATTACAAGCCAACCCAAAAGGCGCCATACATTTTTATGACGCGGGCACGAAAATTCAATTGCGCTTGGGCGTGCGCTTCGAGATGCTTCGCGGCCCCGACTATGACGCCGCTTGGCAGGCCACGCGGCCAATGAGCCGCGAGTGCTATCAAGTGACCCAAGGGCCGGGCAGCCCCATTGATACGCCGCAAGAGGTCCGTTTTGACGCCGCCACAACGCAGGACGGCGAAGCCCATTTCGTGCCAGTTCGGGCCCATGTCGAAACCATGGAATGGCTATATTTAGCGGCGCGTGGCCATCGCCGCGCTTTGTTTGATTTCACCCAAGACACGCAGTCTTGGCTGGTGCCATAAGGTTTTGCTTGCGACAGCATGGCGCTTGGCACGCGCCCCTAAACGCCCTATATCCTTGCCATAACGTTCAAAGGAGATATCAAATGCGTGCCCTCTTGCTAACCCTTATGACAGTGATTTTTTTCAGCCCTGCGGCCCAAGCAGGCGATGCGGAAAAAGGCGCCAAAACCTATCGAAAATGTGTCTCTTGCCACATGGTGGGCCCAAAAGCGAAAAACCGCGTTGGCCCCCAATTGAACGCCATTATCGGGCGCGAGATTGCCTCTATCGACGGCTATAAATATTCCAAAGGCATGATTGCCTATGCGGGCGAGCAGAAAGTCTGGACGGAAGAAAACCTAGCCGCCTATCTCGCCGCGCCCCGCAAAGTGGTGAAAGGCACACGGATGTCTTTTGCCGGCCTACGCAAAGAAACCGACCGCGATAATGTCATCGCCTATTTAAAACAAGCCAGCCAGTAACCCGCGCGTTGTGGGATAAATGTGGAATGAATAAGGGCCGCTTCTTTCGAAGCGGCCCTTTTATTTTGCCCGTTATATTTTCTCTATATCGCGCGGCTTATTTTACCCGCTCAAGAATAGACAGATAATTGGCAACGGCCGCACCGCCCATATTAAAAATGCCCGCCAATTTGGCGTCTTTGACTTGCATTTCATCGGCCTCATTCATCAATTGACGCGCCGCCATCACATGCATAGAGACGCCCGTGGCCCCCACTGGATGGCCTTTGGCTTTCAGTCCCCCCGATGGGTTAACCGGCAATTTGCCGTCTTTATAAACCGTGCCATCGGCCAGAACCTCGGCCCCTTTGCCTGGCGCGGCCAGACCCATGGCTTCATATTGAATGAGCTCGGCAATGGTGAAGCAATCATGCGTCTCCACCAAAGACAAATCGGTCAACGCCACGCCCGCTTCTTCGAGCCCTTTGGCCCAAGCTGTTTTGGGACCGTCAAAGGCGGTGACATCGCGTTTGCTCATCGGCAAGAAATCATTGGCTTGCGTGCGGGCGCGAAAGGCGATGGCTTTGTCATGGCTTTGGGCGGTGTCTTCATCGGTCAAAATAATGGCCGCCGCGCCGTCAGAAATCATCGAGCAATCGGTGCGCTTTAAAGGGCCGGCCACGATTGGGTTTTTCTCGCTCTCCGCGCGGCAGAAATCGAAACCGAAATCTTTTTGCATATGCGCCAACGGATTTACCGAACCATTTTTATGGTTTTTGGCCGCGATTTGCGCCAAAGCATCGCTTTGGTCGCCATATTTTTGGAAATATTTTCCTGCCACGACGCCAAAAATACCCGGGAAAGTGAGCCCTTGGTCGCCCTCTTCTGGCATATAGCTGGCCCGCGATAGGCAACGCCCCACGTCGCCGCTCGATAGATGGGTCATTTTCTCCACCCCGATGGCCAGCACGCGGCGCGCGCGCCCCGCTTCAATGGCATTGGCTGCCTGAAACACAGCCGCCGAACCCGAGCCACAGGCATTTTCTACCCGCGTGGAAGGGGTGAAACGAAACGCATCTGAAACTTGCAAAGCCAGCGAAGAAATAAAATCTTGCTCCGACATGCCCGCGTTAAACGTGGCGACATAAATCGCATCAATATCTTCGGCCCCCACGCCCGCATCCGCCATGGCCTCATTGGCGGCCGCGACGAGTAAGTCTTCCAAACCTTGGTCTTCTAATTTTCCGAATTTCGTGTGGCCCCAGCCGACGATGCATACAGACATGTGTTTCTCCTCAAATTAAGTTGTTGCAAATTGGCCGATACATGGCCCATTTGTCAAGCATTGCGCCTTGGCTCAACGCCCAGAAAGGCCAAAATATCGGGGCCAATTTCCTGCTCTAGCTGCGGCCCAATATCGTGCCCCATGCCCGCCACCGGACGCCATATGGCACCCGGCACATGGGCCGCGATGCTCTCGCCACATATCGGGTCAATCAGCGTATCGGCCAGCCCATGAATAACCAGAAACGGCCTCTCTATGGTTTTCAACCGCGCCACCCGACTGCCATCGATAATGGCCGCCGCCATTTGACGAACCACGCCTGCGGGATGATAACAGCGCGCAATAATCTTCTCCGCCAAAGCGCGGCGTTCGGGTTCTGGGGTTGGAAAATCTGGGCTCGCATGCTCGGCCAGGCTTTGGGTCAAATAATCCACCAAGGCCGCTTCATCCTCAACGTCATCTGGTGGGGCCAAGTCAGAGACCGCGGGCATTGGCAAATCTGGGTCGCCCGAGGTGGACATCACACAGATGACTTTTTCCATCCGCTCGCCATGGGCAAAAGCCAAATGTTGCGCCACCATGCCGCCCAAAGACATGCCAAAAACATGCGCTTTGTCTATTGCCAAAGCGTCCATCAAACCAATCACATCCTCGGCCATATCGCCAATGCCATAGGGCACGGGAAAGGTGGCGCCCGATTTCTGGTCTTCCAACAGGCCCATAATATCGGGAATGCCCGCGGCATCGAGCTTTTGGCTTTCGCCGACATCCCGATTGTCGAAGATAATCACCTCAAGGCCCGCTTGCGTAAAATAATCGATAAAGGCTGCTGGCCATTGAATCATTTGCGTGCCCAAGCCGCGAATGAGAATAAGCGGCACGGCGTGGGTTTTGGTCTCGGGCGTAAACCGCTGCATACACAGGCTAAGCCCATTGGCTTGCACGATAGAGGGGTTATTTGTCGCCATGATGCATCTCCCGTTTCATCCGTTTTTAGTCTATACTCGCCGCCACCTGCCAAGCAAATGGAAGCTTTCATGCAAAGAGATTTTTCAGCCTTATCGAAATCCCCGTTTGACCTCGCCATCATTGGCGGCGGCGCAACTGGCGCGGCCATTGCGCTCGATGCCAGCCTAAGGGGCTTGCGCGTGGCGCTTATCGATAAGGGCGATTTTGCGGCCGCCACCTCGGCTGGCTCTTCTAAACTCATGCACGGGGGATTGCGATATTTGGCCAATGGCGATATTCGCCAAGTGCGCGAAGGCCTGCGCGAGCGCCGTCATTGGAGCCGTATCGCCAAACATTTAGTGCATCCGCTGGGCTTTATCATTCCGACCTATGAAGACAGCAAGCCCAGACGCAGCCTGTTAAAAATCGGCCTTTACCTTTATGACCTTCTGGCTTTCGACCGCAATCGATCGGTTGACCCGATGCAAAAAATCGCCGGTCATCGCTCGGTCACGGCGGCGCAAGTTTTGGGCTTAAGCCCCGACACGCCCCACGTTGGGCCGCAAGGCACGCTGACGGGCGGGCTGATGTATCAAGATGGACAAATGCTCTCGCCCGAACGCTTGGTGCTGGCTATATTACGCACCGCCGTGCAAGCGGGTGCCGTGGTGGTGAATCATTGCGAAGCCACGGATTTGATAAAATCCGGCAAGCGCATTAGCGGCGTAAACATCAAAGATAATCTGTCTCAAGCGCGGGCCGCGCTATCGGCCAAATTGGTGGTCAATGCGGCGGGGCCTTGGGCCGACGACGTAATGAAACTGGCGGGTAATCAAAAACAAACCAAAAAACTCATCCGCTCCAAAGGCATTCATCTGGTAACCCGCTCGCTGACCCGCGGCATTGCCCTGACGGTTCCGGTGGCGGACGAACATGTGTTTATACTGCCCTGGATGGGCATGAGCTTGCTGGCCACCACCGACACGAAATTCGACGAAGACCCGGATGCCGCTTGTGTGACCGAGGCGGATATCCATTTGCTGCTGAATAAAACCAATGCGGTTTTGCCCGAGGCGCAGCTCACCCGAGACGATGTGGTGCATGCCTATGTGGGCTTGCGGCCCTTGGTGGCCGACATAGACGACCGTGCCGAGACCACCTATGGCTTGTCGCGCGGCAGTGAAATTTATGACCATAGCGAACATGGGGGCCCAGAGGGTCTGCTGTCCGCTTTGGGCGGCAAATGGACGACCTCGCGACGGCTTGGCGAAAAAATAGTCGATACGGCCTTTGCCAAATTGGGCCAACCCGCCAAACGCCAGCGCAGTGCCAATACGATATTGGCTTGTGCGCCACGCGACGACTTGGGCGATTTTATGGATGCCATGCGGACGCAATATCCCAAAATAGAAACCGCCCAAATCGATTTATTATCGCGCCTTTACGGCGCCTTGCTGCCGCAAATGCTAGACAGCAACACCCAAGGGCTGGCAAAACTCAAAGACCCCATTTTGGCCGCGCGCGTCAGTTTCGCCGTGCATCAAGAAATGGCCATGCAGCTGAGCGACGTGGTGATGCGCCGCCTCATCGAAGGCCAGACAGGCGCCCTGTCGAGCGCCCAAATAAATGTCATCGCTGCCTTTATGGCCAAAAAATACGCTTGGTCAGAGGCCGAGCTGAAAAAACAAAAAGCTGATTTGGCCAAGCTCACCGGACTGCCCAAGCCGAAGCCCGCCCGCAAGAAAAAACCTGCGGCCAAAAAGCCGAGAACGAAATCCGCCTAATTTGGCCTTAGCCAACGCGGCGATCATGGCCTTCCCAATACGGGTCGCGCAATTCGCGACGCAATATTTTGCCCGAAGGATTGCGGGGCAAAGCCTCAACATAATCGACCGATTTGGGCAATTTATAGCCCGCAATGCGCTCGCGTGCGAAAGCGATAATCTCTTCTTCGCTCAAGCTGGCGCCGCTGTTTAAAACCACGCACGCTTTCACCGCCTCGCCCCATTTTTCATCGGGCACGCCAATCACCGCCACATCGGCAATGTCTGGATGGGCAAAAAGCGCGTTTTCCACTTCCGCCGGATAGACGTTCTCACCGCCGGACACAATCATGTCTTTCACCCGATCGTGGATGAACACATAGCCTTCGTCGTCGAAAAAGCCAGCATCACCTGTGTAGAACCAGCCATCGCGCACGGCATCTTTCGTGGCGTCAGGCTTGGCCCAATAGCCCTTCATGTTGGATTTCGCGCGCATGGTAATTTCGCCCACTTCGCCTTGCGGCACAGATTTGCCGTTTTCATCGACGATGCGAATTTCGACCCCGACATTTGGCTTGCCGCAGCTGCGCAATTTATTGCGCGCGGGGTCATGGTCTTCGGGCATTAAACTAGTGCCACAACCGGTCGTTTCGGTAAGCCCATAGACTTGCACAAAATCACCAGTAAACACTTGGCTGGCTTGCAGCAATAATTCTTCGGCAATCGGCGAGGCGCCATAAATCACTTGCCGCACGCTCGATACATCGGCCTCGCGAATGCGCGGCAATTGCATCAAGAATAAAATCACCGCTGGCACCATAAATAAAATAGAGACTTGCTCTTCCTCTATAAGGCGCAAAATCTCCACTGGGTCTACCTCTTCCAGCACGGTGACTTTAGTGCCCTCGAACAAGCCGATGAGCCCAACATTAACCCCCGCGATATGGAACAAAGGCATGCATAATAGAACATGGTCTTGGGGCTCCCAATTGGCCCAATAGCCCGCCTGCTCTAGCGCGCTGCCCATGTTTTCATTGGTCAATTGCACGCCTTTGGGATGGCCCGTGGTGCCGGATGTGTAAAGCTGAATGAAGTCATCATCGGTTTTATAAGCCAAACCCAAAGGCTCGGCCTTGGCCCCATCGCGCCAGTCCGAGAAAGCCTCCCATTCACTATGACCGCCATCCATGGCGATGACTTTTTGAACCTCCGGACAATCTGGCAAAATGCCTTCAATCAGCGGCACAAAGGCTTTGGAAACAAAAATGATTTCCGCCTTCGCATCATTGAGCACATAAGCGACTTCGGGCGGGGCGAGGCGCGAGTTCACCCCAACCACCACCGCCCGGGCTTTTTGCGCGCCCAAGAGCATTTGGAAATAAAGGTCTGAATTGCCGCCCAAATAGCCGACACGCGCCTGCGGGGAAATACCCTCCGCAACCAGCTTTTGGCCCACTTGGTGGCTCAAATCGCTGAGCTCGCGATAACTGGTTTCGCGGCCCGCACAGACCAGCGCCGTGGCATCGCCTTGTTTGGCGGCTTGCGCTTCGAAAGCGTCGATAAAGATAAACTCATCCATGGTTTTTCTCCTTTGGTTTGTTCCTAGATTACGCCGCAAAAAGACGATGTAAAGAGCTCTATTTTGCGTTACCCTTTTCTCTAGGAAGTTTAGCGGGGGAGAATCGATATGCAACTGGGGCATCCAAAATTTGCTTATGAAAAAGGCCTGCACCAAATCGGCAATGGTGCCTATGCGTGGCTGCAACCCGATGGCGGTTGGGGCTGGTCAAACGCCGGGCTGGTCGTCGATGGCGATCAATCGCTGCTGGTCGACACTTTGTTCGATGTGCCGCTCACCCTGGATATGTTGGCCGCTTATCAAGACGCCGAAAGCGCCGCCCAAAGCATAAATACCGTCGTCAACACGCATCATAATGGCGACCATTGTAACGGCAATTGCTGCTGCCCAGATGCGCAAATCATCGCCCATCGCGCAACGGCCGAACATATGCAAGCCGAACCCCCCGAAATGATGCAAAGCTTTTTAGATGCCGCCCCCGAGTTGGGCGAAATGGGCAAATATTTCACCAGCTGCTTCGGCCCGTTTGATTTCAAATCGGTAACGCAAAAACTGCCCGACACGCTCATCGACGACGAGACCACCATTAAAGTGGGCGACAAGGACGTTCATCTCATCCCCGTCGGCCCCGCGCATACGCCGGGCGATACGCTGGCCTATGTGCCCGCCGACCGCACTGTCTATACAGGCGATATTTTGTTCATTGGCGGCCATCCGATTATTTGGGAAGGGCCGGTGCAAAATTGGATCAACGCCTGCGACCGGATTATCGATATGGATGTCGAAACCATTGTGCCTGGCCATGGCCCGATTACCACCAAAGCGGGCGTGGAAGAAGTGCGCCACTATATGGTGACCATGCGCAATGAGGCGCGCGCGCGCTATGAAGCGGGCATGAATTATAAAGAAGCCGCTTTTGATATCGCGCTCGGCGTGTTCGATGATTGGGGCGACAGAGAACGCATTGTCATTAATTGCGCCACCATGTTCCATGAATTTGGCGCGCAAGGAAAACCCGAGATTACCGAGCTGTTTACCGCCATGGCCGAATATGCGGCGGCCTTTCCGCAAAAAGACTAGGCCGCGCGCGTGGTTGAAATAGACGCGATTGGGCTGAGCTGCCCCATGCCGGTTTTACGGCTGCAAAAGATTTTGCGCGACAGTGCGCCGAAAACCCGCGTCACTTTGCTGGCCACCGACCCTATGGCCAAAGTCGATGTGGTGCATTTCGCGTCAGAAAACGGCCACCGATTGATTGGCCAAACCACGCAAGCCAAAGCGGCCCCAGGCGGGTTGGACTTACTGATTTTTGAGATTGAAAAAGCTTAAGCGCAAAAGCTGGCTTGCACGTCTTTGGAAAAGCCAACGCTGACGACGCCATCGCGCTCGATGACGGGGCGTTTTATCAAAGTCGGATTGGCCAGCATCAGCGCCACCAAATGCTGGCTATCTTGATTGTCTTTATCGGCGTCGCTGAGTTTGCGCCAACTGGTGCCGCGTTTATTCAGCAGCACGTCCATCGGCTGCTGGGTGAGCCAGCTTTCCAGTTTCTCGCGCTCTAAGCCATCTTTTCGAAAGTCATGGAAATCGAACGCATGCCCCTGCTCGGCCAAAAACACCCGGGCTTTTTTCACCGTGTCGCAATTGGGGATGCCGTACACGCGAATGGCCATTACTCGGCTGCCAGATATCCTGCGGTTTGCAAATCAGGCGTCGCATCGACGATTTTGCGATATGCCTTGGGGGTGTCGACGCCCAATTGACGGCGCACCTCGTCGAGCGGTTGGGTCAGTAAATATTCCCAATCGGCGGCCGGTAAGCCCTTGGCGGCTTTGCCCAAACGAAAGGCTTCGCGCAAGGCTTTGCCGATGCCCAGCTCGGGTGCTTCTTTGCGGGTCACCAAAACGCCGGCACCGATAATAACCAAAATACCGAGATTGCCGAGCTGGCGATAGGTGACGGCCAAAAGGCATAATTCGCCCAATGGGTCGCGGCCATAGCCAGTGGTGACATGCCACAGGTCATGGGCGTCGCGCATCCGTTCGTGATAGCGAACCTGCGCCGCGCTTATTTCGCGCGCCTCTTCGGGGCGACCTTCGACGCTGGCTTCGGTGAGGCCATCGGCACTGATTTGCTCAACTTTGGTAAAATTATAATAGCGCGCGCCGAGCGAGCCTTGCGGCAGGCTGGCCAACCAATCGCGGTCTTTTAAATAGTCCAACAGAGGTTTTTTGGCCTCGATAAGGCGAGGGCCCTGTTCGGTTTTCATGAAGCGTGCAAAAGCCCGCGCCCCAGAGTTGCCCGACAAGGCTTCCAAAATCACAAACACTTGTTTGGTATCTTCTTTATCGGCGATGAGTTTTTTCACCGCGCCAGAAATACGTTTTAATTTGCTTTCCCCGGACATCATCAAGCTCCTGTTTCCTTTTCGGCAATATACACATATGAGGGCTCGATGGCCAGTCATGGAATGTGAACAAAAACAGGGTTATTCGCCTCTCTGCTTACTCATAGAAATAGAGGATAGGAGACGCCATGCCCTTGCGCCGTTTAAATTCATCAGGCATGCGCTTCATCCTATATTTTTTCACAATCTCATCGGGAGCTTCCTTGCCGACAAACCCATGCCTACCTTTAAGTCTCTTTTCCGTCAGATTAGGGAAATTTTTAGGCGTTGCTTCCAACCATTCCTCGGGAATGAAAACACCCCTGCAAATGCCATCCGACACGGCAAAAACAAGCTCTGCCCTCTCCGCTCTTGTTTTCGAAACGCGCCAAGCAAATCGAACCGCATCATAATAATCCCGTTCATCCTCCGACTTTCGCACATTGATAGCCATCACCTTCATTCCCGGCTCCAGAACAATCTGTTCCGCACAATAGCGTTGGTTAAGCTGTTGGGCAGAAGCTGGACCGCGCTCGGAGGAGCCATGTCCACCCGCTATATTGGTCAGACCAGGCGTGTTATCAATCAGCGCAGCTTCGACCAAGAAAGCCTCATCCTCGGTCATTCCATGTCTTGCGATAATATGCAGAGGAAAAAGGTCTTCTCTCAGTATCTCGCGTATGGTCCCTAATTTTAACGACACCTCATCTTCTTCGTCTTCTTCCGCCTCGATAGCAGATTGCTCGATCGCATTTTTACATTGGGCGAAAACTCTATCCCCCTTGCCTTTGCCAACATAAAACACAGCTCCGTCTCTTGGGTCGATAAGTTTGTAAACATAGTAGCCAAGCTGCTTGGCCACCTCCTTTGGAAAGGTCTCAATCATCTATCTCTGTCTCCTGCTTGAGTGAAAATTATTGTTTTTTTTGAACCCCCAATGGATACAAAGTTACTCAAGCATAAGATGAAGACCATAAGCAAACGACGGTGTGTCGATTGCTTTGCAGACATTCGTCAATCGAAAATAAAATCGCAAATTTTAGAAAAAGTCAGCTGGTGCCCTTGGGCGGACTCGAACCGCCACTCCCGTTAAGGAAACGGATTTTGAATCCGTCGCGTCTACCAATTCCACCACAAGGGCCGACCAGCCCCCCTCATTTGCCCGATTATTGGCTTGGCGTCAATGCTTCGAACGCATCTTCTCTCAGAAAATTGGGTAAAAATAGAGCCCCGTTTTCAAGCCCATTAATGCACCGCATCATCATGGTCATGCTGCCAAGCGCTTCGGGTGACCATTCGGGCGTGGGCAAATAAATCGGCTTCATGGATAATGCCAACCAGCACGCCCGATTTTAAAACTGGCACGCCCTCGCCCAAAAAGTCGCGCATCGCGGTTTGGGCATAAAGCGCATTATCATGCGCCTGCAAAATAAGCGGCGTGCGTTCTTGCAACGCCAAACACATGGCGTCTTCGGGCTGGCGCACCAAATCATAAAGGCAAATTTTGCCAACCCATTTCCTCTCGTCATCCAATAAATGCGCCTCAGAGCAATGCGCCTCCGCCATTTCTTGCGTCGCCTGGCGCACGCTCACATTGGCCGGCAGCGTAAGATAATCGGCCGACATGAGCTCCGTCACAGGGGTTTGCTGCAAGGCCAAGCTCTCGCGCCCGAGCGATAAATCGACCCCTTTGGCCAGCAATTGCGGCTCAAAAACCGACCGCGTCGAGAGCCGCGACGAGAGCAGATTGGCAATCACAATGGTCACCACAATGGCCGTGGTGGCGGCATAATTTTGCGATAATTCAAAGCACAGCAAAATAACCGCCAAAGGCGCGCCCAACATAGAGCTGGCCATCGCCGACATGCCTGCCAGAACAAATAAAGCGGTATCGGGCGCATAGCCCGTCAGCGGTGCCAAGAGCGTTAAAAATCCGGCCATCACACCGCCCAGCGCCGCGCCGATGAAAAGCGCCGGCGCCACAATGCCGCCATGGAAAAACAGCGTCAGGCAAAGCCCCGCCGCGATAATTTTGACCACGAGCAAAATCAATAAAGCGCTCGGCGCAATCTCGCCCTGCATCATCGCCGATATCGTGTCCAAGCCGGGCCCCAAAATAGCCGGGGCGAAATGCGCCAAAACACCCACACCAAGCCCGGCCAAAGCAGGCTGCAGCCAAACCGGCAAAGCGGCCCCAACAAGGCGCAACCGCAAGCGCGCCACAAACCGCATAACCCCCACCGCCACCAGACCCGCAATCACCCCCAGCGCCATCAGCCAGAGAATATCCAGCGGCCCCGCCATGCGGGTTTCAAATATCGGCAAAATAGAAATATGCTGGTTCAGCACTTCGCCCGAAAACACATAGGCCGTCGCCGAAGCGAGGCTCACAGGCGCAAAAAACCTCAAATTATAATGGCGCAACACCACTTCATGGGCGAAAAGAATACCCGCCAAAGGCGCGCTAAAGGCAGCGGAAATCGCCGCTGCTACGCCCGCCCCCAAAGCCATTTCGGCATATTGCGGCGACAGGTTGAGCAAGCGTTTGGTGCTGGCGGCCAGGCTGGCGCCCAACACCACCAAGGGGCCATAAAGGCCCGTCGTCGAGCCCGCGCCAATGGCCAGAACAGATTTTACCAAAGAGACATAACCGCCGGTGCGCGACACCACGGGGTCGGGTTCATGCGCGGCGTGTATCACATCGGCCAGCTCGACCGGACGGCGCGGCGTCAGCCATACCAAGAGCCCCCCAATGAGCAAACCCGAAACCGTGGGCACCAGAAGCAAAATAGGATTAAACCCGTGCCAGCCAATTTGGCCCGGCGCATGGGCGGGTTGCCAAAGCGACAATAAAACTTCCACCGCCCCAAAAGACGCCAGAGCCGCATAGGCCACCACAACGCCCAACACCAAACCAATGGCGGTAATGCCCAGCCCATGGCGCAGCCGCGCAATCATATCGGCCAGCGAGCTGGCAAAGCCTGAGTTGGCATTTGGGTCCAAAGGATTGTTCATAAATAAATCTATCGAGGATTCGCGAGGGCCACAAAACTCTTTTCATTGCCCATTTACGCCGTTAGTCTCGCCTCCATGTTACACGCCCTATACGACCGAACCCTCGCTTTATCTGCCCACCGCCACGCGGCATGGGGATTGGCGGGCGTGTCGTTTTTGGAAAGCTCGGTGTTTCCCATTCCCCCAGATGTTATTTTGCTGCCCATGGTGTTGGCCAATCGGACGAAAGCCTGGTTTCTGGCCAGTATCTGCACCTTGGCGTCGGTTTTGGGGGCGCTTTTGGGCTATGCCATCGGCTTTCTACTATGGGAAACCATCGGCCAACCGATTATCGCCTTTTATAATGGCGAAGCGGCTTTTGCTAAATTCATAAGTTTTTATGACCTATGGGGCGTTTGGGTGGTCTTGGCGGCGGCCATCAGCTTTTTACCCTTTAAGGTTGCCACGCTTGCCAGCGGCGTTGCCGGACTGGCTTTGGGGCCTTTTATCTTGGCCAGTGTTTTGGGCCGCGGCCTGCGCTTCTTCGGCGTGGCTGCCTTGATTTATTATTTCGGGCCGCAGATACGCCAGCTGATTGATAAATATTTCAATCTTTTGTCCTTCCTCTTCGTCGCCTTGCTGCTTTTGGGCATGGTTTTACTGGGGGCGATAAGATGATGGCGCGCCTCTCTTTGCCCCTCTCTTTGAGGCCTCGCATTGGCTTGGTGTTGGCACTGGCGACGCTGGTCATTGGCGCGGCTTTGGCCAGCGAAATATTTGCCGGCCTCACCCCTTGCGCCTTGTGCCTCAAACAACGCGCGCCTTATTATTTGTCCCTGCCCCTTTTAGCCCTTGCCTATTTCTATGCGCCTTACGCAAAACTGGCCTCGCGCGGCTTGCTGGTGACGGTGGGCGTGGTGTTCTTGGCCAGCGCCGGACTTGGCATCTACCATGCGGGCATCGAATATGGATTTTGGGCCGGACCCGCCACTTGTGGCGGCGGCGGCGCCATGGCCAGCTCGCCAGAGGCGCTTTTAGCGGCGCTCGAAAACCAATCTATCGTGCGCTGTGATGCCCCAGCCTGGACCCTTTTCGGTATCTCTTTGGCAGGCTATAATGCTTTGGCAAGTCTCGCCTTGGCCGCCCTTTGCTTGGGCGCCTTGCGCCATCCTGAGGAAGAAAAATGAGCCATACACGCCTAGAAGAAATGATCCGTGTCGACCATGCTGGAGAGCATGGCGCGGTGCGTATTTATGAGGGCCAATTGGCGGTCTTCGATAAAATTCCGGGCCTCGAAAAAACCGCCGAGCTGGTGCATCACATGGCCGAGCAAGAGCAGGAACATCTCGACCATTTCGATGGCCTCATCGTCGCCCGCAACATCCGCCCAACCGCTTTTGGCCCCCTATGGAATGCCGCTGGTTTTGCGCTGGGCGCGGTAACCGCGCTGATGGGCGAAAAAGCCGCCATGGCCTGCACCGCCGCCGTGGAAACAGAAATTGACGCCCATTACGCCGCCCAATTAGACGAGCTGGCCGACGGCACAGCTGGCGAGGACGAGGCTTTACGCGCCGCGATTGAAAAATTTCGTGCCGATGAAGCCGAACATAAAGCCACCGCTTTCGAGCACGGCGCCGAACAAGCGCCGGGTTATGAGGTGATGAGCCAAATTATCCGTTTTGGCTGTCGGGTGGCCATTCGCGCGTCGGAAAAAATCTAGCCGCGCTTACGGCTCCAGCTCCGTATCCCAATACAGGTAATCTTGCCAACTATCATGGCAATAGTTGGGCGGAAACCGTCGGCCATTTTCATGCAATTCATAAACCGTCGGCTGATGCGGTTTTTGCCTTGGCACCATGCCGGCTTGTTTGGGCAAGCGACCGCCTTTTCGCAAATTACACGGGCTACACGCCGCCACCACATTTTCCCACGTCGTGCGCCCACCGGCGCGGCGCGGGATAACATGGTCAAAGGTTAGGTCTTTGGGGACGCCACAATATTGGCACGAGAACCCATCGCGCAAAAACACATTGAACCGGGTAAAAGCAGGATAGCGCGGCGGTTTCACATAGGTTTTTAAACTGACCACGCTGGGCAGTAAAAACTCGGTCGAGGGCGAATGCACAATCGTATCATAATGCGACACAATATTGACCCGGTCCAACACCACCGCCTTTAGCGTATCTTGCCAAGACCAAAGCGAGAGCGGGTAATAACTCAAAGGTCGAAAATCAGCGTTTAAAACCAAAGCCGGACAGCTCGCAGGATTTTTAAAATCCGGCGGGGCGGCCTTCACAAACTCAATCGCGTCGCTAGCAGATCGGTGCATAGTTTGGTCTCTTTATCCTCTCATCCGTGCCCTTGGCCTACGAATCATAGCGGGTACCCCCAGTATGCCCAATAGGACATGTTAACTCTAGTTACTTGCGCGCCGCTTTGGCCTCGGCCTGCTCGCCATTATAATAAGTCCACAAAAGCCGTGCCACCGCCCCGCGATGCGGTTGCCAGCGCTGGGCAAAAGTTTCCAGAGCTGGCGCGTCGGGTCTGGCATCGAGGCCATAGAGCATCCGCACGCTTTCTTGCAGCGCCAAATCGCCAGCCGGAAACATATCGGCGCGGCGCAAACAAAACAGCAAATAACATTGTGCCGTCCACGGGCCAATGCCCAAAAGCGCAACCAGCGTCTCGTAGACCGTCTGATTATCGGCTTTGCGCAGCGCCTTTAAGTCGAGCCCATCGCTGACGATGGCTTCGGCAAGGTTGCGCAAATACCGCTGCTTGGGGCGGGAAATGCCGCAAGCCGTAACCTCTGCCTCGCTCAAAGCCAGCAGGTTTTCTGGCTCCATACCGCCCATAGCGGCGTCGAATTTGGCTTGAATAGAAGTCGCCGCTGCGGTGGAAACTTGCTGGCTGATGAGCAGGCGCACCAGACCATGAAACCCATCGGGGCTTTCGCGCATCGGCGGTGTGCCATATTTTTCAAAGGCGCTGGCCAGCTTTTTATCGCGCTCGCATAAATGCGTGAGGGCTGCAGTGATTTGTTTTTTTGTCTTATATATTTGCATAGTCAAAGATTATGGAGCATTGATGATGGCAATGAAAGAGCCTTCTCCGTTTCTGACCCGCTTCGCGCCGAGCCCCAATGGCTGGTTGCATTTGGGCCACGCCTATTCGGCCATGCTCGGCGCGCAAAAAGCCAGCCAAGCCGGCGGGCAATTTTTATTGCGCATAGAAGACATCGACATCGGCCGGGCGCGGCCTCATTTTATCGACGGTATTTACCAAGACCTCGACTGGCTGGGGCTCGACTGGCAACGGCCTGTGTTATTGCAATCGACACGTTTTGAAGCCTATGCGCAGGCTCTGAAAATCTTGCGCGAGCGGGAGCTGGTCTATCCGTGCTGGGCAACGCGGCGCGAAATTTTGGCGGCCATTGCCGACCCCGCCACCTGGCCGCGCGACCCCGATGGCGCACCGCTTTACCCCGGCCTGTATCGCGATTTGCCCGACAGCGAGCGAAAACGGCGGATGTGGGAAGGCAGTGATTATGCGTGGCGTCTCGACATGAAAAAGGCCGTACAATGGGTGCAAAAAAACACGCCCCAGCCGCTCACCTATCAAGAGCTGAACCCGCAAGACGGCGATGGCCCGCAAACCGTGCTGGCCACGCCCGCCGCCTATGGGGATGTGGTGCTGGCCCGCAAAGAAGTGCCGACGTCTTATCATCTTGCGGTGGTGGTGGATGATGCGTTTCAAAACATCACCCAAGTGACGCGCGGGCGCGACCTCAGCCCGGCAACGCATATTCATCGCTTGCTGCAAGCCTTGCTCGGCCTGCCAACGCCCGATTATTTTCATCACGCCCTGATGCGCGACCCGCAAGGCAGACGTCTTTCCAAACAGGCGGGCGACAGCGGGTTTCGCGATTTGCGCCAGCAAGGCATGAGCCGCGAGGCGGTTGTCGCCCTGCTGCCGCCACCGCTCGGCGAGGGCGAATTTTTAATCCCACAAGTGTAAAGCCGCGACCTTTCGCCCATCGCAAACCGGGCCAAAGCGGGCTGGCGAGCCTTGCCTTCGTGTTAAAAACCGATAGTCTGTCGGCATGACTGCTGTAGAGAAAATCACCCCGCAAGAAACCCTCGACCTCTTGGCACGGCTGCCCAAAGCCAATGCCGCGCTCGACCCTTTGCGCGCCGCTTTGCGCGCGCCCGCGCCCGAAGGCATGGACCAATTTGGCCGTCATGGCCGCGCGTGGGCCGCCACTTATCTCGAGACGCTGGCACAAATGAGCGCCTATGCCAGCCAGATGAACCAGCGGCTGGGCGAGCTGGAGCAGAACCTCACGCTGATTATTTTCGGCGAATATCTCAATCAATTGGTTGGCGGTCTGCCGATGAGCCAAGGCGAAATCGTGCGTCCCAGCGATTTGGGTTTTGCCGATGGCTTGCCCGGTTTTGACGATGGCGATGTGGAGCATTTGCGCGCCCATGCCAATACCGCCCAACGCCGCGCCAGCATGGCGCAGCTTATGCTGGCCCAAGGGCAAATCGAAGCCGATGCCGGGCTCGATGAAACCCACACGATGATTCGCGATCAGTTTCGCCGTTTTGCCGATGAAAAAGTTATTCCCCATGCGCATGGGTGGCATTTGCGCGACGAGCTAATCCCGCTTCCGCTGATTGAAGAGCTTGGCCAATTGGGCGTCTTTGGGCTCACCGTGCCAGAAGAATTTGGCGGCATGGGGTTAGGTAAACAAGCCATGTGTGTGGTGTCGGAAGAATTATCGCGCGGCTATATCGGCGTCGGTTCGCTGGGCACGCGCACGGATATTGCGGCCGAATTGATTTTGCAAAATGGCACGCCCGAGCAAAAACAAAATTATCTCCCGCGCATTGCCAATGGCTCCTTATTGCCGACCGCCGTGTTTACCGAACCCAATACGGGCTCGGATTTGGCCAGCCTAGCCACACGGGCCAAAAAAACCGCCACCGGCTATGAGATTATCGGCGCCAAAACCTGGATTACCCACGGCGCGCGCGCCGATGTGATGACGCTTTTGGTGCGCAGCGAAGCCGATGTGAAAGGCCACCGCGGCCTGAGCATGTTTTTGGCCGAAAAGCCACGCGGCGATGACCAAACGCCGTTTCCAGCGGAAGGCATGCAAGGCGGCGAGATTGAGGTTTTGGGCTATCGCGGCATGAAAGAATATGACATCGCCTTTGATGGTTTTGCTGTGCCAGAAGACGCCGTGCTGGGAGGCGAGACTGGCAAGGGCTTTAAACAATTGATGGAAACGTTCGAGAGCGCCCGCATTCAAACCGCGGCGCGCGCCATTGGCGTGGCGCAAAACGCGCTGGAGCTGGCCTTTACCTATGCGACCGATAGAAAACAATTTGGCAAAGCGATTTATAATTTCGAGCGGGTATCTGGCAAATTGGTGATGATGGCGGCAGAAATTTTGGCCGCGCGCCAATTGACTTATTTCGCCGCGCGCAAAAAAGACCAAGGCGAACGCTGCGACCTAGAAGCGGGCATGGCTAAATTACTGGCCGCACGCGTCGCTTGGGCGGGCGCGGACAATGGTTTGCAAATTCATGGCGGCAATGGGTTTGCGCTAGAATATCCCATCAGTCGGGTTTTATGCGATGCGCGGATATTGAATATTTTTGAGGGCGCGGCAGAAATTCAGGCCGATATCATCGCGCGGCGCCTCGAAGAAATGGGCACCACTTCGGTGTAAAGCGCACCTTCGGTGTAAAGAAAGGAAACGAGCATGGATGTTTTTAGCTACCTTATTCCCCTTGGCTTGGCTGCCGTCACGCTGGTATTGCTCGCGGGGCTGGTGAACATGCTTCGCAATGGCTCGACCTCGACCTCGCAAAAACTTATGCGCTGGCGTGTGGGGCTGCAATTTGGCACTATTGTTCTGGTCATGCTGGGCGTTTATCTGTCTGGCGGCTAGGCTTTTAGGGACGGCATTTGACGATGGTTAAATTGAACAAAATCTATACCCGTGCGGGCGACGATGGCTCGACGCAATTGGCCGATGGCTCGCGCCGCGCCAAACATGACCAGCGCATTGGCGTCTATGGGGCGGTAGATGAAGCCAATGCCGCCCTTGGTCTGGCGCGTCTTTATACCCAAGACCAACCCGATTTAGACGCCGTTTTGCAGCGCCTGCAAAATGATTTCTTCGATCTGGGCGCTGATTTAGCGACCCCTGAAACCGATGCTTTTGAGGCCTTGCGGGTAACCCCCGCGCAAGTAAAACGCTTGGAAGATGAAATAGACGCGATGAACGAGGCTTTGGCGCCGCTCGATAGTTTCGTCTTACCCGGGGGCACGCCTGCGGCGGCGCATTTGCATTTGGCGCGCACGATTATTCGCAATGCCGAGCGCCTCTTGAGCGCGGCCAGCGAAGGCGGCGATGTGTTTTCAGATAGCGCGCGCCAATATATCAATCGGGCGTCCGATTTATTGTTCGTCGCAGCGCGCGCCGCCAATGCCAATGGCCAAAAAGATGTCTTATGGGTGCCGGGCGCCAACCGATAAAGCGATGATTTTGCCGCCTGTCTTGCCGCCTATCTTAAGGTCGTTTTGACGCAGGCGCCCCACGGCTGGTCAATTGACTTATTTGCCCCAATTCACTAAGAATTGCGTCTCAGAGCGCATGTGCGCCAACTATTGGAGATTGAATGATGAAAATCCTTGTCCCCGTCAAACGCGTAGTGGACTACAACGTCAAAATTCGGGTGAAACCGGACCAATCGGGCGTTGATCTAGCCAATGTAAAAATGTCGATGAACCCGTTCTGCGAAATCGCCATCGAAGAAGCCGTTCGCTTGCAAGAAGCGGGCACGGCAACGGAGATTGTTGTGGTGTCCATCGGGCCGGCACAGACCCAAGAAACCATCCGCACCGCGCTTGCTATGGGCGCTGACCGCGGCATTTTGGTGAAAACCGAAACCGACATGGAACCGCTGGGCATTGCCAAAGTATTGAAAGCCGTTGTCGAAGAAGAAAAGCCTGATATGGTTATTCTCGGCAAACAGGCGATTGATGGTGACAACAATCAGACTGGCCAAATGCTGGCCGCGCTTCTGGGCTGGAGCCAGGGCACATTTGCTTCTGAGTTGAGTGTAGATGGCGATAAGCTGAACATCACCCGCGAGATTGATGGGGGCCTACAAAGCCTGAAAATCAACCTGCCGGCGATTGTGACCACAGATTTGCGCTTGAACGAGCCACGCTATGCTTCGCTGCCGAATATTATGAAAGCGAAGAAAAAACCGATCGATGAAAAAGACTTGGCAGATTACGGCGTAGATGCCGCGCCGCGTTTGGAAATCGTGAAAGTCACCGAGCCCGCCGAACGCGAAGCCGGTGTGAAAGTAGAAACTGTCGCCGATTTGGTCGATAAACTGAAAAACGAAGCAGGAGTCTTGTAATGAATACGCTGCTAATTGCTGAACACAATAATGAAACCCTCGCCGATGCAACCGTCAAATCGGTAACCGCGGCCGCCCAAATGGGCGGCGAGTTACATGTTCTCGTCGCGGGTAGCGGGTGCGCAAGCGTCGCCGACCAAGCGGCCAAATTGGAAGGCGTTGCCAAAGTTCTATTGGCCGACGACGCCCAATATGACAAGCAACTGGCGGAGCCAATGGCTGCTTTGGTTGTCGGCATTGCCTCCGGATATGCCACGATTGCAACGCCGGCTTCGACCAATGGGAAAAACTTCACCCCACGCATTGCCGCCCTTCTGGATTGCAGCCAAGTGTCGGACATCACAGCCGTGCTGGATGCAACGACTTTTGAGCGTCCGATTTATGCAGGCAATGCCATTCAAACGGTGAAAGTCAACGAAGGCCAAAAAGCCATCACCATCCGCTCTACCGCCTTTGCCGCCGCTGCCGAAACCGGTAGTGCCAGCGTCGAAGCGCTCAGCGCGGCAGATAATCCAAGCCTTTCTGAGTTCATCTCGGAAGAGCTGACCAAGTCTGACCGTCCAGAGCTAACCTCGGCCAAGATTGTGGTTTCGGGTGGCCGTGGCATGCAGTCTGGCGAAAATTTCCCGATGTTGGAAAAAGTGGCCGACCAATTGGGCGCCGCTATGGGTGCCTCGCGCGCGGCCGTGGATGCGGGCTTTGTGCCCAATGATTATCAAGTCGGCCAAACCGGTAAAGTGGTGGCCCCCGACCTTTATATTGCGGTCGGTATCTCGGGTGCCATTCAGCATTTGGCGGGTATGAAAGATTCGAAAGTCATTGTGGCGATTAACAAAGACGAAGAAGCGCCGATTTTCCAAGTCGCGGATTACGGTCTGGTGGCTGATTTATTTACCGCCGTACCTGAACTCGAAGAAGAACTGGGCAAAGCCGGTTTTTAATCAGCGCTCGCCCCGAAAGAGGACACATGTCTGACGCAAAAACCGTTGGCATTATTGGAGCCGGACAAATGGGATGTGGCATTGCGCACGTCTTTGCTTTGTCCGGCTTCCGTGTCCTTCTCAATGATATTTCCCAAGACCGCATTGAAGCCGGTATTGCCACGATAACGGGCAATATGGGGCGCCAAATCGCGTCGGGTAAATTAGCCGAAGCCGATAGCGAAGCGGCACTGGCGCGCATTCATCCAGCGACCAATTTAGGCGCCATGGCCGAGGTCGATTTGGCCATTGAAGCGGCCAGCGAAAACGAAGCCATTAAAATTGAAATTTTACGCGAAGTCAGCTCGGTGCTCTCGCCCGATGCGATTATCGCTTCCAATACATCTTCTATTTCCATCACCCGCCTGGCGGCGGCGACCGATAGGCCAGAGCAATTCATCGGCATGCATTTCATGAACCCCGTGCCGGTGATGCAATTGGTGGAAATCATTCGCGGCATCGCGACCTCGCAAGACACATTTGAAACCACGCAAGCGATTGTCGAAACTTTGGGCAAAACCGCCTGTGTGGCCGAAGATTTTCCAGCCTTTATCGTCAATCGCATTTTGCTACCGATGATCAATGAAGCCGCTTTCACGCTTTACGAAGGCGTGGGCAGTGTCGATAGCATCGATAAAGCCATGCGCTTGGGGGCCAATCATCGCATGGGCCCATTTGAGCTGGCCGATTTCATTGGCCTCGACACCTGCCTGAGCATCATGCAAGTGCTGCACGAAGGGCTGGGCGACAGCAAATATCGCCCGTGTCCTTTATTGGTTAAATATGTCGAAGCGGGCTGGCTCGGTCGCAAGACCGGCAAAGGCTTTTACGACTATAGCGGCGACGCGCCCGTTCCCACCCGCTAATCGGCCAAATAGGCATCCAGCAAAGCATGGACGTCTGGGCTATCCCAATCCGCCTCACCTGCCAATCTTCCAATTTCCAACCCCTCTGGCGATACCAAGAGGGTTGTCGGCAGGCCAATGAGTTTGGCCGCGCGGGCTGATTTATAGCTCGGGTCATAGGCGCGGGTTAAATGGGCGACGCCCAAATCATTGAGAAACGCCTCTGGTTTTTGTGCCCCCCCACGGTCGACGGAAAGCGCGATGACGCGGACTTTTTTATCGGCGTAGCGTTGCGCCAAAGCGTCGAGCTGCGGCATTTCTTTGCGGCACGGGGCGCACCATGTCGCCCAAAAATTAACCACCAATAGCTCGCCTTGAAAGGCGGCCAAAGACAGCGGCGCTTTGTCGGCGTTTTGCAGCGCCAAGCGCGGCAGCGCTTTGGGGGCCGCGTGGGTGATGAAATTATCTGGCGCTTGCCCCCCCCCCTTGGCGCGCGCGGCGGAGGTGGTTTTTTCACTCTCTGCCTTGCTTTGCCCACCCTCCTTCTTGTATAGGGTTTGAACGCCTGCAAGGGCAAAAACACCCAAGACAACCAGGGTCACAAAACGGCGCTTACGAGAGCGGACAAATCGACTAAATTGTGACAAGATACAAGCCTCCTAAAAGGGAAATGGTACAATGAGCAATCGCATGTGGGGCGGCCGGTTCGGTGGCGGTCCTGACGACATAATGGAAGAGATAAACGCATCCATCGGATTTGACCAGCGTCTGTTTGCGCAAGATATCCGTGGATCGCTGGCGCATGCCGAAATGTTGGTGGCCCAGGGCATTATTTCAGCCGAGGATGGCGCTTCGATAAGCCAAGGTTTGAGCCAAATTCTGGCCGAAATGGAGGCGGGCGAGTTTACCTTCTCGCGCGCGCTCGAAGATATTCACATGAATATTGAGGCGCGCCTCGCTGAGCTGATTGGCGCCACTGCCGGACGCTTGCACACGGCGCGCTCGCGCAATGACCAAGTGGCGACCGATTTTCGGCTTTATGTGCGCGACACGCTCGACCATTTGGCGGCGCAAATCAGCAGGCTGATGGGCGTCCTTGTGGCCAAAGCCGAGGCGCATGCCGATACGATTATGCCGGGCTTCACCCATTTACAACCGGCCCAACCGGTGAGCTTTGGCCACCATATGTTGGCCTATGTCGAAATGCTGTCGCGCGACCACGGACGCCTGATGGATGCCCGCAAGCGGCTGAACGAAAGCCCCTTGGGGGCGGCCGCTCTGGCCGGCACAGGCTTTGACATCGACCGCCATGCGACGGCGCAAGCTTTGGGCTTCGACGCGCCAACGGGCAATAGTATGGACAGTGTCTCGGCGCGTGATTTTGCGCTGGAAGCGCTCTCGGCGGCGGCGATTTGCGCCACCCATCTGTCGCGTTTGGCCGAAGAGATTGTGGTTTTTGCGACGCCGAATTTTGGCTTTTTCACGCTGCCAGATGCTTTCTCGACGGGCTCGTCTATCATGCCGCAGAAACGCAATCCAGACGCCGCTGAGTTGATACGCGCCAAATCGGGTCGCATCATCGGCTCCCTGACGGGTCTGTTTGTCGTCATGAAAGGCCTGCCGCTGGCTTACTCGAAAGACATGCAAGAAGACAAAGAAGGCGTGTTCAACGCGCTGGACAGTCTCTCGCTGTGTTTGGCCGCTATGGCTGGCATGATGGATACATTGGGCGTCAATCCAACCGCCATGCGCGCAGCCGCCGGCAGTGGGTTTTCCACCGCCACCGATTTAGCCGACTGGTTGGTGCGCGAGGCGGGCTTGCCGTTTCGCGACGCCCACCACGCCACAGGCGCCTTGGTGGCCATGGCCGAAGAAAAAGCCTGCTTGCTCGATGAGTTGAGCCTCGCAGACATGCAAAGCGTTCACGCCAGCATTACGCAAGGCATTTATGATGTTTTGAGTGTGGAGAATTCCGTGAAAAGCCGCACCAGCTATGGGGGCACGGCGCCCGATAATGTGCGCGCGATGGTGGCGCAATGGCAGGCTTGGTTGAAAGCCCGCGAGGTGGGACAGTGAGCCTGCGCTCGGGTGTCACCCTCCTCGTGCTGACGGTTTTTATGGGCGCGAGCGTGGCCTGTGGCAAACGCGGCCCCCTAAGCTTGCCGCCAGCGCCTTTGGCAGATATTGGTTTTGTGGAAATAGAGAGTTAAAATGGATCACTTCTTGTATCGAGATGGCGCTTTACATGCCGAGGACATCGCAATCGCCGAGATTGCGCAAGCTGTGGGGACGCCTTTTTATTGCTATTCCACGGCCACGCTAGAACGCCATTTCTCGGTGCTGGATCAATCGCTGGCCGATGCGGGCCTCGAAGACCGGCTGATTTGCTATTCGGTAAAAGCCAATTCAAATATTGCCGTCATTGCCACTTTGGCCAAATTAGGCGCGGGCGCTGATATTGTTTCGCAAGGCGAAATGGTGCGCGCGCTAAAGGCGGGGATTGAGCCAAGCAAAATCGTCTTTTCTGGCGTCGGCAAAACGGCCGACGAAATGCACGCCGCTTTAGAGGCCGGCATTTTGCAGTTTAATGTCGAGAGCCTATCTGAGATTGATATGCTGGCCGAGGTGGCCAAAGGCATGGGAAAACGGGCGCAAGTAGCGCTGCGGGTAAACCCAGATATTGACGCGGGCACGCATGAAAAAATTTCGACTGGCAAAGCCGAGAATAAATTTGGCATCGCCTGGGAAGACGCCGAAGCGGGGTTTGCCCATGTGCAAACCCTCGAGGGCGTCGAAGCCCGCGGCATTGATATTCATATCGGCAGCCAAATTACCGACACGGAACCGTTTCGTCTGGCGTTTGAGAAAGTGGCGGGCCTGCTCGCCCGTTTGCGCGAAAAAGGCCATGTCATCGACCGGCTTGATTTGGGCGGCGGCCTCGGCGTGCCTTATGCGCGCGATAATGAGCCCCCGCTCGACCCGACGGTTTATGCCAATCTTATTGCCGATATTTTGGGCGACAAAGGCTGCACCATTATGCTGGAGCCGGGCCGGCTCATCGCTGCCAATGCAGGCGTCTTGGTAACTTCCGTCATTCGCGCCAAACAGGGCCGCGCGAAAAACTTTATGATTGTCGATGCCGCGATGACCGAGCTGATGCGCCCCACATTATATGGCGCCTATCACGATATTAAGCCGGTCAAAGAAATGGAAGCCGATGCTTTGGTCTGGGATGTCGTGGGCCCAGTGTGTGAGAGCGGTGACTTTTTGGGTCAAGACCGCAGCTTACCCGTGCCCGATGAAGGCGATTTACTGGCAGTCTTTGCGGCTGGTGCTTATGGCGCCGTATTGGGCTCAAGCTACAATACCCGCCCGGCCGCGCCGGAAGTCTTGGTCAGCGGCCACCGTTTCGCCGTGGTGCGCGCACGCCCCGACTATGAGGCCATGTTAGAGCGCGAAAGCCTGCCCGACTGGGTGTAAGCGCCCGCGACTTGGAAACGGGTGCATCTCCCCCTCAAATCTGTCACACTAGGATTTAAGAAAACCAGACCGAAGGCGTCACCCAATGATTAGAATGGACAATGTTTCGCTGCGCTATGATAGCCGACGAGATGTTTTGACGAATATCGCGCTCGATATTCCGCAAGGGTCTTTTCGTTTTCTCACCGGGCCTTCTGGGGCTGGCAAAACCTCGCTCCTCAAATTGATTTTTCTCGCCCATCGCCCCAGCGGCGGACGGGTGACGCTGATGGGGCAAGACACCACTCAGTTGAGCCGCAAAAAACTGGCGCTGATGCGGCGCCAAATCGGCGTCGTGTTTCAAGACTTCCGCCTCATCGAGCATTTGTCTGTCTATGACAATGTCACCCTGCCTTTGCGTATCGCCGGGCAGCGCCCCTCGAGCTGGCACGACAATGCGGTCGAGCTGTTAAATTGGGTGGGCTTGGGCGATCGATTATCGGCTCTGCCGGCCACATTATCGGGCGGCGAGAAACAACGCGTTGCCATTGCCCGCGCCGTGATGACGCGACCCAAAATTATCATTGCCGATGAGCCAACCGGCAATGTCGACCCTGAGATGGGCGAGCGGCTGGTGCGTTTATTGGTCGAGCTCAATAAAATGGGCACGACGATTGTCATTGCCACGCATGATAAGCTTCTTTGGGAAAACTTTGAATTTCCACGCCTGCACCTAGAAGACGGCCAGCTCACCGAATTGGGAGCGGCCTAATGGCAGGCACGGTAAAACCAACTCTCTTGCCGCCAGAAAATCTGGCCGGACCGGCGCTCAGCGCCGTCACCATGGTGATGACCTTTCTTGCCTGTCTGGCGCTTGGCTGTTCTATTTTGGCCGAGCGCGCCGCCGACCGCTGGCTGGCGCGCGCCACCAGCGCCATAAGTGTACAAATTATCGAGACCACGCAATTATCGGCCGAAGATCAATTGCCCGCGGTTTTGCGGGAAATAAAAGACACGCCCGGCATTGGCACCTCGCGCGTTTTGGCGCGCGATGATCTCGTGGCGCTGTTGGAGCCTTGGTTGGGCACGGGCAATATTAGCGAAGATATGCCGTTGCCGCTGCTCATCGAGATTACCCCCGCGGCAAATGAAAATTTACCGACGGCGGCTCTATCGGCCAGATTAAAAGCCGTGGCGCCGGGGGCGCGCCTCGACACCCATGGCCGATGGCGCGAAACCCTAGAGAGCACCGCCCGCGCACTGGAATTATTCGCCGCGCTTGTGCTGGCCATGGTGACGCTTGCCACCGCGACGGTGATTTTATTCGCCACTCGCGCGGGGCTTTTGGCCAATGAAGAAATTTTAAATGTCTTGCATCAAATTGGCGCCCATGACGGCTATATCTCTCGCCGCTTCGAGGCGCATTTTATCCGCGTCGTCAGTCTGGCGGCCATGGCGGGCTTAACGGCGGCTGTGGTGTTTTTCTATGCGCTCGGCGGGCTCATCGCGGAAGCACGCAACCCTGGTTTTCTCATTTATCTCACGCCCCTGCCCTTGGCGGCTATTTTTCTAAGCTGGCAAGTGACGCGACGGTATGTGTTGCGCAATTTGCGCGCGCAACTTTAGGGCGCGCGCATGTCTCGATTTTCAGATAGCCAAGAAGACAAACGCCAGCGGTTTTGGAGCACCGCCCGCTGGCTGCTCAGCGGCGGCTTTGGGCTTTATATTTTGAGCTTTATTTTATTCGCCGAAAGGCTGTCCAACCAACCCAGCGAAACGCCCCAAGCCGATGGCATTGTGGTGTTAACGGGCGGCACAACGGCGCGCATAGAAGCGGGGCTCGCCTTGCTATCGAACAAGCAAGGCAAGCGACTGCTCATCACCGGGCTGTATGAAGATTTAGACTTTGACAGCGTGCTGGCCGTGGCGCCACTTGCAAAAGCGCAAAACCCCGAGGCGTTACGCTGCTGCCTCGACCTAGATTATAAGGCCGATAATACGGTGGCCAATGCCCGCGAGACGCGCCTATGGGCCGATGTGCATGGCTTTCGCTCGCTGATTGTCGTCACCAGCGCGCAGCATATGCCGCGCGCCTTTTTAGAACTGCGAAACGCCATGCCCAAAATTCGGCTATCTGCCTATCCGGTCGTCGTGCCGCAAGTGAAACTCGACTATTGGTTTGCCTATCCTGGCACCATGGCGCTGCTGCTCGGCGAATACACTCGTTTTCTCTGGGCTTTGGCTGGCCTGACCAACGCGCGTTAACCGATGCGGGCTATTTTCTCTCACCCTCGGTTCTGGTTATTCGCGCCTTTTGTCACCTTGCTGGCCCTCACCGTGCTGGCTTTTGGCCTATGGCACTATGCCAGCGAACGCATTCGCACAGATTTGGCGGCCTATGGGCTGACCTGGCAAAGCGTCCGCCAGAACGGCTTTCCGGCGCGCATCACGCTGGATGTGGAAGCGCCGCGTTTGGAACAAAAAACCATCAGCTGGAACAACCAGAGGCTTACCGCCACTTTGATGCCCTTTAACCTTGGGCTCGAAGACAGCCATGCGGTGGTGGATTTTCTCGGCCCGCATGAGATTAAACTTCCCGCCGGGGCGTTTACGCTGGCGCATAAGGGCAATTTGATGAGCCTCCTCTTGGCGCGCGACGGCTTGCTGCGCAGCTCGTTTGAAATGCAGCACCCGAGCCTGACGACAAGTCGAAATAGCGAGACATGGCAGCCCAAATTGCGGGTCGAGGCCGAGGCTTTGGCGTTGCATGTGCGGCGCAGCGACAAGCAAACTCAGATGCATGAGCCGATGGATATTGCCGTGCAGCTTAAAAACCTGCGCCTCCACGAGCCGTCAAGATTGGGCCGCGACGCGTTTAAACGGGTCGATGTTTTGGCCCGCGTGCCGAAATTATGGCTGCAGAACCAACGACAAGCGGGCGATATTTTGGAGCTAGACCGGCTGACGCTGGAGCGCAAAAACCTAACCCTTGTGGCCCGCGGCACGCTCAAATTACACGCGCGCGGCTATCTCCAAGGCAAGCTCGATTTAAATGCCGTCAACCTGAGCGCCCTCATAGATGCCTTGCAAGAGGCCGGGCTGGTCTCCCCGCGAGAACGCGCCAAATGGTTGTTTTTTGGCGGCCTTGGGGCAGCGCTTGGCGGCGACACGCAAGACCGTTTGTCGATACCGCTACACTTTAAAAACGGGCGCACCCTCTTGGGCCCGCTTGATTTGGGCGCCGCACCGACCTGGCAATAAAATTTGATTAGCTATCGCGACCAAAATTAGGCGCTTCGGTATCTTGCCCGGCTTCAATAATCGACTGACGAATGCCACGGGTGCGGGTAAAGACATCTTCTAAATAGGCGGCATCGCTATGGCGAATGGCGCGCTGCAAGGCGGTCAGGTCTTCGCTGAAACGACCCAAGACTTCCAAAACCGCGTCTTTGTTTTCGATGAAAATATCGCGCCACATAATCGGGTCCGACGCGGCAATACGGGTGAAATCGCGAAACCCCGAGGCGGAATATTTAATCACTTCCGAGCGCGTATCGCTTTCCAATTGTGCCGCCGTGCCGACAATATTAAAGGCGATGAGATGCGGCAGATGGCTGGTAATCGCCAGCACTAAATCATGATGCGCGGCATCCATAAAGGTCACTTCTGAGCCCATGCCCTGCCATAGTTTCGAAATCTGCTCGACCGCGAGTAAGCTGGTTTTATCGTCGGGCGTCAGAATACACCAGCGCTCCTCAAACAACTCAGCAAACCCCGCACGCGGGCCCGATTCTTCCGTGCCAGCAATCGGATGACCTGGCACGAAATGCACCCGCCCCTCGAGAAGCGGCGAAATATCTTTCAACACACCCGCTTTCACCGAACCGACATCGGTTAAAATCGCATTGTCTTTCAGCCCCGGAATAATCTGTTCCGCCAATTCTTTCACCGCGCTCAGCGGCGTGTTGAAAAACACCACATCGGCATCAATACAAGCAGCCTCTGGCGTTTCATGCACGCTATCGACAAAGCCAATATCCATCGCGGCCTCGCGCGTTTGCGCCGAGCGCGCATAGCCAGAGATATGCGCCGTCAAATCATGTTTCTTCAGCGCATGGCCGAGCGAGGAGCCAATAAGCCCCATGCCGATAAGCGCGACATTCGGCTTGTGAATAGTTGGGCTCATAAGGCGGCTCCTGCTTGCTGCTGAAAAGCTTGCAGCGCATCCACCGCCGCGCGATTGCCCTCTTGTGTCCCCACCGTTAGGCGCAAGGCCGTGGGCATGGCATAGGCCGCCAGTCCGCGCGCAATCACGCCTTGGCGGCACAAAAACGCATCCGCCGCAGAAGCCATCTCAGCCGTGCCAAAATCAAGGACAATGAAATTCGCTTCGCTGGCTTTTATTTCATAGCCAAGCGCGCCTAATTGTTGCCCCAACCAATCGCGCCATTGCGCGTTATGGGCGCGGCTTGTCTCGATATGCGCCGGGTCCTCTAAAGCCGCCAGCCCGCCAGCCAAAGCCATCGCATTGACATTAAACGGCCCGCGCACGCGGTTCAGCGCATCGGCCACGCCAGGAGGGCAATAAGCCCAGCCCAAACGCAGCGCCGCCAGCCCATAGGCTTTCGAGAACGTGCGTGTGGCGACGACATTGGAAAATTGTTCGACCATAGCGAAATCAGCGGGCCATTTTTCCGGCGCCACATATTCGGCATAAGCGCCATCAAGCACCAATAAAACATCGCTCGCAAGCCCCGCATGTAGGCGGCTAATTTCTTCCATTGGCAACATGGTGCCCGTGGGATTATTCGGATTGGCGAGAAACACAATCTTGGTCTTCTCGCTGACTTTCGCCAAAAGCGCATCGACGTCGGCGGTTCGATTTGTCTCGGCCACGCAAATCGGCGTCGCCCCTGCAGAAGTGCTGGCCAGTTTGTACAGCAAGAAGCCGTGCTCGGTATAAAGCACTTCGTCGCCAGCCTCTAAATAGGCCTGCGCCAGCAATTGCAAGACATCGCCAGAGCCATTGCCGCAGACAATCTGCTCGGCCTTCAGCCCGTTTACTTGCGCTAATTTGGCGCGCAATTGACGCGCCCCGCCATCGGGATAGATCGCTAAATCCGCCTCTGCTGCCAAGGCTTGAATGGCCGCAACGGCTTTCGGGCTGGGGCCCAAAGGGTTTTCATTGGCCGATAATTTATACGGGTTTTCGATACCCTCCACGCTTTCGCGCCCGCCCACATAGGCCGGCAGGTCTAGCACGCCGGCTCTTGGACTTGGCACTGGATTGGGCACTGGGTTTGGCGTTTTGAGGTTATCTGCCATTAACGCGCCGCTTCTTCTGCCACTGTGCCATAGCACAGAGCTATCTCGGCACCGTCTGGCGAGGCCAGCTCGGCAAACACTGAAACACCATCGCCACTGGCCGCGTCTTGGCCTTGCAGCACCACGCCGACGGCTCTTGGCTCGCCCGCAATAGCAAATTGAACGGCGCCGGCATCGTCGCATAATTGGTAGTCTAGGCTGGCGCCAAAATAGGCGCGCGCCGCGGGCATGGCTTCGGGCGTCGCAAAAATAGTGAGCCCGCCTTGCTGGTTTAAGGCCATGCCGATAATTTCTCGCCAAATGGCTGTCAGTCCGGCCAGCGGCAATTCGGGCGCTTGGGTTTCTTGCCAGGCCTTTAGCTCCGCCAGTTGCGCCGCCTCGCGGGCCGGGCGCAAGGCCCGCGCGTCACCGCTTTGCGCCTTGCTGGCTGCCACTTTCGCAACCAAGCCTGCGCGGGCTTTCAACAGCTCGCGCAAATTCGCATCCAGCGCATCAATGTCGCGGCGAATAGCCAAAAGGTCTGGTTTCGTGTCCATTGTTCCATCCATTTGCGCCCGCTTTAAATTGGGCCACATAGTTCGCCTAGTCATAAGCGACGATAAAGTGTAAATCAAAGGAAAGATTGTATCTATAGGTTGCGAAAGGATGAGCCAACCCGTGAGTGAGGCGCCGACAAAAACCGATTTGGGCGAAACCGTGCTGTTCAAAGGCGCGGCGCTGAAACTCGACTGCGGCGCGGCGCTGCAAGACGTGGAAATCGCGTTTCGCACCTATGGCCAATTAAACGCCGAGAAGAGCAATGCGATTTTAATCTGCCACGCCCTAACCATGGACCAGCACGTCGCGAGCGAAAATCCGCTGAGCGGCAAACCCGGTTGGTGGATTGACCTCATCGGCGCTGGCAAAGTTATCGACACCGATAGATATTTCGTTATTTGCTCGAACGTCATCGGCGGTTGCGCGGGCTCTACCGGGCCGCAAAGCCAAAAGCCCGATGGCTCGGGCCCCTATGGCACAGATTTTCCGGTGCTGACCATCGGCGATATGGTGCGTGCGCAAGCCCTGCTGGTCGACCATTTTGGCATCGACAGTCTGTTTTGTGTTTTGGGCGGCTCGATGGGCGGCATGCAAACGCTGGAATGGGCGGCGAGCCATCCCGAGCGGGTGTTCTCGGCCGTGCCAATTGCCGCGTCGACGCGCCATTCTTCGCAAAACATCGCGTTTCACGAAGTCGGTCGCCAAGCGATTATCGCCGACCCGCATTATCTTGGCGGTAAATATTATGAGACCGACGAGCGACCCCGCAAAGGTTTGGGCGTGGCGCGCATGGCCGCGCATATCACTTATTTATCCGAAACCACTTTGCAGCAAAAGTTTGGCCGCAACTTGCAAGACCGCGAGGCGGTGAGCTATGGCTTCGATGCGGATTTTCAAATCGAGAGCTATTTGCGCCACCAAGGCATGACTTTCGTCGAGCGCTTTGACGCCAATAGCTATCTCTATATTACCCGCGCGATGGATTATTTCGACATTGCCGCCGACCATGGTGGCAATTTAGCGGCCGCTTTCGAAGGCACGAAAACGCGCTTTTGCGTCGTGTCTTTCACCAGCGATTGGTTGTTCCCGACCTCGGAAAGCGTGCAGACCGTGCGCGCGTTAAATGCGGCTGGGGCCAATGTCAGCTTTGTCGAAATTGAAAGCGACAAAGGCCATGACGCATTTTTGCTCGACGAACCAGAGATGCATGCCACTTTGGACGGGTTTTTAAAATCCGCCGCCCAAGCCCGCGGCCTGCCGATAAAGCAAACGGAGGGGCAAGATGCTTGATCCCAAAGCCTCCGCGCATGGCAATCTGGCCAGCTCGCGCATCGACCTTCAACTGATCGCCAATCGGGTAGAGCCCGGCACCAAAGTGCTGGATATCGGCTGCGGCGACGGCGTGCTGCTCGACCTTTTGGTCACCGACCGGCAAGTCGATGCGCGCGGATTGGAGTTGAGCCAAAAGGGCGTCAACGCCTGCGTGGCGCGCGGCCTCTCGGTGGTGCAAGGCAATGCCGATACGGATTTATCGTATTATCCAGACAATGGTTTCGACACGGTTATTCTCAGCCAGACGTTGCAAGCGACGCAAAAACCGCTGGAAGTGCTGAGCGAAATGGCGCGCATTGGCGAGCGGCTCATCGTCTCCATTCCAAATTTTGGCCATTGGCGCGTGCGCCTCGATTTATTGCTCAACGGGCGGATGCCTGTCACCGGAGCCTTGGCCGCAAGCTGGTATGAAACGGCGAATATTCATTTATGCACGCTGCGCGATTTTACCGATTTGGTAGACCAAATCGGCCTGCGCGTGGAAAGCTGCATTACCTTATCGAAAGGTCGGGCGCGCGAACTATCGGGCAAACCGCGCGCGCGGGATAATTTACTCGCGCAACAAGGCGTCTTTGTTTTACGTCGCGGCTAAGGCCTAATTTATTTTCGGAGATAAAGCGGGACGCGGCACCCCAAGGCGTCGACTGGCGCGCGCTTGGCGGGCCCGCTGCACCGACAAAGGCGCCGGCACTTGCTTGATGGCTTCGATAAGCCAAACGCCCCCCAAGTGCGGCAAAACAAGCCCAGCCACACGCTCTACCCGGCGCAAGCTTTGCATGGCGCGCACGGGCAGGCTCGATGGCAGCATGAGGGCGGGCGCCATTTGGGCGGGCACAAACCCCGTGCGGCGCAGCGTCTGGGTTAATTGGCGCCGCGAAAACGGGCGTCCCGCGCCAAATGGCGTCGCATCGCTGCGCGCCCAAGGGCCGCGTCGGTTGGGCACAATAAACAGCGCCCGGCCATTGGGTTGCAGCACCCGCCAAGCCTCATCCAACACCCGCTCGACATCCTTGGCCGCCTCCAGCCCATGCAGAACCAGCAGGCGATTGACGCTATTGTCGCGCACCGGCCAAGCGGTTTCATGGCCCAATATGGTTGGTTTTTGCGCCCCCATATTAGTGTCTTGGGCCAGTACGCCTTGCTGTTTGGGCATTAATAAATGCCAATGGGTATCGGGCCAAAGCGGCGCCACCAAGGGGCTGGCATAGCCATAGCCCAGCACCACATCGTCTTTGCTGGCGGGGCTTGGCCAAATACGATTTATGCTCTCGCACATCAGGCTTTGCACATGGCGCCCGAGGGGCTTTGCATAAAATTGCGCCAAATCGGTAATCTCCATGGCCATGCATATCTCTTTTCTCTCGGCGCGTTAAAATTTCCTCTCGCGCGTTTTGCCACTATAGTTATAAATGAGTTTATCGGGAAAAAGCCATTCGAAGGAGAGCCTCATGGCCACCATAGAAATTGTTCAGATTAACTGCCTCAGCGATAATTACGGCTATCTGGTGCATGACCCAGAAAGCGGCGAAACCGCCTGTATCGACACGCCAGAGACCGAGCCGATTTTGCGCGCACTCGAAGCGCGCGGCTGGACGCTGACCTATATTTGGAACACCCATCACCATTATGACCACGCGGGCAATAACCTCGAGATAAAGCAAAAAACCGGCTGCACCATCCTTGGCCCGGCTGGCGAGGCGGATAAAATTCCCGGCATAGACAGAGCCGTCGATGACGGCGATTGCGTCTCTCTGGGTGCCCATAGCGCCCGTGTGATCAACGTGGGCGGTCATACTTTGGGCCATATCGCTTATCATATGGAAACCCAAAGCGCGGCTTTTGTGGGCGATAGTCTGTTTGCCTTGGGCTGCGGGCGCGTGTTCGAAGGCACGATGCAACAAATGTGGACAAGCTTGCAAAAGCTGAACGCCCTGCCCGATGGCACAAAAATTTATTGCGCCCATGAATATACCACGGCCAATGCCGCCTTTGCGGTGACCATCGACCCCGACAATGAGGCGCTGAAAAAACGCGTCGCAGAAATTGCCGCCTTGCGGGCCGATAATCTGCCGACCGTGCCGACCGAGATTAGCTTGGAACGCGCGACCAATCCGTTTTTGCGCGCCACCGATGCCGCCGTGCAAGCGCATTTGGGCATGAGCGGGGCAAAGCCTGTCGATGTATTTAGCGAAATCCGCGCGCGCAAGGATAATTTTTAATGGGCCTGGCCGAGCGAGACGAAAGCCTAGATAGCCTGTCGATCGACGCGCTGCGCGAACGCCTTCATCTGACGCCGCCTTCCGACGATAATTTGGGCACGCTTTTAGATGACTGCCAGGCGCTTTTAGTGCTTCCCGTGGGCGATATTATCCCTTGGCAAAACTATAGCGGGGAGTTGCAGCTCACGTTTATCGCTGGCGCGCCCGCCGCTTTATCTTGGTCGGCCGATGGCCATGATGCGCAGGCCACCCATCTTGGCAGCGCGCCGCATTTACACCAAAAACCAGAGCTGGCGATAGCGGCCAAGACCTGGTTTGCCGGAGAAACGCTCGGCACGTGGAGCTTGCTGCACGTCGCCTCGCCCACGCCTTTGGCAACGCTCCTGTGCGAGAAAGCCGCCGACGATTGGTTTCCGAAACCGCGCGCGCCACACGGGCTTTCCTCAGGGTTTCACAAAGGCACGAAACCATGAAGGACGCCGCCCGCCTTCGCTATGTCCATCCTAATGGGCCCATCGTTGAAGAGATCGATTGGGTCGATAGCGAGGCGGCGTTTTTGCCCTATGGCGACGAGCCCGGCGCGCTTTGGCTAGACAGTAGCGACGGCCAACATCACACCGCGCGCTATAGTTTCATCGCGCGCGCGCCCTATACCACGCTCAGCGTGCAAGCCTGGCAAGCCCGTGAAGGCTTTCGCGCACTCGATGCCCAATTACGCCAAGGCGAAACCCTATGGGACGGATTGCCCGCCGAGATAGACGCCGTGCTGCCGCCGTTTCGGGGCGGGGCGGCGGGGCTGTTCGGCTATGATTTAGCCTATGGGCTAGAAGATTTACCGCCCAATGAGGCACCTTTTGCGGTCGATGATTTGCGCGTGCCCGCCATGGTGCAGGGGCTTTATGCCACGGTTCTGGCCTTTGACCATCAAACCCAACGCGCCTTCCTCATCGCCACGGGTCTGCCTGAAACCAATGCGGCGGCGCGCAGCGATGCCGCCCATGCCGCCATTGAACACTGGAAACGACAGCTCATCGGCGTGCCCACAAGCGCTTTGCCCGCCCCCAAGCTGGCGCCTGTTTTGGCGGCGCCCGTGGTCAGTAATTTTTCGGCTGAGCGCTATCAAAAAAGCGTTGCGGCCACAGTGGCGTCGATTTTAAATGGCGATATTTTCCAAGCCAATTTAGCCCAATGTTTCAGCGCCACCCTAAACGCCGCTGATAGCGGCTTCGATTACTATCGGCGTTTGCGCCGCCAAAGCCCCGCGCCTTTTGCGGCTTTCGCGCGGTTTGAAGGGTTCGCGCTGGCCTCCGCCTCGCCCGAGCGGTTTTTACGGGCCGAAAACGGCGCCTTGGAAAGCCGACCCATCAAAGGTACAGAACCGCGCGGCCTCACCCCGGCGCAAGATAAAGCCATCGCACAACAGCTTTTGGCCAGCGAGAAAAACCATGCCGAAAACGTGATGATTGTCGATTTGCTGCGCAATGATTTGGCCAAATCCTGCGCCGACCATTCGGTGGAAGTGCCCGAATTATGCGTCTTGGAAAGTTTCTCCAATGTGCATCATTTGGTCTCCACCGTGCGCGGCACTTTGGCAGCTGGTAAAACCCCTCTGGATGCTTTGCAGGCCAGTTTCCCGGGGGGCTCGATTACCGGAGCGCCAAAAATTCGCGCCATGGAAATCATCGCCAGCAGCGAGAGCTGCCGCCGTGGACCCAGCTATGGCAGCCTCGGCTATATTGGCTTTGAGGGGCGGATGGATAGCAATATTATTATCCGCACCGCCATTATCAAAGACCGCGCCATTCGCTTTCATGCGGGCGGTGGCATTACCGCCGATAGTCAGCCCGCGGACGAATATATAGAGACCCTCAACAAAGCCCGCGGCCTGATGGCCGCCCTTGGGGTAGAGGCGCCACAAGCCAAAGAGGCAAAACAAGCATGATTGTCGTCATCGATCATTTCGATAGTTTTGTTGAAACGCTGGCCCGTTATGTTCGCGAGGCCGGTTTCGAGACTTTGGTGATGCGCCAAACCGTTAGCGTGGAGGATGTGCTGGCCGTATCGCCCAGCGCGATTATTCTCTCGCCCGGCCCGGGCGGGCCCGACACCACGGGCGTGACCCTCGACTTGCTGGCGGCTTTGCCCGACACGCTTCCGGTGCTGGGCATTTGCCTTGGCCATCAAACCTTGGCGGCGCATTTGGGCGCCACGATAGGCAAAGCGCAAGAACCACGCCACGGCAAAGCTTCGGCGCTTAGCCATTCTGGCCATTGGTTGTTTGACGGGCTCGAAAGCCCGTTTCAAGCGGGCCGATATCACGCCCTGATTGTCGAGCAGCTGCCCGACGACTGCCAGTTGATTGCCAGCAGTGCCAACGGCGAGATTATGGGATTGGCGCATAGAACGCGCCCCCTTTATGGGCTGCAATTTCATCCCGAATCGATTTTAACGCCGCAAGGGCGCTCTATTTTGGAGCGCTTTCTCAAGCGTCTCCCATCTCATAAGGCGGATGCGGCATGACCCAAGTCTGGATAAATGGCGAGATAAAACCCGCAGAAAACGCACTTTCCGCCGAGGACCGTGGCCTGCTGTTGGGCGAGGCCGTATTTGAAACCCTCTTGGTTAAAAATGGCGTGCCGCAATTTTGGCAGGCCCATCTCGCGCGGCTGCACAGCAGCTGCGAGGCCCTGCACCTGCCCTTGCCCTATTCGCCAGCGGTTTTGAAATCGGGGGTTTTGGCTTTGCTGGAGGGCGCGCCCGAAGGCCATAGCGTGTTGCGCCTCACCGTAACCGGCGGTAGCGGCGGTCGTGGACTGGTGCCGCAAACGCCAAGCCCACCCACTTGCCTGATGCAAATCAGCCCCGCGCCCGAGAGCGCGCCCAGCTTGCGCTTAATGATGAGCCATCAACTGCGCTTGGCCACGGCGCGGGTTCATAAAACCAATGCCTATTTGGATAATATTATGGCGCGCCGCCAAGCTTTGGCAGAGGGCGCCGATGAGGCTATCTTGCTCAACCAACATGGCCGCGTGGCCAGTTGTGCGGCAGGCACTATATTTGTGCAGCTCGGCAAACAATTGATTACGCCGCCCGAAAGCGAAGGCGCCTTGGCGGGGATTATCCGCGGCCAATTGCTCGACATGGGCCATGCGGCAGGTCTGGATATTGGCGAAGGGCTGATAGACCCCGACGCTTTAGCGCGCGCCGAAGGGCTATTTGTCACCAATAGTGTGCAAGAAGTGGTCGCCGCCAGCCTATCATCGGGCGAGCTGAGCGACGGGCAAAAAAAACAGGGCCACGCCTTATGCGAAGCCCTGCCTCAATTCACAAAATTTTAAGACGGTTAGTCTTTCGGGGTCATGACCTGACGACCGCGATACATGCCGCTTTTCAAATCAACATGGTGCGGACGGTGCAGCTCACCGCTATCCGGATTTTCAATATAGGTCGGACGCGACAGCGCATCGGCTGAACGGCGCATACCGCGCTTGGAAGGGGTCGTTTTTCGTTTTGGAACGGCCATGGCTCGTCTCCTTATAAATCTCTGAGTGAGGCGTTATATACGCCACAAACTCGCGCGCGTCTAGCGCAAATGCAGGGCAAGGGAATAGACCGCGCCGAACCCGCTCTAAGGCTTGGAAACGCGCCAAACCTTGCCGTTCTCGCCTTCCGACAGAATATATAAAGCGCCATCGGGGCCAGTACGGATATCGCGCAACCGCGCCTTAATTTCTGAGAACATTTCCTCACTGCCTTGCGGGCGGGCGCCATTCATATCGACGCGCACGGCATTGTTAAATACCAGCGAGGTGACAAAAATATCGCCCTGCCATTCCCCAAATTGAGAGCCGCGATAAATCGTCATGCCCGAAGCCGCAATGGACGGCGTCCAATATTTCAACGGCTGCGTCGTGCCTTCATATTCGGTGTAAGGCGTAATGCGCGCGCCCGAATAATCAATGCCGTAAGAGGCCACGGGCCAGCCATAATTTTTGCCGGGCTCGATGAGGTTCAACTCATCGCCACCGCGCGGGCCATGCTCTGTCGCATAAATATTCTGGCTCACTGGGTCATAGGCAATCGATTGCGGATTGCGGTGCCCATAGCTGTAAATCTCAGGTTGGGCTTGTTCGTCGGTCGCAAACGGATTATCGGCCGGCACTTTGCCGCTATCGCTGACGCGCACGATGGAGCCAAAATGATTGCCTGGGTTTTGCGCTTGCTCGCGCAAATCAAAACCATCGCCGACGGTAATCAGCAGGCTGGTATCGGGCAGAAAAGCCATGCGGGCGCCATAATGCACCAGACCGTTTTTCTTCGGGGCCGCTTCGAACACGGTGCTGACATCTTCCAGCGCTGTGCCGGTGAAACGCCCGCGCACCACGCGAAGTGCACTGGCCTCTGACGTGCCAACAGAAAGCGAGAGATAGACTATTTGATTGGTTTTAAAATCTGGGTGCAGCACCACATCCATCAGCCCGCCTTGACCGCCATAAAGGCTTTCCGGCACCCCGCCAACCGGCGTTGCGACAAGCTTGCCATTGCGAATAACCCGCAAACGGCCCGGCAATTCGGTTACCAGCATATCGCCATTGGGCAAAAAGGCCAAAGACCACGGCGTGTCTAACCCATCGACGACTTCATCTAACTGATAGTCGGTTGCTTCGGCCGGCACGGCAAAAGCCATGGCAGACACAATCGCCACAATCCAAGCCCGTTTCATTGCACGCATATCTAATTCCCCTTTTATTCCCTGCACTATATTGGCTTTTGCGACAGTTGCAATATAGGCGTGGCCTCCTCTATAAAGAAAAGAGACATTGAGGAGACGTCGGCCATGGGGAAATTCCTACCATCCAAAGCACAAGCCTTAGGCTTTCTAGCGGGCTTGCTGGTTTTAAATATTATCGGCGCCGCCGTTTCGACGCAGTTCAACCTCGGGCATCTGCTGGCGCTGGGCGTTGACATTCCGTTCGGCACCCGCCTCTCCACCACTTTTCACGATATTTATAAAATGCAGCCCTTATTCGGCGTTATTTTCGGCGTCGGGTTTTTCATCGCCATGATTGTCGGCACCCTCATCGCCAAATGGGTCAAAATATTGCCCAATCTGGTTTTCGCGATAGCTGGATTTGCTTCCATGCTGGTGACGCTGGTGTCTCTGACCGCGGCTTTTCAAATCACCGCCATTGGCGCCGCGCGCGAATGGGATGGCTTTATCAGCCTCTGCTTGGTTGGCGCTTTGGCCGGCTATACCTATTCTTTCGCAACAGCGCGCTTGAAAGCGACCTCTTAAAATAAAAAAGGCCGCGCTCAAAAAGCGCGGCCCTTCTCGTTTCAAACCCGAAGGGGTTTAAAGCGCGGCTTTATATTCCAAACGACGCGCGTGCAACAAGGGCTCAGTATAGCCACTGGGTTGCGAGCGGCCCTCAAACACTAAATCGCAAGCCGCCGCATAGGCGATGGAGCTATCCAATTTATCGGCCATCGGTGTGTAGTCAGCATCCTTTGCGTTTTGCCCATCCACCACGGCGGCCATACGCGCCATGGTTTCGCGCACTTGCGCCTCGGTGCAAATGCCGTGATGCAGCCAATTGGCAATATGCTGGCTGGAGATACGCAAAGTCGCGCGGTCTTCCATCAGGCCCACATTATGAATATCGGGCACTTTCGAGCAGCCCACCCCTTGGTCAATCCAGCGCACCACATAGCCCAAAATGCCTTGCGCATTATTGTCGAGCTCTTGCTGCACATCCTCTGGCGACCATTGTGGATGGGTCTCTACCGGCATCGATAAAATCGTATCCAGCGAGGCGCGCGGACGCGATTTCAACTGGTTTTGCACCGCTTCCACATCTACCGAATGATAATGCATGGCATGCAAGGTCGCCGCCGTTGGCGAGGGCGCCCAAGCACAATCGGCACCGGCTTTCGGCTGGCCGATTTTTTGTTCCAACATGGCGGCCATTAAATCTGGCATGGCCCACATGCCTTTGCCGATTTGCGCGCGCCCTTGCAGACCACAGGCCAAACCAATATCGACATTCCAATCTTCATAAGTCGTCAGCCAGCCAGAGGTTTTCATATCGGCTTTGCGGATCATCGGCCCCATTTCCATCGAGGTATGAATTTCATCGCCGGTGCGATCCAAAAAGCCCGTATTGATGAAAATCACCCGCGCTTTGGCGGCCCGAATGCATTCTTTCAAGTTCACCGTGGTGCGGCGCTCTTCGTCCATAATGCCCATTTTCATCGTATTGGCTGGCAAGCCCAAAGCCGCTTCTACCGAGCCAAACAAAGCATCGGTCAAAGCCACTTCTTCGGGGCCGTGCATTTTTGGCTTCACGATATAGACCGAACCTTGCGGGCTGTTTTTCTGGCTCGCATCGGCTTTGTTCAGGTCATGTTTGGCCAAAAGACCGGTCATGACGGCATCCATAATACCTTCTGGAATCTCATGGCCACGGTCATCCAAAATCGCTGGATTGGTCATCAGATGGCCAACATTACGCACCAGCATCAGCGACAGGCCAGGCAAAGTCAGGGTCGAGCCGTCAGGGGCTGTGTAATCGCGATTGGGATTGAGCGCGCGGGTCATGGTTTTGCCGCCTTTGCTCATTTCCACTTTCAAATCCCGACGCAGCAAGCCAAGCAGATTGCGATAGGCTTCTGTTTTGTCTTCCGCATCCACGGCCGCCACAGAATCTTCGCAATCCATAATTGTGGTGACAGCGCTTTCCAAAAACACATCGGCCACATGGGCGGCATCGTCTTTGCCGATATTATGGCTGGCATCAATCCAAATTTCGGCATGCAAATCATTATTCTGCAACAACACAGCTTCGGGCGCGTCTGGCGCGCCACGGAAACCAACAAATTTTTCAGAGGTCTGCAAACCAGCTTCCCCGCCGGCATGCGACACCACAAGCGCGCCGTCGACCACTTTATAAGCGGTTGCCGCGGCATGCGAGACACCCGCCAAAGGCGCCATGTCATCTAAAAAAGCTTTGGCCCGACGAATAACTTCATCGCCACGCACCGGATTATAAGCTCCGGCAGGCGATAACGCGCCGCTTTGGTCGATGGCATCTGTGCCATAAAACGCATCATATAAAGAGCCCCACCGCGCATTGGCGGCATTGACCGCAAAGCGTGCGTTTTTAACCGGAACCACCAATTGCGGGCCGGCGATTTTGGCAATCTCATCATCGACATTCGCGGTTTCAATGGTGAAGTCTGGGCCTTCGGGTACCAAATAGCCAATCTCTTGCAAAAACGCTTTATAGGCAGCCGCATCATGCGCTTGGCCTTTGCGGGCCTTGTGCCAATCATCGATTTGCGCTTGCAGGTGCTCGCGTTTTTCCAGCAGAGCCTTATTGGTGTCGCGGTGCGCGTTCAGCACATGGGCGCAGGCTTGCCAAAAGTCATCCGCCGATACATCTGTTCCGATAATGGCTTCGTTCTCTACGAAATCAGCCAATTGCTTGTCGACCTGAAGGCCGGAAAATTCAACACGTGCAGTCATTTTGCTCTCCATGAAAAATCGCGAGATAGGTTGGCGCGATAAGATATATTGCCCGCAACCTATTCGTTTTTGAGCCCCGAGACAATACATGAGAGGCGATACGTGAGAGACAATTATTCCAGCTCTATTCCACCTCGGCCAATTTGGCGGCATATTCTTTATCGAGGATTTTAATTTGCCGCAGCGCCACCCCAATCCAGAGGACATAAGCGGCGCCAACCCCCACCATCAGCCACATATTGGTCGCCATGCTCATCGTGGTGGTGAGATAAGATTGAATGGCGAGAAACACAATCATCGACCAGGTGGCGGCAAAAATCCGCTGCTTTATCAGCCCGCGCTTGACTACATGGCTTAAGCGGGTCACCACGTCGAGGGTTTGGGTCACTTTGCAATCTTCGTCCGGCGCGGGGCAATCTTCTTCGGGTGCGGGTTGCGGTTTTGCCATCAGCCATTCTCCCCAATGCGAAACACCCGATCGCGGCGCATAGAACGGGCGCAATTCGCCCCCGTCGCATGGGCAATATAGCCAACTTGTTTTTTCGTATTGGTCAGATAATTAGCCACTCGATGCGATTTCACTTTCGGGTCGAGCCCGCGTTCCAGACGTTTTCGATGCGTCGTGATGCCCGTCGGACAGGTGTTTTTATCGCATTGCAGGGCTTGAATGCAGCCAAGGGCGAACATCGGCCCGCGGGCGGAATTAACCGCCACGGCACCTTCTGATAAAGCCCAAGCAATCTCGGCGGGCGTCACCAGCTTGCCGGACGCGCAAACCAAAATCGTATCGCGCAAATTTCGCTCTTCCAAATTGGCCATGAGCACGGGCAGGCTTTCGTTCAACGTCATGCGCACATGGTCCATCAGGGCGGCTGGCGCCGCGCCCGTGCCACCATCGGCGCCATCGAGGGTGATGAAACTTGGAAACACTTGATGGTGAGCAAAAGCCTCGAGCAAGTCATCCAAATCTTTCGGACGCCCAAGCACGAATTTAATCCCGACGGGTTTTTGCGTCGCTTTGCGCACCCTTTTAATCAGTTTTACCAGGTCGTCGGCATTGGCCACATCTTGGCGTCGATTGGGCGAGATACTGTCTTCGCCTTGGGCGATACCCCGCGTTTTGGCGATGGTTTTCGTCACTTTGGCGGCTGGCAAAATGCCGCCTTTGCCGGGTTTGGCCCCTTGCGATAGTTTAATTTCAAACATCACAATCTGGGGATTTTGGGCCAATGCGGCCAATTTCTCATAATCAAGATTGCCGTGTTCATCGCGCACACCATAATTCGCCGTGCCAATCTGAAACACTGTGTCGCCACCGCCCGCGGCATGATAAGGCGAAAACCCGCCCTCGCCCGTATTGTGCCAAGCCCCGGCCATTTTCGCCCCGGCCGATAAAGCCAATATCGCGCTGCCCGACATCGAGCCATAAGAGGTGCCAGAAATATTGAAATAGCTTTCCGTCGTATAAGGATGCGCCGTGTCTGGCCCGAAGGTGACTTTTTTGACGTGCAAAACATCTTCTTCCAAAGTCGGGTAAAAACTATTGGCGAAACGAATGGAACCCGAGGCATGCAGCGGATAATTCGAGCCAAAGGCAATCACCCCACCTTGGCTATCGGCCATAGAGTTCACATAATCGCGCTGAAACCGATTGAACGGCAATTCCTCGCGGTCGGCGGCAAAGAAATAACTGCGAAAGAACACACCCATTTCTTTCAAAATATAGCGCATATGGCCCAGCACCGGATAATTGCGATGAATGGCATTTTTGGTCTGCAAACGGTCGCGCAGATAAACCAAAACTAAAAAAGCGACACCCGTGCCAATGACGGTAATGAAAAGCGCCGCCATGAGCAGCAATGTATTGATGACAAATTCCATCGGAATATTGCGGATAAATTCCATCGAGGCATTGAGCATCAATTCCATCGGGGTATGAATAATAAAGTCCATCGGTTTTCTTCCTTATTTTTATTACCCCCAGTATACGGGCTAGAATAAAAATTAGTTAAGAAAAACGACGCAACCTAAACGCTCACTCTTGCGCAAAGCCTTCTTCGAGATGCCGCTAGGGTGACTAGTTTTGCGCTTCAACCAATGTGCGCAGAAAAACCGCAGCTTCAAACTCATAATCCGTCGCGCCATCGGGGCGCGCGCCATAGCCGCTATTTGCCGATAGCATAACCACGGTCATGCGATTTTTGGGCGACACATAAATGAATTGATTGTAAACGCCGACAGCCGAAAAATCGGTCGTCTCGCCGCTTGGCACCCACCACTGATAGCCATAGCCCCAAGGATAATTCGATAAAGCATTATCCGCGCCCGGCAAAAGATGCGGGGCATCAGGGGTGGTGGAAGCCCGCACCCACGCGCGAGGCACGATTTGCTGGCCCTCGAATTGGCCGCCATTGCGGTATAGCTCGCCCAATTTTGCATAATCACGCGCGGTTAAATTAAGCCCCGCAAAACCCATTTCCATGCCTTCGCTGTCGGTCAGCCAATAGCCCGGGCTTTCGGCGCCCAGGGGATGGTAAAGTTTCTCGACCATATAATCGGTCACGCTGCGCCCGGTCGCTTGGGTCAGCAACATGGACAGCGCCTGCGTGTCGGTAGAATTATATTTATTGTAAACCCCGGGCTCTATGTCGGGGGTCAGCGTGGCGGTAAATTCATTCATCGACCCCCCGAGAGCAAAAATTCGGGCAAAGCGATTAATGTCGCTTTCGGGGTCATTGTAATCCTCATTCCAGCTGGCGCCCGACGACATTTGCAACACATCCTTAATGCGCACCCCGTCGTAGGCAGAGCCACGCAGCATCGGCACATAATCCGAAATCGGTTCTTCGATAGAGCGAATATCGCCCTCTTCGATGGCAATGCCGATAAGCGCGGAGATGAAACTTTTAGCCACCGACATAGACATCCACTGCACGTCGGGCCCGCCTGTGGCGCGATATTGCTCATGAATAATCTCGCCATCTTTCAGCACCAAGAGAGCGGCCGTGTCGATGAGGGTCAAAAACTCAATCGTGTTCCAGGTTTTACCCTGGTAGATAAAGCTCTCGGGCAAAGCGATTTGGCGTGCCGCTTTTGGAAATGGTTTGGCCACTGGCGCGGGCGGCATTTCTGATGTGGGGAAAATTTTATGAAACCGCGGAAAATTTTCCAATTGCTCGGCGCCGGTAAACAAAGTGCTAATCGTGCGCGCGCGGTCTATTCGGTCGGCCACAAAAAAGGCCGCGATACCGACCAGCAGCAAGAGAGAGATAAAAGCGTAAAGAATATATTTGCGGTTCATGTGTCAGTCTCCCCTTTTCAAAAGAGACTATCAGGCAAAACGAATTTGGCAAGGCGGAGGGGGCGACTTCGGGGCTGTCGTCCCTAGGCTGGCGCAGCTTTTTTATTGCGTAGACTACAGAGGGTGCCTAGAGTAGCAGAAATAAAAACAATAAGGAGAAGTGCTGGATTTGGCATTTTCAGATGGCATGACTTCATTGCGAGTTATAGAAGACCAGATTAATCGCTTTTTAGCGTCGAATGTCCCGGAAGTTATCGTTATTCGGGGTTCATGGGGGTCGGGAAAAACCTATGCTTGGAATAAATTTCTAAAAACGGCAATCTGCGAAAAGCGTGTAAAGCTGAGTTATTACTCTTAAGTCTCACTTTTCGGTTTAGATTTATTAGCTGACCTCAAGCTAGCCACCCTTGTCAAAAGCGAACATATAAGCTCGGTTGCTGGAAAAATATCAAAGCTGGACCGTGTCAAAAAACTTGGCAAGAAGAGCCTTCCATATTTGGCAGATAATGCAGACTTCCTCAGATTAAAGGTTAGCGCAAACCAAATGACCGATGTTTTGCGCATTAAGGAAACCATAATTTGTCTAGATGATTTCGAGCGCACGCAGCTTGATACTCAAGCGCTAATGGGTTTCATCTCTGAGCTAAAAGAAGAAAGACGATGCAAAGTTGTTCTCATTGTTAATGACGAAAAGTTTGATTGCGACGCGAAGAAAAAATACGAAACATTCAGAGAAAAAGTAGTTGATAGGGAATTTGAGTTTTCGCCTAATCCCGAAGAATGCACGGAGATTGTGTTTGACAATGAAGACAGCAACAAGTTGCTTATGGAGAAATGCCACAATTTAGGTATTACGAACATACGGATTATAAAGAAAATTCAAACGCTTGAGAGTGAGATAAGACCTTTCTTGCAAAATTGTGAAGAGGAGACAGTCGATAAAGCTTTATCCGATTTAGTCCTTTTTACTTATTCTTTGTATATCAAATCAGGTGACTTTCCTGACCATGAATTTATTCTAGAAATGTCTGAATACGACCTTCAGTCATATCTTGACGACGATGGAAATTTGCTATCAGACAAGTCTGAACAGAAAAATCAACAAAAGGCGAAATGGAAGCGTTGGCTTGATATGTTGGCAAACTATGGATACTGGGCCACAGACACTTTAGATAGTGAGATAGCCCAATCTGTAAAACGTGGATACTTTTGTGAGGAAGATATCGTTCGAGAGATTCGGAATTACGATAAAGGTGCGGAAGCACGCAGCCAAGCGATTCCTGTTAACGAAGCATGGGCTCTCTTTCACGGCAGCCTTGAGAATAATCAAGATGAAATCATAGAGAAAATGGTCGAAGCTTGTAGGGCTAGCATTCAAACTATTGAAAGTTCTGCCTTAGGGGAGGCAATCTTAATTCTGCGGAAGTTAGGTGCCGAAATAGATGCGGATGAGCTTATAACGTTGGCGATATCAGAGAGGGGGGACAAAGAATTTTTTAACATGAGCCACTGTAATCATCGGTCGGGTCATTTAGATCAAAAAATGTGGCAAGAATTTCAAAGTTTTTATGCTCAAAGCTGCCAACAAAAGACACCATTAGAAATTCTTAAACGTATTGCAAATGAGGATAGTCTCGCGCAACTCGATGAAGAGCCGATATTAGGCTCACTCAGTGCGGATGATTTTTATAGTTTGTTCAAATCATTAAGGGGGGATGAATTAGATGCTTGCATTCGAGCGGCGCTAAGATGTGGGATGCTCGAAAATGCAGATGATACTCAAAAACGTATCCTGCAACATGCATCTGAAGCAGTTAAAAGAATAGGCTCTGAAAGTAATTTAAACAAATTGCGGATGGATAAATTCAATATAGCAGATTAATGCAATAAGCCTGCTTCGACGCCTTCACCTTGGATACCTGCGAAACTGCCGACTTCGGGGCTTACGCCCCTACGCTGGCACAAAGCGGGCTAAAGGCAGCTAAGCTGCCAAGCCCTTCTAGCGCCAAGCCCTTTTAGCGTGGCGGACAGAGAGGGATTCGAACCCTCGAGACGCTATAAACGCCTACACGCTTTCCAAGCGTGCGCCTTCAGCCACTCGGCCACCTGTCCTTCACCAACGCATACGATAACCCTTTTGCGCAGACTAGAAACCCTTGCCAACTTGTTGGCTTAGGGTGCTTTGTCCCTTCGGAGGCGCGCTAAGGTTGCCGTTCGGCAACCAAGCACTTTTAGCGTCGGCCACCTGTCCTTACCAACACCATGTGTCGTATTCGGATACTTATAATTGTCGAGCCGCGAGATGCAAGCGCGTTTAGTCGTCCATTTTCAAAGCCGCAATAAACGCGCCTTGGGGAATTTCAACGCGGCCGAATTGGCGCATCTTCTTCTTGCCCTCTTTTTGCTTATCTAACAATTTGCGCTTACGGCTTACATCGCCGCCATAACATTTTGCCGTCACATCTTTGCGCAAAGCCGCAATCGTCTCGCGGGCAATAATTTTGCCACCCAAAGCCGCCTGAATGGGAATTTTAAACAAATGTCGCGGAATTAAATCTTTCAACCGCTCGCACATCGCCCGACCTCGGCTCTCGGCCCGCTCGCGATGCACAATCGTCGATAGCGCATCCACCGGCTCGGCATTTACCAAGACCGACATTTTTACCAAATCGCCCGTGCGATACTCCGATATTTTATAATCAAAACTGGCATAGCCGCGCGTCACGCTTTTCAGGCGGTCGTAAAAATCAAACACCACTTCATTGAGCGGCAATTCATATTCCAACATCGCACGATTGCCCGCATAGCTCAGGTTAATCTGGCTGCCGCGGCGGTCTTCGCACAGTTTTAACACGGCGCCCATATATTCATCTGGCACCAAAATCGAAGCGCGAATCCACGGCTCATCGATATGGTCGATATAAATCACGTCGGGCATATCAGCCGGATTGTGCAGCTCCTGCATAGAGCCATCGTTCATGTGCAATTGATACACCACGCTCGGCGCCGTGGTAATCAAATCAATGTCGAACTCGCGCTCAATGCGCTCGCGAATAATCTCGAGATGCAACAGCCCTAAAAAACCGCACCGAAAGCCAAAGCCCAAAGCGGCACTGGTTTCCATCTCAAAATCAAAGCTCGCATCGTTCAAGCGAAGCCGCGCCATGGCTTCGCGCAAATCTTCAAATTGCGACGAATCGGTCGGGAAAAGCCCACAAAAAACAACTGGTTGCGACGGCTTAAAGCCATCCAGCGCAATCTCGCACGGGCGGCGTTCTTCGGTGACCGTGTCGCCAACGCGGGTGTCGGCCACTTGTTTGATGGCCGCCGTGAAATAGCCAATCTCGCCCGGGCCCAGCTCTTTCACCGTGTCGCGCTTCGGGCGAAACACCCCGACTTGGTCAATCGGGTGACTGGCACCCGACGACATCATGCGGATTTTCATGCCCTTTTTCATCGTGCCATCGATAACCCGCACCAGCACCACGACGCCCAAATAAGCGTCATACCAACTGTCCACCAACATCGCTTTCAACGGCGCATTAGGGTCGCCTGCGGGCGGCGGCAATTGCGTGACAATGGCTTCCAAAACATCGTCAATGCCCAAACCCGTCTTGGCTGAAATATCTACGCTATGCGCGGTATCGAGACCGATAACATCTTCGATTTGTTGCTTCACACGGTCGGGCTCGGCGGCGGGTAAATCGACTTTATTCAGCACCGGCACAATCTCGTGGTCGACCTCAATGGCTTGATAAACATTGGCCAAAGTTTGCGCCTCGACGCCCTGGCTGGCATCGACCACCAAAAGCGAGCCTTCGCAAGCGGCCAGCGAACGATTGACCTCATAGGCAAAATCGACGTGGCCCGGCGTGTCGATGAGATTGAGCTGATAGGCCTCGCCATCGGCGGCTTTATGTTCCAGCCGTACGGTTTGCGCTTTAATGGTAATCCCGCGCTCGCGCTCGATATCCATATTGTCGAGCACTTGCTCCGACATTTCGCGCGCGCTCAAGCCCCCGGTCAATTGGATAAGGCGGTCGGCCAAAGTCGATTTGCCGTGGTCGATATGGGCAATAATCGAGAAATTGCGAATGTGGTTTTGCGTCTGTTTACTCATGGCCGTGATATAGCACTGACTTGGCTTCTCGCCAATGCGTCAAATGGGGCGTCAAATGGGGGCGTCAAATGGGGCATCAAATAGAGCGCCCTACCCCTTGCCGCGGGTTAGCCGCGCAATTTACCGCCTGTGGCTTTTTCCACCGCCGCGGTAATTTTGGCCGTCACCGTTTCAATATCAACCTCGGTCAGCGTTGCTTCCCTCGGTTGCAAAGTGACTTCCAAGGCAATGGACTTGACCCCTTCGGCCAGATTACCGCCCTCAAAAACATCGAACACGCGCACCGCGGAAATGAGGTTTTTATCCGCGCCCTTGGCCGCTTTTACCATTTGCGCGGCTTGCACATGTGTCTCTACCTCAAAAGCGAAGTCGCGGCGCAGGCTTTGCAAATTCGCCAAGTCCAAGGCCGAACGAGCTGGCGACGCCGCGCCTTTCGGGGCGGGCACCGTATCGGGATAGACCTCGAAAGCGACGACGGGCGTCTCTATGCCAAAGGCTTGTAAAATAGCCGGATGCACTTCGCCAAAAGCGGCCATCGGCTGCTTGGGATTGCGCGCCAGAAGCCCCGCGCGCCCCGGATGATAAGAAGCCGATTGCGGCGGCAGAACTTGCAACGCACTGGCCTCCACCCCACAAGCGGCCAAAGCCGCTTGGGCATCGGCGCGAGCTTGATAGGCATCCACGGCGGCGGCGCGTCCTTGCCAGTTTTTCGGCGCGGCCATGCCGGCGCGCACCCCAGCCCCGACAAACCGTTGCGCACCCGGCTCGGCCGCCAGAAAGACATTGCCCAGCTCAAACAAAGCCAGATTTTGCGCTCCCCTATCGCTATTGCGCTGCACAGCGTTGAGCAGACCCGGCAAAAGCGACGGGCGCATATGCGAGAGTTCTGAGGAAATAGGATTGGCCAGTTTCAGCCCCTCCGCGACATTAAATAAACGGGCCTGCGCTTCGCTCACGAAAGACCAGGTTAATGCCTCCAACATGCCGCGCCCTGCCAACGTCCGACGCATTAAACTGGCGCGGCGTTGCGACAAAGTAAGCGTTGGCCGTGCCACGCCCGCGCGTTTGGGTAATGGCGTCGATGGCACTTCTTGCAGGCCATGAATGCGGGTTATTTCTTCGACAATATGCGCGCTGCTTTGCAGACCCGCCACCACATCGGGGCGCCAGCTCGGCACAGAGACCGTCCAGGTTTTGCCCGTCTCCACGCCAAACCCAAGGGCTTCGAGGATGCCTTGCATCTGGTTTTCCGCCACGGCCAATCCGGTCATCTGGTTCACCCGCGCCGGGTCGAAATCGACTTTCTTATCAGCGGTTGGCACGTGCCCGCCCATGGTGGGGCTTTGCGGCGTGCCGCCACAAATATCGACAATCATTTGCACCGCCAGGTTCAAACCCGTCTCCACCGAGGCGGGGTCAACGCCGCGCTCAAACCGATAGCGCGCATCGCTTTCAATATGATGATGGCGACCCGATAAGGCGATGGCCACCGCATCGAACCAAGCGCTTTCCACCAGCACGTTTTTTGTCTCCAAGCTCGAGCCACTTTCCAGCCCGCCCATAATGCCGCCCAAACCCAAGACGCCCTTCTCATCGGCGATAACGCAATCGGCCTCGGTAAGCTCATAGGTTTGCTCGTCAAGTGCCACAAAGCACTCGCCAGATTTGGCTTGGCGCGCCGTCATGGGGCCGCTGATTTTATCGGCGTCATAAACGTGCAACGGCCGGCCGCGGTCATAAGAAATATAATTGGTGATATCGACCAAAGCGCTAATCGGGTTCAGGCCAATGGCGCGCAAGCGGGTTTGCAACCACTCCGGACTGGCCTGATTTTGCACGCCCTCGATAAGGCAGCCAGCAAATACTGGACAAGTGTCGCCATCGACGGCAATCGCAATGGCCGATTTTTTATCCGCTTTTACCGGCTCCGCCGTATCGGCTTTCAACGTCCCCAAACCAGCCGCTGCCAAATCGCGCGCAATGCCGCGCACGCCCAAGCAATCGGGGCGGTTCGGCGTGATGGCAATTTCAATCATCGGGTCGGTTTGCCCCAAAGCTTGCGCCGCAGAAGTGCCGATGGCGATATCGGCGGCCAGCTCAATAATGCCATCCGGGTCGCCCGATAATCCCAGCTCGGCGCTCGAACACATCATGCCATGACTCTCGACGCCGCGAATTTTCGCCTTGCCCAACACCATGCCATTGCTGGGTATCACCGCGCCAAGTTGGGCCAAAATACCCTTGAGGCCCGGGCGTGCATTGGGCGCGCCACAAACCAGCTTTTGTTCGCCGGCGCCAGTTTTCACGGTGCAGATTTGCAATTTATCGGCATCGGGATGCGGCTGGGTGGCGATAATTTCCGCCACTTCAAAATTCTCAAATTTGGCGGCGGGGTCAACGACCGCTTCGACCTCCAAACCAATCAGCGTCAATTTATCGACAATCGCCGCGAGCGATGCGTCTGTCTCGAGATGGTCGTGCAGCCAGCTAAGGGTGAACTTCATAATCTATGTCTCCCTATTTACCAGCCAGTGATTTATTCGATAGGCCAGCCGCCAGCCCGGGCACATCGATGGGCATAAAGCCATAATGTTTCAACCAGCGCACATCCGACTCGAAGAAAGCACGCAAATCTGGCGCGCCATATTTCAACATCGCCAAACGGTCGATGCCCATGCCAAAAGCAAAGCCTTGATATTTCGTGGCATCGACGCCCGCATGGCTCAAAACCTCGGGGTTGATCATGCCCGAGCCGCCAATTTCCATCCAGTCGTCGCCCTCGCCGACAATCAATTGATTGTCATCGCGGCGGCACTGCATATCAATTTCTAGGCTTGGCTCGGTGAACGGGAAATAACTTGGGCGCAGGCGAATGGCAATGTCATCCACCTCAAAAAATGCCGCCAGAAAGGCTTCCAACGTATGTTTCAAATGCCCCATATGGGTGGTCTCATCGACCACCAAGCCTTCGACTTGGTGAAACATCGGCGTATGGGTCTGGTCGCTATCGCAACGATAGGTGCGCCCCGGGGCGATAAACCGAAACGGCGGCGCGCCAGTTTCCATCGTCCGCACTTGCACGGGCGAGGTATGGGTGCGCAGCAACAACCGCTCGCCATTTTCATCTGGCTCGAAATAAAACGTATCGTGCATTTGCCGTGCGGGATGGGCTTCTGGAATATTCAGCGCGGTGAAATTGTAAAACTCGCTTTCGATATCGGGCCCTTCGGCGACATCAAATCCCATATCGGCAAATATCGCGGCAATTTCTTCCATCACTTGGCTGACCGGATGCAAGCGCCCTTCCAGCAAAGGGTCGTCGAGCAGCGGCAGTGTCATATCGAGTGTTTCATCGACCAGACGCGCATTGAGTGCTGCCACATCCAGCTCTGATTTTTTGGCGGCAATGGCTTGGGTAATGCGGTCTCGCAGCTCGTTAAAAGCCGGGCCATTGACTTGGCGCTCGTCCGGGCTCATGCCGCCCAGGGTTTTGAGCAAGGCCGACACCGAGCCTTTTTTGCCAAGGCTTGCCACACGCACCGCTTCCAGCGCAGGCGCGTCGGAGGCGGCGTTGATTTGCTGCATCAGCTCGGTTTCTAACGGGTCTAGATTTTGCTCAGCGGTCATTGGCCATCTCATTTAATTCAAATAAAAACCCGCCCGAAACTGCCTTGGCCCCTATTTGGAAAATAGAGCCAGATGCAATTGCGGGCGGGGTTCATGTTGGCAGGGGCACTTGTGCCCCGTCAATTGGTTTTAAAGCTTAGCCGAGGGCTGCGCGCGCTTTACCAACCAGAGCTTCAAAAGCAGCCGGCTCATGTACGGCCAAATCGGCCAATACTTTGCGGTCTACTTCGATACCTGCTTTACCCAGCCCGTTGATAAACTGGCCGTAAGGCATGTCATGTTGGCGCGCGGCGGCGTTGATACGCTGAATCCACAAAGCGCGGAAATTGCGTTTGCGGGCGCGGCGGTCGCGGAAAGCATATTGGCCAGCTTTGGTTACCGCCTGCTTTGCCACCCGAATGGTGTTTTTGCGGCGACCGTAATAGCCTTTGGCTTTCGATAGAACTTTTTTGTGGCGGGCGTGAGATGTCACGCCGCGTTTTACACGAGACATAGTATCCCCCTAACCGTTTGGTAAAAATTTGCGAATAGCTTTTGCATCCTGCGGCGCCAAAATAGTCGTGCCACGCTGGTTGCGAATTTGCTTATTCGAGCGCTTAATCATACCGTGCTGTTTACCAGCTTGTGCGGCTTTTACTTTACCAGAGGCGGTAAGCTTAAAACGCTTTTTCGCTCCTGATTTGGTCTTCATTTTGGGCATTTCGTCATCCTTTATCTACAAACGGAAATCCGTTTTGGTTTCATCTATGCAGCGCGCTGCAAAGGTACAAATCAACCAACATGGCAGCCCTAACAGCCAGAAGGTTGAGCCGTCACATTTATGATTTCGTGACAAGCAGGGCGTGTTATACGAGAAATACAAGAAATTGCAAGCGAAAGAGCGTTTCGAAATGACCCAGAATGAGCCTTTGGCCCCCCGCCAAAAAGCCTTTGAAAAGGCCGCCCCTAAGGCAAAAGTCATCGCCCATCGCGGGGGCGCCCATCTATGGCCCGAAAACACGCTGGAAGCCTTCGAACAAGCGATAAAATTAGGCGTCCATGGCCTTGAGTTCGACCTGCAATTATCTAAAGACGGGCAGCTTATGGTGCATCACGATAGCCAGCTTAAGCCTGCGGGTACGCGTCTGGCGGGCAGCTATCTGACCGCGCCCACACCGCGCCTCGATGCGCTGACGGGCGAGCAATTGCAAGCCTATGATGTCGGCCGCCTGGCACCCGATACGCCCGAAGCGCGGCGCCGCGACCAACAAAGCCCAAAAGATGGCGCGCGCATTCCTTATTTAAACCAGCTCGACCGCCTGATAGCAGAGGCGGCGCCGCAAGGGTTTGCGCTTTACGCCGAGTTAAAAACCGATATGACCCCCGACCCCGCCCAAGCGCAGGCTTTGGCCGAGGCCTATGTGGCGGCGCTCGATGGCTCTCCCGTGGCCCAACAGCACCGGGTTATCGGCTTTGATTGGCGCTGCCTCGCGCAGGTTCGGGCGCAGCGCCCAGAGATTAAAAATGGCTATACGACGCTGGCTTTTGCCAGCACCGACCCGAACCATGAAAGCGCGGCACAAGACAAGCCTAAAAGCAAAACCGCGGCGCTAAGAGCCGCCTCGCAAAACGGCGCGCCATGGTGGGGCGCCCACGATTGGCGCCAGCAAAAAGGCGACACCCATGGCGAAAAAGTCTTGCGCGCCATTGCCGCGGCAGGCGGGCAAAGCTGGATCGCCTATTGGCGCGACGTCACGCCAGACACAATGGCTATTGCCCATGAGCTGGGTTTGCAAGTGTCGGCTTGGACGGTAAATGAACAGGCAGATATGAAAAGCCTCGCCGCCATGGGCGTCGAGGCTTTGATTACCGACCGCCCCGATAGGGCGCTCAATCTATAATTTTATTGAGGGCTCTACTTAGGGCTCTACTTAGGGCCGAGCACCATGGTCATTTGTCGGCCTTCCATCTTCGGATGGGCTTCGACTTTGGCCTGCTCTTCCGTGTCGGCTTTCACGCGATTTAACACATCCATGCCAAGGCTTTGGTGCGCCATTTCGCGACCGCGAAACCGCATGGTGACTTTTACTTTGTCGCCGGCGGTGAGGAATTTCACCACATTGCGCATTTTCACATCATAGTCATGCGTATCAATATTGGGACGCATTTTGATCTCTTTGACTTCGACCGTCTTCTGATTTTTGCGCGCTTCGCTGGCTTTTTTCTGTTCTTGATATTTCAGCTTGCCATAGTCGAGAATTTTGCAAACCGGCGGGCTTGCGTTTGGCGAGACTTCGACGAGGTCGAGGCCCGCTTCTTCTGCCATGGCGAGGGCGCTATCGGTATCTACCGTGCCCATTTTTTCGCCTTCCGCTCCAATAAGAAGGACGGAAGGAGAGCTAATCATACTGTTTATTCGCGGGCCTTGATGACGTGGCGGCTGCGCTGCGTGGGGTCTACGTGCTATGGGATCACTCCGTTATAATTTCACTGGATGGCAGAATTTCCGCCATATATCGCTAGGTTTAGGGCAATAAAAAGGGAAGTCAACAGCAAATGCCCGCCGCCAAACAGCCGATTAGAAAATGCCCTAGCTTGGGGTTTTGCCTTGCAACAGCCAAATCGGGCGCGGCCAGACAAAAAATCGCAATCCCCCCAAGGCGTCGCGGCTCGGCTGATGCACCGCCTCGAAATGGCGCCATGAAATGCGCCGCACCAAAGCCATGGCTCCGCGCAAGCCAAGCGCGCCATAAACCCAAACCTCATCGGCTTGCAGCGTCAAACGCGCCTGCTGACCGCGACTGACCAAAACCGTCAAAGACGAGCTGGTGTCATAAAGCGCCGCCAGGGTCTCCAGCAAAAGCGCATCCGAAAGGCCGACCCCGATGAGCAAAAGGCCGCCGGGCTCAACAATCGGGCGCGGTACAAATTGGCTCACCCGATAAGCTCTCGGTAAACATTTAGAGTTCGGTTGCACATGGCGGTTTGTGTGTAATGCGCCCGCACATGGGCACAGCCATTGGCGCCCATAAGCTTCAATGGCTCTGGCGCCAAGGCCAAAGCTGCCTCCAAGCTTTGCGCCAGAGCCTCGGCGTTATCGGGCGTGGCCAACCAGCCGGTGCCGCCCGCGCTGGCTGGCTTGGCCATCACCGTTTCGCGAAAGCCGCCGGCATCAGAGGCCACAACCGGCAGGCTGGCTGCCTGGGCTTCAATAATCGTGCGGCCAAAAGGCTCGGGCCGAATGGTCGGCACGACAGCCAAATCCGCCGCCGCATAGGCAGCCGCCATATTGCTTTCGAGCCCCGCAAAAACCAACCGGTGCCGCAGGCCCAGAGCTTCTGCTTGGACGGTTAGCTCGGCCACATAGCCATCGCGTCCTTGCGCGCTGCCAACCAAAACCAAATAGGGATTTGTGTCGCTGGTTAGTTTCGACAAGGCGGCCAGCAACACATGCTGGCCTTTCAAATGCGTGACCCGCGCGGGACACATAATGACGAAAGCTTTTTCCGGCACCTGCCATTGCGCCCGTTTGGCCGCTTTATCGGCCGCGGTAAAATTATCTTGCGCCAGCGCATCGACATCGCAGCCGCGCGGAATAACCCGTAATTTATCGACCACCTGCGGATAGACGGTCGCGATTTGGCTGGCGGTATAATGCGAATTGGCAATCGACACGCGCCCGCGCACCAAAATAGAGTTGTAAAACACTTTGGCTTTCGGCTTGGCTTGCACGCTTGAATGATAGGTCGTCATGAAAGGCACGCCCGCCCATTTGCCCGCCCAAAGCCCCGACCAACCCGGTGCCCGCGAGCGGGTATGAATCAGGTCAATGTTTTCCGCCCGCATGAGAGCGGCCAGACGGCGCGCATTTTTCCACATCACCCATGGGTTTTTAGAGGCCACGGGCAGCGTCACAATTTCTCCGCCCGCGCGTTCAATATCGCTGGCCAGCGCGCCGCCTTGGGTGGCCACCAAAGCGCGCCCGCCACTGGCGACAATCGCGCGCGCCATTTCCAAAGTGGTAATCTCCGCCCCGCCGACATCCAGCTCGGGCACAACTTGCAAAATGCTTTTGCCCGTCATATCGACAGCCGCGCTGGAGGGCATGGGGAACTGTGTTGTCACAATCGCTTCCTTTACAATAGCGCGCAGGTTTTACTTCTGCTTTGCTGGAGCTTCAGTCATAATTGAGTTTAGCGCAAAAACCAAATCGGCGAAATCGATACGAAACGGAGACCCCATGCGTGTGCACTTTCTAACCCGCGACACCCCTGATTTTGGCCCGCAAAAAATCGCCTATCAACAAACCAACATCGATGCGCCGGGCGTCGGCGTGGTGTTTTGTGGCGGCTTTCGCTCCGATATGACGGGCACGAAAGCGCAAGCTTTGGCCGAATGGGCGGGCGCGCGAAAAATACCCTTTACCCGTTTTGACTATTTCGGCCACGGCGCCTCCTCCGGCGCCTTTACCGATGGCACGATGAGCTATTGGCGCGGCGACGTCGCTCATGTGCTGGACGCGCTTTGCGCCGGACCCCAAATTCTCGTCGGCTCTAGCTTTGGCGGCTGGCTATCTTTAATGGCCGCGCTCGACCGACCGGAAAAACTGGCCGGGCTCGTGCTCATCGCCCCTGCCGTGGATATGACCGAGCGCTTGATGTGGGACCGATTTTCCGAAAAAGCGCGCGAAAAACTAAACCGCGAAGGTTTGATTTATGACCCTTCCGAATATGACCCCGAAGGCTATCCGATTACCAAAGCCCTCATCGAAGATGGCCGCCAACACTTAATGCTCGACCAGCCGATAGATATCGATATCCCCGTTCGGATTTTGCACGGCCAAAAAGATGACGCCGTGCCATGGCAATTATCGCTCGAGCTGGCCGCGCAGTTGCGCGGGCACGATGTCGAATTGCAGTTTTTAAAAAACGGCGACCATCGTCTCTCAGAGCCGGACCAGATTGCGAAAATAATCGCCCTGCTCGACGCCCTTATCGCCCCGCAAAGCTAATTTACCGGATTAGCTTTTTGTCTGCATCTGCTGATAAAGAGCGCGCAGACCCGCGCGATAATCTGGATATAATAGGTCGACGCCCAGCTCTTCTTTTAGGCGGGTGTTTTTAATCCGCTTATTGTCGGCATAAAAACTTTGCGCCATGGGAGATAATTCCGCCGCCTCAAAAGCGATGAGCGGCGGGGCTTCGATTCCCAATAAATCTGCTGCAAAAGCGACCACCTCTTGCGGCGGCGCGGGCACATCATCGCACACGCTATAGGCGCGCCCGGGGTTGGGCTTTTCTATCGAGGCCAAAAGAATTTGCGCGATATCCGCCACATGAATGCGCGAGAAAACTTGCCCCGCTTTGTCGATGCGCCGCGCTTTGCCATTTTGCATCGCCACCAATGGATTGCGCCCGGGCCCATAAATGCCGGCCAAGCGAAAATAATGTATCGGCAAATCATGCGCCGCCGCCAAAGCGGACCAAGCGGCTTCGGCATCGACGCGGGCCTGTCCGCGCGCGCCTATTTTTCCGCGCGGGGTCTCCTCGTCAATCCAGGCGCCCTGATGGTCGCCATAGACCCCGGTGGTGGACAAATAGCCCATCCATTGAAGCGTCGCCGCTTGGGCTTTGAGAGCTGGCGTCAAAAGCGGCAAAGCCGGGTCGCCGTCTGGCGTGGGCGCGGCAGACAAAAGAATATGGCTAACGCCCGCGAGCTGATTGGGCGGCAAAACCTTGCCATCCAAAATAATGGGGGCAATGCCCTGCTTGGCCAGCCGAGCCGCTTTTTCGTCATCGCGGCAGGTGGAACTTAACTGCCACCCGCGCGCCGCCAAATGCGGCGCCAAGGCTTCGGCACAAAAGCCAAACCCAAAAAACAGCAGGTGATTGGCATCACGCATGGGCGTCTCCTATGGCTTGCTGCCATTCGGCAAGCGCGTCGGGGTCGGTCTCTGTGGCTCTCATGTCAGAGGCTAGGGATGTCAATCGGTCTTTATCGATTTGCGCCAAAGCCCAAATAGCGGTGGCGCGCACCACGGCTTCGCTATCTGTCAAACGCGCTTCCACCGCCGCGCGATGGGCCAGCGTCGGGGCCTGCATATTGCCAAGCGCGATCAGCACATTGCGTAAAAAAGAGGTCAGGCCAGTGCGTTTAATCGGCGTCGATTGAAAGAACGCGCGAAACCCCGCATCATCCAATTGCGATAAAAAGATTAAGTCGGGCAAATCCATATCCGCCTTTAAAGCCAGCTTGGCCTCTTGCGCGCTCTGGGCATATTTATTCCACGGGCAAACCGCCAAACAATCGTCACAGCCATAAATATGATTGCCCATGGCGGCGCGCAAATCTTCGTCAATCATGCCCTTATGCTCGATGGTCAAATAAGAAATACAGCGGCGCGCATCGAGCTGATAGGGCGCGGGGAACGCCTTTGTCGGGCAGACATCCAAACAAGCAGAACACGAGCCGCAATGGTCGGCTTCCGCCTCGTCTACGGGCAAAGCCAGCGTGGTAAAAACCGAGCCTAAAAACAACCAAGAGCCCATCTCGCGCGACACGAGATTCGTGTGTTTGCCCTGCCAGCCAAGCCCCGCTTTTTGCGCCAAAGGTTTTTCCATGACCGGCGCCGTATCGACAAAGACTTTCACCTCGGCCCCGGTTTCCTCGACCAGCCAACGGGCCAGCACTTTCAGCTTTTTCTTAATGACATCATGATAATCGCGCCGCTGCGCATAGACGGAAATCAACCCTTTGTCGCCAGCTTTCAGGCCTTCCATCGGGTCGCTGTCGGGGCCGTAATTCAGGCCTAACATAATGACGCTTTGCGCCTCCGGCCAAAGATGATTGGGGGCGCTGCGCTCATGGATGCGGCTTTCCATCCAGCTCATTTGACCATGGTGACCGGCGGCTAAATAATTTTGCAAGCCTTCGCCGGCCGAAGCCTCCAAATGAGCCGAGGCGATACGGCAGGCATCGAATCCTTCGCGCTTGGCGCGGGCCATCAAATCGGCTTTGAGAAGATGTCCATCCGCCGTCATAGCGGCTTAAAAATCCGGGTCAGCATAATAGGGCGGCGGTCGCATACCCGCCACATGGTCTGCCAACAGGGGGCGAAACGAGGGGCGCGACTTCAAGCGCGCATACCAATCGCGCATCTCAGGCCATAATTTCCAGGGCACATCGCCAGTATAATCCAGGCAAGACAAATGCGCCGCGGCGGTTAAATCAGCCAGGCTCATTTCCCCGCCGGCCAGCCAGTCGCGGCTTTGCAGCAGATAGGTGAGATATTCTAAATGCAGATTAAGATTATGCAGCCCAACGCGGACGACGTCCATATCGGGGCCGCCGCCGCCATCTTCGGCGCCCATAAAGCGACGGTCGATTTTCTCAACGGTGATGAGGCGGCCAACTTCTTGGTGAAATTTATCATCAAACCAAGCCGAGATACGGCGCACTTCAGCACGCGATAAGCCCGAACTGGGCATCAAAGGAATGGCGCCGCCTTTTTCTTCCAGCCATTCGGAAATCGCATAATGCCCCGCAATAGTGCCCGCCTCGCCAATTAACACAGGCACTTCGCCAGATGGATTGAGCATCAAAAAATCCAACCGACGCTCCCAAGGGCGTTCTTCTACATATTCGACAGCAAATTTTTTCTCGCCCAACATAAGACGAATTTTGCGCGAAAACGGGCAGACGGGTTGGTGAAACAAGGTAGCCATAGGAAGTTAAATTAAGCCGCTTGGTGATTTGGAGCAAGGAAAACAGACGTGGCGAAACTGGATATTCTAAAGCCCACGCGACCCGCAGATAACCCGAAGATAACGCGCCGGTAACAATGCCGCTTGGCTTTGCCCGACAACGCAGATAATTTGACCTATGGCTTTTGAAAACATTCTCTTTCTGGCGCTGGTCCAAGGCATCACAGAATTCATCCCCGTGTCGTCTTCGGGACATTTAACCCTAATGCACCAATGGGCGCCGAGCGGACAATCCCTGGCCGATGAATTAACCATGGATGTGGCTTTGCATTTCGGCACGCTGCTGGCCGTCATCGTCTATTTTCGCACCGATGTGAAAAACCTGCTCGCCGGCGGGGTCGATATTCTGGCGCAACGCGAAACGCAAAACCGCAGGCAGGCCACCCACCTTATTTTGGCCACCGGTCCCGTGCTTTTGGCCGCCGCGGCTCTCTTGGCGAGCGGCGGGTTGGAATATTTGCGCAGCGCAGAAGTGGTGGCTTGGGCGAGTATTATCTTTGCCGTCCCGCTGTATCTCGCCGACCGCTTTGGCGCCAGCGATAAACAGCTTGGCGCGATGCAAAACCGACCGGCCCTGCTCCTCGGCTTGGCGCAAATATTAGCCCTTATTCCCGGCGCCAGTCGATCTGGCGTCACCTTAATGGCGGCGCGCGGGCTAGGCTTTGAGCGCGAAGCGGCGGCGCGCTTTTCGATGCTGATGGCGATACCGGTCATCGCTTGTTTCGCGGCCCTCAGCCTTTTGCAATTACTCTTGCAAGGCCAGTGGGGGGCGCTAGGCGAGGCCGCGCTGGGCGCTGCCTTGGCGGGTATATTTGCTTTCATCAGCATTGACGTGTTTTTGCGCATGACCCGCAAGCTGACGCTTTTGCCATTCGTTATTTATCGGGTGGCCTTGGGCGGCGCTATTTTATGGCTGCTGTAAGGCGCCAAAACCTCGGTTAAGGTTTCGCGGGCTTTTTGCCAGAAGGGCGAAACCGCCACAGGTAATCTGGCAAAAGGGCGGCAATCGGCGTTGGCTTTATCGCCAAATCAGCAAAGCCCTTGGCGTCATCGGCCACCAAATTATCGCGCTTCAGCAAAATTAATTGGTCTGGCGTCAGCAATGGTTTGGGCATGAATTGCGCGACGCTGGCAATCACCCGCGCCATGGCGAAAGGCATCGGCACCAGCAAACGATTGCGACCTATTTCAGCCAGCAAAAGTTCCATCAATTGTTTGAAGCTCAGCACATCTGGCCCCCCCAGCTCATAGGTTCCCGCGAGCGCCCCCGTCAGCGAGGCCTCAACGGCAGCGGCCACATCAAACACAGAAACCGGCTGATAGCGCGTGGTGCCGCCGCCAATCAACGGCAGGGCTGGTGCCACGAGGGCAAGGCCTGCAAAGCGGTTGAAAAAATCATCCTCTGGCCCGACCACAATCGAGGGACGCAAAATATGCGCGCTCGGAAGGGCGTCGATGACGCCTTGCTCTGCCGCCGCTTTGCTTTGCGCATAGAGAGACGCAGATTGGGCATCGGCGCCAATGGCGGAGATATGCACAAAATGCTGAATGTTTTGCGCCGCGGCCGCTTTGGCAACCCGCACACCGCCTTGGGCTTGCACGGTGGCGAATTTCTGTTTGCCGCTTTCGAACAAAATACCCACGGCATTAATCGCGGCATCGGCGCCTTCAAGCGCGGCGGCAACACTCGCATCATCGCGAATATTGGCTTGCACAATCTGAATTTGACCGGGCTTGCCGCCAGTCTTTAGGTGCAGCGCCTCATTGGGACGCCGCGTCGCCACCCGAATGGAATAGCCCGCCTTGGCAAGTCGGCGGACAATATGGCGACCGACAAATCCCGTGCCGCCAAAAACAGTTATCTTTGCGTTTTTCTTGAGAGCCAATTTCTGAACCATTTGTTTCTCCAACTTACTCGGACGATGGATTAGGTCTTAATCTATATGCGCGCTTGCACAAAGCAAAAATCGGCGCGCGGGGCTTGATGGGGAGCGGCAAGCAACCATTGACAATTCTGACGCACGCGCCTAAACCAAGCGCCTTACCTAAAGTAAGGCCCAGGTGGCGGAATTGGTAGACGCGCTAGCTTCAGGTGCTAGTACTCGCAAGGGTGTGGAAGTTCGAGTCTTCTCCTGGGCACCATTTTCAAATTTCAAGCGCCGTGTTTCACGGCCCAAGCCATGTATCTTCAAGCCTATTTGCTTGAGGCGCATAAATCATGGTTTCTATTG
>JABJKE010000005.1 GCA_018660505.1 Rhodobiaceae bacterium | reverse complement strand
GCGCCTGCCGAGGAAGCCCCTGCGGAAGAAGCGCCTGCTGAAGAAGCTGCTGCGGGAGAAGCGCCTGCTGAAGAAGCTGCTGCGGAAGAAGCGCCTGCTGAAGAGGCACCTGCTGAAGAAGCTCCTGCTGAAGAGGCTCCAGCCGAAGAAGCCCCTGCCGAAGAAGCGCCAGCGGAAGAAGCTGCTGAGGCTTCTGAAAAAGACGCGTAATTGGCAACGCGCGCTCCAGCGACACCTGACGCGCTCGTTTGTTTGGGCGTGATTGGGGCACCGCACGGCGTGCGCGGCGCCATGAAGGTGCGCACCTTCACAAAATCGCCACAAGATATCGCGGCCTATGGCCCGCTCACCGATAAACTCGGGGAGCGGGTCTTTGTTTTCACCTCCTGCAAGGCCGATAAAGGCAATGCAGAAAGCGCGCGCGTCACCCTCAAGGGCGTCGATGACCGCGATGGCGCCGTGGCTTTGCGCGGCGTCGAGCTATATGTCGCGCGCGCACAATTGCCCCAATTGACCCAAGAGGATGACTTTTATTATGCCGACCTCATTGGCCTCCAAGCGGTGGGGCTCGATGGTGTGGTTTTGGGCGAAGTGACGGCGTGTCATAATTTTGGTGCGGGCGATTTATTAGAAATCAATGGCGCGTTTTACCCGTTCACCAAACAAGTGGTGCCGCAGGTCGATGTCGCGGCGGGGCAATTGACCTTGGTGCCGCCGCTCGAGCAAGAGGCCTTGCCCGATGAGGAAGGGGCCTCCGAATGAGCTGGGACGCGCATATTATAACGGGATTTCCGAGCATGTTTCCGGGCACGCTTGGCGAAAGCCTTGCGGGTCGGGCGTTGCACGATGGGCTGTGGTCTTTAACCACCCATGATGTGCGCGCGCATGGCCAAGGCAAGCATAAAAATATTGATGACACGCCCGCTGGCGGCGGCGCCGGCATGGTGATGCGCGCCGATGTGGCGGCTTCGGCCTTAGACAGTGTGACGGCGCGCCATTCGTTACCCGTGCTTTTGCCAAGCCCGCGCGGTGTGCGCTGGACGCAAAGCCTGGCGCAAGAGCTGGCCGAAGGCGCAGGCGCGATTTTCTTTTGCAATCGCTATGAGGGCATTGACGAGCGCTTTATCGAAGCGCGCGCGCCGCTGGAGGTCTCGCTGGGCGATTATATTCTCTCGGGTGGAGAACCGGCTGCTTTGGTGATGTTGGACAGTATTCTTCGGCTTTTGCCGGGCGTGATGGGCAAGCTGGAAAGCGGCTTGCAGGAGAGCTTTTCGGCGTCATCGGGGGGCTTGCTGGAGCCTCCCCACTATACCCGCCCGCCCGTCTGGGAAGGGCTGGAAATTCCGCAGGTTGTGACCGCGGGCGACCATGAAAAATTGGCCGAATGGCGCCATCAACGCGCCTTGGCGATGACGCGCGAGCGGCGACCTGATTTACTTGAAGATTTGCCGCAAAATGACAAGTCGCCTAAAAAGTGAAAAAACAATCGTAAAACGCCGGAAAAGGGGTGACACAGCCCTAAAGCCGTGGTAAATCCCCCCATCCGGTGAGACAAAAGTCGCACCGAAACACGCGCAAATGGTGACGCAAATGAATGTTATTGAAGAATTAGAACGCGAGCACATGGCTGAACTGACCGCCGAGAAATCCGTACCGGATTTCCAACCTGGCGACACAGTGAAAGTGAATGTTAAAGTAATCGAAGGCTCGCGCGAGCGTATTCAGGCTTTTGAAGGCGTGTGCATTGCGCGCGCCGGCGGCGGCTTGAATGAAAATTTCACCGTGCGTAAAATTTCTTACGGCGAGGGCGTGGAACGTGTGTTCCCAATTTACTCGCCGCTGGTAGATAGCATTGACCTGGTTCGCCGGGGTCGGGTGCGGCGTGCCAAACTTTATTATCTGCGTGGCCTGACGGGTAAAGCCGCTCGAATTACCGAGCGTCGCTTGAAATCAACCAAAGCAGACGCAAAAAAGACACCAAAAACAGCGGCCAAGGAGGCTCCGAGCGTCGATACAGACGCCTAAGATTTCTTTCGAGAGCCGCGAACTCCATTCATTCCCCGATTTTTCGGGGCGGGGGGAAGGCAGCCCTCGTAAAAAATAAAGGCATCAGTTATGACCGGGACCACGCTTTACGATAAAATTTGGAATGCCCATCAGGTAGAGGCGCAAGCCGACGGCAATGGCTTGCTCTACATCGACCGCCATTTGGTGCATGAAGTCACCAGCCCGCAAGCGTTTGAAGGCTTGCGGATGAGCGGCCGAAACGTTCGCGCGCCGCATAAAGTGCTGGCGCTGGCCGACCATAATATTCCGACCACCGACCGCACGGGCGGCGTGGAGGCAATTGCCGATCCGGAAAGCAAATTGCAAATCCAGACTTTGGAAAAAAACTGCGCTGAATTTGGTATCGAATATGTCGCCATGGATGATATTCGCCAAGGCATTGTGCATGTCACGGGGCCCGAGCAAGGCTTTACGCTTCCTGGCCTGACCATTGTTTGCGGCGATAGCCACACGTCCACCCATGGCGCTTTTGGCGCTTTGGCACATGGCATTGGCACATCGGAAGTCGAACATGTTTTGGCCACCCAAACGCTCATTCAATCGAAAGCGAAAAACTTCCGCATTAACGTGGTGGGAGACGCGCCCGATCATGTCACCGCCAAAGATATCGCCTTGGCCATTATTGGCGAGATTGGCACGGCGGGCGGCACGGGCTATGTGCTGGAATATGCCGGCCCCGCCATTGAAGCGCTTTCCATGGAAGGGCGCATGACCCTGTGTAATATGTCCATCGAAGCGGGCGCGCGGGCAGGGCTGGTGGCACCGGATGAGAAAACCTATGCTTTCCTCGAAGGCCGCGCCAAAGCGCCCAAAGGCGAAGATTGGGATAAGGCGGTCGCCTATTGGCGCACGCTGTCTTCCGATGCCGATGCGGTTTTCGATAAAGAAATCACCATTGATGCGTCTGACTTGCCGCCGCTGGTGACCTGGGGCACCAGCCCGCAAGATGTTATCTCCATCGAGGGGGCGGTGCCGAACCCGGCTGATATTGCCGATGAAGCGCGTCGCAAATCGACCGAACGCGCGCTCGACTATATGGGTCTGACCGCAGGCACCCCGATGCAAGAAGTGGCCATCGACCGTGTGTTCATCGGCTCTTGCACCAATAGCCGCATCGAAGATTTACGCGCCGCGGCCGCCATTGCCAAAGGCAAAACCGTGGCCTCGCGCGTCTCGGCCATGGTTGTGCCAGGCTCGGGCTTGATTAAACAGCAGGCGGAAGAAGAGGGTCTGGATAAGATTTTCATCGCCGCGGGTTTTGAATGGCGCGAGCCGGGGTGCTCGATGTGTCTGGCGATGAATGCCGATAAATTGGCACCAGGCGAGCGCTGCGCCTCGACCTCCAACCGGAATTTTGAAGGCCGCCAAGGGCGCGGCGGACGCACCCATTTGGTGTCGCCAGAAATGGCCGCCGCGGCGGCCGTGACGGGCCATTTCACCGATATTCGTAATTTGAAAGCGGAGGGTTAAGCCATGCAAAAATTTAATCAATTAACCGGCATTGCCGCGCCGCTGGATATTTTAAATGTCGATACGGATATGATTATCCCCAAACAGTTTTTGAAAACCATCCAGCGGTCTGGCTTGGGCAAAAACCTATTCGATGAAATGCGCTTTACGCCGGAAGGCGAAGAAGTGGCTGATTTCGTGCTCAATCAACCGGCCTATCGCGAAGCCGAGATTTTGGTGGCAGGCGATAATTTCGGTTGCGGCTCGAGCCGGGAACACGCGCCTTGGGCGTTGTTGGATTTTGGTATCCGCTGCATCATTGCCACGAGCTTTGCCGATATCTTTTACAATAATTGCTTCAAAAACGGCATTTTGCCGATTGTGCTGCCGCAAGAAGATGTCGATAAATTAATGGAGGATGCCAAACGCGGCGCCAATGCAACGGTGACGATTGATTTGGAAAGCCAAACCATCAAAGGCCCGGATGGCGGCACGATTGCTTTTGAAGTCGATGCGTTCCGCAAAAAATGCCTGCTCGAAGGGCTCGACGATATTGGCCTGACGCTGCAAAGAGGCGACGCCATTGACGCTTATGAAACCGATTTGGCTTCCCAGCCTTGGCGCTAATAAGAAGCCTTGGCGCTGATAAAACATCGCATCTCTTGGAGGAGATGCCAGTAAGGATTTAAAATGGAAAATATTCTCATCTTGCCAGGTGACGGCATTGGCCCCGAAGTAATGGGCGAAGTGCGCCGCATCATCGATTGGTTCGGCGAGGCGCGCGGCTTTCAGGTGACCCTCGACGAAGACCTCGTGGGCGGGGCCGCTTATGAGGTGCATGGCGCGGCAATCTCCGATGCGGCGATGGAAAAAGCCATGCAATCGGATGCGGTTCTCTTCGGTGCTGTGGGGGGTCCGCAATGGGACAATGTGGCTTATGAGGCGCGCCCGGAAGCGGGCCTCTTGCGCCTGCGTTCCGACATGGGATTATTCGCCAATCTGCGTCCGGCGATTTGCTTTCCAGCCCTTGCCGATGCGTCTTCTTTGAAGCGCGACTTGGTCGAAGGCCTTGATATTATGATTGTGCGCGAGCTGACGGGCGGGGTTTATTTTGGTGAGCCACGCGGCATTGAAGACCTTGGCAATGGCCAGCGTCGCGGCGTCAATACGCAAGTTTACGAGACCTATGAGATCGAGCGCATCGCGCGCGTGGCCGGCGATTTGGCGATGAAACGCGGCAAGCGTTTGGCCTCTTCGGAAAAACGCAATGTCATGGAATCGGGTCTTTTGTGGAATGAAGAAGTGACCAAAATCATCACCACGGAGTTTCCCGAACTGCAACTCGAGCATGTGTTGGCCGATAATTGCGCCATGCAATTGGTGCGCAATCCCAAGCAATATGATGTGCTGGTGACCGATAATCTATTCGGCGATATTTTGTCGGATATTGCGGCCATGCTCACGGGCTCGCTGGGCATGTTGCCTTCGGCGTCTTTGGGCGCACCCGATGCGACGACGGGTCGTTCGAAATCTTTATACGAGCCGGTGCACGGCTCGGCGCCAGATATTGCGGGTCAGGGAAAAGCCAACCCCATTGCGTCGATTATGAGTTTCGCCATGGCCTTGCGCTACACATTTGAGCGCGGCGCCGATGCGGATTTGCTAGAAAACGCCGTCACCCATGTGCTGGACAAAGGCGTGCGCACGGGCGACATTATGCAAGCGGGCTGCCAAGAAGTCGGCACGCGCGGTATGGGCGATGCTGTTTTGGCAGCGCTCACGGAATTAGGAAAATAAAATGTCTTACGTTGTTGCCGTGGTTGGCGCGACCGGAAATGTCGGTCGCGAAATACTCAATATTCTGGACGAGCGCAAGTTTCCGCTGGCGCGCCTGGACTGTGTTGCCTCGCGCAAAAGCCAAGGCAAGGAAGTCAGTTTTGGCGACCGCACGCTAAAAGCCCAAGCGCTTGAGTTTTACGATTTTTCGCAAGCCGATATCGCCCTATTTGCCTGCGGCTCTGGCCCGACGAAAGACTATGCGCCCAAAGCGGCGGCGGCGGGCTGCATTGTTATCGATAATTCTTCGCTCTATCGGATGGAAGACGATGTGCCGTTAATCGTGCCGGAGGTAAACCCCGAGGCCTTAGCGGATTATACCAAGCGCAATATTATTGCCAATCCGAATTGCTCGACGGCGCAATTAATGGTGGCGCTCAAGCCTTTGCACGATGTTGCCAAAATCAAACGTCTCGTGGTCTCGACCTATCAGTCGGTCTCGGGTGCGGGGGCGGCGGCGATGGATGAATTATTCACCCAGACCCGCGCCGTATTTGTCAATGACGAGCTGAAGCGCGAGAATTTTACCAAGCAGATTGCTTTCAACGTCATCCCGCATATCGACGAATTTATGAAGGGCGGCAGCACCAAAGAAGAATGGAAAATGCAGGTTGAGACGAAAAAAATTCTCGACCCCAATATTGCCATGGCCGTGACCTGTGTGCGGGTGCCGGTTTTTGTCGGCCATTGCGAAGCGGTGACCATTGAGTTTGAAAGCGCACTATCGGAAACCCAAGCCTATGACGCCTTGGAAGCCGCAGATGGCGTGTTGGTCGTCGACCGACGCGAGGATGACGGCTATGTCACGCCCATCGAATGTGTGGGCGATTACGAGACTTTTGTCTCGCGGTTGCGCGTCGACCCAACGGTCGAACATGGCCTGTCTATCTGGGTGGTGTCGGATAATCTGCGCAAAGGCGCGGCTTTAAACGCCGTGCAAATTGCGGAATTGCTGACCGAAAAATATCTAACCCAAAGCCGCGTTAAGCTCGACGCTTAAAAATTTATCTTTTCCTGAATCGCCGCCGGCGCCAAGCGCACGGGGCCATGGGGCAATTGCGTGGTTTCTAAATTGTCGCTGGCGATTTGCGCCAATGTGGCACAAGCCACACCCAAAGCTTTGGGCTCGCCTTTTAGGTGCAGGGCTAAATAGAGGCCGGAAAATAAATCCCCCATGCCATGCGGGGCTTTGGGCGCGCGTGCGGTTTCGCAGCGCAGCACTTCTTCTGGGCTCACGCTTAAACACGCAATGCGCGCCTCGGGGGCGGGGGCGGAGGTGATAAGCAGTTTGGCGACGCCAAGGGCGCGCGCCGCTTGGAGGCAATTTTGCGTGTCGTCCAGCGACGACACGCCGCTTAATTGCTCCAGCTCAAATAAATTCGGCGTGGCGATATCGGCGAGCGGCAAAAGCGATTGCCGAAGCCCTGCGACAATGGTTTCGGGTAAATATAATTTGCCATTATCGCCGCAAATCGGGTCGCAGGCATAAATCAAATCCGCATTGCGGGCTTTCAATTGGCTCACAATCTGGGCGACGGCGGCAATATGGTCGGGGGTTGGCAGATAGCCTGTGAGCACGGCGGCGCAATCATCCAGCGCGCCAGCCTCGAGCAACCAATCGACCATTTCCAGCATTTGCTCGGCCGGCAAAGCGCCGCCGGCGGGTTTTGCCATTTTGGGAAAAGCGGCCGGATGGGCGGTCAATAAAGTGGTGGGCAGGGTAACGGTTTGCAGCTCCAAAGCCCGAAAAGCAGGCATGATGGCTTTTAGCCCAACTTGTCCGCTAACAACTTGACTGGAAATTACCAGCACGATTGGTTTACGCTGCATCTTGTTCCTGACTCTAAAATCTCTAATCTCAACTTCTGCTGACTATCCTACCGCATGGAAACTTGAAAATGACATCTAAAAAAACCATTCGGCCGCGTCGCTCGGCCCTTTATATGCCGGGCGCCAATGCGCGGGCGCTAGAAAAAGCCCGCACGCTAGATGCGGATTGCCTGCTGCTGGATTTAGAAGACGCGGTGGCGCCCGAGGCGAAAGCCGAGGCACGCGCGCAGGTTTGCGCCGCTTTGGCGGCGGGCGGCTATGGCACGCGCGAACGCATTGTGCGCATCAATGCCCTCGACACGCCGTGGGGGGTGGATGATTTAGCGGCTTTGCAAAATCTGCCCGAGGCGAACAGCCCCGATGCCGTCTTGGCCCCAAAAGTCTCAACGCCCGAACAGATTGCCAGCCTGCAAAAAGCGATACCGAGCGGGTGTGACTTATGGATTATGATTGAGACGCCGCAGTCGATTTTCAATTTGCCCGCCTTGGCGGCTTGTGCGCAAACCACGCGCCTCACCGGTTTTGTTATGGGCACCAATGATTTGGCCAAGGAAATGCGGGCCAATTTAGTGCCTGGTCGTGCGCCGATGATGAGCGCGCTCACGCTGGCGGTTTTGGCGGCGCGCCAATATGGCCTGACGATATTAGATGGCGTCTATAATCATATCTCAGACCCGCAAGGCTTTGCCGCCGAGTGCCAGCAAGGCGCCGACATGGGGTTTGAGGGCAAGACGTTAATTCATCCCAGCCAATTAGACCTGTGCCACGAGGCCTTTGGCCCGTCAGCGGCGGAGGTAGAACAGGCGCGCAAAATCGTGGCCGCTTTTGCCGCGCCAGAGAATGCCGGCAAGGGCGTGCTGAAAATTGAGGGCCAGATGACCGAATTATTGCACCGCGATATCGCGGCGCGCACGCTGGAGATTGCACAAGCGATTGCGTCTCGAAGTTAAATCTTTATCATCGCCCTATGACTGACAGCTATTTTCCAGACGGACGCTATTTCGAAGATTTCAACTTGGGCGAGACCCTCGCCCATGCGACGCCGCGCACGCTAAGCGAGGGCGATGCGGCTTTATATCAAGCCCTCTATGGCGGGCGCAATCCGTTGCACGCATCCACCCCTTTCGCTCAGCAGTTACACTTGCGAGAGCGCCCGCTCGAAGATTGGCTGGTGTTTCATATGGTTTTTGGCAAAACCGTGCCCGATATCTCGCGCCATGCTTTGGCTAATTTGGGCTATGGCGAGGGGGTCTTTGGCGTATCGGTTTTCGCGGGCGACACGCTATCGGCCAGCTCGCGAGTCATTGGCTTGCGCGAGACCAAAAGCGGCGAAACCGGCCTTGTGATGGTGCGCACGACGGGGCTCAATCAGCACGCGGTCGAAGTTCTTTCTTATGTGCGCTGGGTGATGGTGAAGAAACGCGACCCCGCCTCGCCGCCTCCAGAGACCAGCTGGCCAGATATTGCCCCAAATGTGGCGGCTCAAAACCTGCCGTTACCCGATGCCAATTACAGCGCCTGGGATAGTGCGGCGGCGGGCAGTCCGCGCCGTTTCGAGGCCTATGAGGTCGGCGAAAAAATATCGCATGGCGGCGGCGTCACCCTAGAAGAGGCCGAGCATATGATGGCGACGCGCGCCTATCAAAATACCGCCGAAGTGCATTTCGACGCGCAATTGCAAGCCGACGCCCGCTTCGGCAAAAGATTGATTTACGGCGGCCATATTATTTCGCACGCCAATGCGATGCGCTTTAACGGCTTTGAAAACGCGGGCGCCATAGCCGCGCTCAACAATGGCACCCATGCCGCGCCGGCCTTCGCGGGCGATACGATTTATGGCTGGTCGGAAGTTTTAGACAAAGCGGTGTTTGAAAACCGCCCTGACGTGGGCGCGCTGCGCCTGCGCCAGATGATGATAAAAGGCCGCAAAGGACTGAATATAAGTGATTTTCCGTATCTCGCGGCGGATGGAAAGCGCCTGCCAGAGGTGATTTTAGAGCTCGATATTTGGGTCTATATGGTGCGCTGATGGTCTTTTGAGCGGGTTTTATCGTGCGACAGCATGGCGCGATTTGAGGTTTGGCCATTTTTGCTCTTTTGCGTGTATACTCTTGGCTTATCCCTCAAGACTGGAGGGATTTAAGCTTTGGGAGCTAACGCATGACCGATCCAACAACGCGCGCCAGACCTTTGTCGCCACACATCCAGATTTATCGCTGGACGCTGACCATGATGTTGTCGATTTTACACCGCGCCACCGGCGTCGCCCTTTATGCGGGCACGGTTTTATTGGCTTGGTGGCTGTTGGCCGCCGCTACGGGCCCCGAAGCCTATGCGCAAGTGCAGGCGGTCTCTTCGGCTTGGTATGGTCGTCTGGTTTTATTCGGCTATAGCTGGGCTTTGTTCCATCATATGTTTGGCGGCTTGCGTCACTTCATTTGGGATACCGGCCGTGGCTTTGACCTGAAGCATGTTGAAATTATTGCCCGCCTCACCAGTATTGTGCCGCTGTTCTTAACGGCCGGTGTCTGGGTGGCCGCCTATGCTTATTTGGGAGCGTTTTAATGTCGGATATGCGAACCCCTCTATCGCGCGTGCGCGGCCTCGGCTCGGCCAAAAAAGGCACAGAGCCTTTTTTCATGCAGCGCGTTACGGCGCTGGCCAATATTCCTTTAACGCTGTTTCTGGTCGGCGCGCTGGTGGTTCATGCGGGCTCTGATTACGCCACGATGACGGCTTTTCTGGGCAATCCTTTCATCGGCTTGCTTATGTTGTTGCTGATTGTCTCCGCGGTTTATCACATGCGTTTGGGGCTACAGGTGGTCATCGAAGATTATGTGCATGGCGAAGCGGCCAAACTATTGGCGCTGATTGCCAATCAATTTTTTGCCTTCACCATCGGCGTCGCCTGTGTTTTGGCGGTGCTCAAACTAGTTATAGGCTAAAGAGTTTAACTTAACGGCCAGCGCGCAACGCGCAGCCGAATGCGGAAGAAAGCTGGAGAGTTTTATGAGTTACGAATTCACAGATCATCAATTTGATGTCATTGTTGTGGGCGCTGGCGGGTCTGGCTTACGCGCCGCGCTGGGCTGCTCGGAGCGGGGATTGAAAACCGCCTGTATTTCCAAAGTTTTTCCAACCCGCTCGCACACGGTTGCCGCGCAAGGCGGCATTTCGGCCGCGCTCGGCAATATGGGCGACGATGATTGGCGCTGGCATATGTATGACACCGTAAAGGGGTCTGACTGGTTGGGCGACCAAGATGCGATTGAATATCTGTGCCGCAATGCGGCCGAAGCGGTTTACGAGCTGGAGCATTTCGGTGTGCCGTTTTCGCGGACCGAAGAAGGGAAGATTTACCAGCGTCCTTTCGGCGGCATGACCACGAATTTTGGCGAAGGCATTGCCCAGCGCACCTGTGCTGCCGCCGACCGCACAGGCCACGCTATTTTGCACACGCTCTATGGCCAATCATTGCGCCATGACACAGAGTTTTTCATCGAATATTTCGCCCTCGACCTGATTATGGACGAAGACCGGTGTGTCGGCGTTATCGCGCTCGAAATGTCGACGGGCACGCTGCACCGTTTCCAAGCCAAGCAAGTCATCTTGGCCACGGGCGGCTATGGCCGCGCCTATTTCTCGGCTACCTCGGCGCACACTTGCACGGGCGATGGCTCGGCGATGGTTATTCGCGCCGGCCTTCCTTTGCAAGACATGGAATTTGTTCAGTTTCACCCGACCGGCATTTATGGCGCCGGGTGCCTGATTACCGAAGGCTCGCGCGGCGAGGGCGGTATTTTGATCAACTCCGAAGGCGAACGCTTTATGGAGCGCTATGCGCCATCGGCCAAAGATTTGGCGTCGCGTGATGTGGTATCGCGCTCGATGACCATTGAAATTCGCGAAGGCCGCGGTGTTGGCCCCAATAAAGATCATATTTATCTGCACCTCGATCACCTCGACCCAGATGTTTTGGCCGAGCGCCTGCCGGGCATTTCGGAAAGCGCCAAAGTGTTTGCGGGCGTCGATGTGACCAAAGAGCCGATCCCCGTTTTGCCGACCGTGCATTACAATATGGGCGGCATTCCAACCAATTATAATGGCGAAGTGCTAAACCCAAGCGAGGACGACGAAGCGCGCATTGTGCCGGGTCTGATGGCCATTGGCGAAGCGGCCTGCGTGTCGGTTCACGGGGCCAACCGTTTGGGCTCCAATTCGCTCATCGACCTCGTGGTGTTTGGCCGCGCGGCCGCCATTCGCGCCGCCGAAGTGGTAGAGCCAGGCGAGGGCCATGCGCCTTTGGCCAGTGACGCTGGACAATCGGCCATCGAACGGCTGGAGCGTTTCCGCAATGCCGATGGCTCGACGCCAACCTCGGAGCTGCGCGGTGAAATGCAGCGGGCCATGCAAGAAAATTGCGCCGTGTTCCGCACGGGCGATGTTTTGGAAGAAGGCTGCCGCCGGATGCAAGAAGTGGTCACCAAAATGGACGATATCGGCATTGCCGACCGCTCGCTCATCTGGAATTCAGACCTCATTGAGACGCTGGAATTTGACAATCTTATCGTGCAAGCCATCGCCACGGTGGAAGGGGCCAATGCGCGCAAAGAAAGCCGCGGCGGACACGCGCGTGAAGATTTCCCAGAGCGTGACGACGAGAATTACATGAAGCACACGCTGGCCTATGTGGATGCCAAAGGCAAAGCCACCATCGGCTATCGCGGCGTGCATGATTACACTCTGACCAATGAAGTCAGCTATATCGAGCCGAAAGCTCGAGTTTACTAAGGGAGCGCGAAAATTATGGTTGAGATTGCTCTACCAGCAAATTCAAAAATCGACAAAGGCGTTGTTCATGCGGCCGAGGGGGCGATTGCCAATCCGCGGACGCTGAAAATCTATCGCTGGAATCCAGACGATGAAGCCAATCCGCGCGTCGATACCTATACGATTGATGCCGATGATTGCGGGCCGATGGTTCTCGATGCGTTGATTAAAGTGAAAAACGAAGTCGATTCGACTTTGACATTCCGCCGCTCGTGCCGCGAAGGCATTTGCGGCTCTTGCGCGATGAATATCGATGGCCAAAACACTTTGGCCTGCACCAAAGGTCTGGACGATGTGAAGGGTGATATCGCGATTTATCCTTTGCCGCATATGCCGGTCATTAAAGATTTAGTGCCTGACCTCAGCAATTTATATGCGCAATATGAATCGATTGAGCCTTGGCTGAAAACCGACACGCCGACCCCGCAAGGCGAGTGGAAGCAAAGCAAAGAAGACCGCGAGCAATTGGATGGTCTGTATGAGTGCATTCTATGCGCGTGCTGCTCGACCTCTTGCCCGAGCTATTGGTGGAATTCGGATAAATACCTTGGCCCCGCGGTGTTGCTGCAAGCCTATCGTTGGTTGGCCGACAGCCGCGACGAGAAAACTGGCGAGCGTTTGGATGATTTGGAAGACCCGTTCCGCGTCTATCGTTGCCACACGATTATGAATTGCGCGAAAGCCTGCCCGAAAGGCCTGTCTCCGGCCAAGGCGATTACCGAGATTAAAAAAATGATGGTCGAACGCACCGTCTAACCAACGTCTAGCTAACGTCTAACTGGATTACCCGTTCCCAAAATGAAAGAGGCCACTGCTTGCAGTGGCCTCTCTTTTTTGAATGAAGCTCTGTTGAATAAAGCGTGCTTATTCTTGGCCGAGCTTGTCGAAAGCCTCTTCGGCTTGGCGCTTTGCCGCTGCGGCTCCCGCTTGTTTTTGCCTCTCTTGCTTGGCGGCTTCTAAATCCGCCAAATTATATTTGGGGCCACAAGCGGTCACGCTTAGCGCCACGGTGGCGCCCATGAGCAGCGCCAAAAGATTTGGCTTTAGGCGGGCCATTCTATTCGTCCGCGAGGTCAGATTTCAATTGGTCAAAGCTTTGCGAGGCTTTGAAGCGTTGAAATTCAGCCGCTTCGCCGGCGAAAGCGGCTTGGGCCGCCTCTTCCACAACATTGTCTAAAGCATTGGATTTAAAGCCAACGATGACATAGGCCATGCCGGTTTTCGGATTGCGGGTTTTGGTCAAAACCCGGCTGCCGACCAAATTGGCTTGCGATAAAACCCTTTGGGTAATTTCCGCCGTCGATAGGGTGGTTTCATTGCCGGCACTTTGGCTGCCCGTCGTGGCGCGATAATCTTTTATCGAGCTTGCGGCTTTGGATGAAATTTCGCGAGCCAGCTTTTGGCGGGCCCGCGAGGTGGCCATCTCGACCATGAAGTCATAGCCCATGTTGGAGTTTTGAAACGAACCGACGGCGGCCGCAGCGACTGTGGGAAATTCTTCGGTGCAGACCCACATCGGCGCGGGTGTATCATAGGGGCCTTGGCCATCTTGGAAAGCGCAGATGGGTGCGGGCGCTTGCACTGCCACGGGGGGCGCAGCAGGCGATGCACAACCGATAAGCGCCGCCGTGGCGCCAAGGATGGCGAGGTTTTGTATGGGTTTCATTTTAGTCTCCCTTTGGGTTGCTTATTTGAGTAAACGGGCTTGTAGAACGGGCTCGAGGTTTCGCATGGCGGCGGTAATGGCTTTGCTCGCCAGCGCGCGATTGCTGGACGGGCGAAAACTGACGCCTTTGGCAGGCGTTACCTGCTGCCACATAATGGCGCCATTGGGGGGCGCTATTTGCGTGCGCAGTTCCCCGCGCAGAGCGCTTGCGGCATCCAGCTGGGTTACCGCGAAAGTGAACTTAATTTGATAGCTAGAAGCTTGGGGCGTGGGGGTGATTTTGGTCACGCCAATTTTGGATAATAATTGCCCCGCACTGGCGGCCACAAGGTCACGATAGGCTGGTGCAATATCTTGCGTGTTCACATAAAATGTTTGGTGGATAAGGCGCGCGGCCTTTGCCTTGGTGATTTTATCTTGGCTCGCCTTCATTTGGGCGGCCCCGATTTGCACACGGGCATAAATGCGACACGCCGCCGTATCGACCCAGCGGTGGGTAATCTGGCTGTTTTCCAGAAGGCTTTTTGACAAGAGAGAAGATTGAATAGAGGCTTTGGCACTTCCTACGCCATTGCCCACACCATTGCCAAAGGCGGTGCGGGTTTCGCTAATATCGCTGCTCACTTGCGTGTTCACAATCCGTCCCAATCGGCTGCGCGCCGACAGGTCTGCTTTATCGACGTCGAGGCTTTGAAGCCCGGTGCATTGGCTACTGCCGCTGGTTTGATAGGTCTGGCTTGTTACCACATCGCCAGCCTCCACCCATGCGGGGCGTGGGCTTTGCGCAAAATAACGGGCGCAAACACAATTGGTGCGCATCGGCTCTGGGGTCGAGCTTTGCGCCAAAGGCAGCCCGGCGCATCCGGTTGTGGCGGCCAAGGCAAGCAGGGTGAGATACCCGCGTATCCGATTGTGACCCTCTAGACCGCGCCTCATCGCTCTAGCGCAACTGACCTTGCACGGCCGAACGGCTAGCAAGGGTGCCCTGAACCCGGTTTAGGGAAACGCCAATAATCTTGTTTGGCGAGGCGGTTAACCGGTCGGCTTTTTGATAGAAGGCCAAGGCGCGGTCGAGGTCGCCCTCGGTTTCCGAGCAGACGCCGACATTGTGATAAATCGCTGGCGATTGGTCATACATGGCAGCGGCTTTGCGGAAAAACTCACAGCCGCGCGGCATGCGTTGGTTGTTGACGAAGTCGAGACCGGAAGCGAAAGCCTGTTTCACGCCCTCCTTGCCGCCGAAATTACTGGCATCTTTTCTCATAAATTTAATGTTGAAAGTCACCGCATAAGGCGCAATGTCTTGGCGCAATTGCGATAGCACTTCTGCAATAACTCTATTTTCCATATCGGCTCTCGGCTTATTTTTCGTGCCGAACAATTGGTTTTCACACCAAGAGTGTTTATTGGTTGCCCCATAAGATTGGGTGAAAGAGACGATGCCTCTCTCCACATTCGTCGCCCGCAAGTTCAGCTCCACCGCGGCGCTTTGGGCATAGCAATTGACTTTTTTGGTTTTGAAATAAGCGCATTTGTCTTCGCCCTGAACGGCACAATATTGAACGTTTTTTTGCGATCTCGTACGGTTGTAACTGGGCCTGAAGGAGCCGCCCAAAAGGGTATCGGCGGTGGTTAAATTGCCCAGCTCGACGGCGGTATTGGCGTCAAACATGGCACTATCGCTTAAGCGTTGTTCTTGCATCAGCGTTTTCCGGTCGAGGTCTACCAAAGTGAAATAGGGCTGGCCACCGACTTGGATGCCCGCGACGAAACTGCGCAACCGGTCGCTCATTGTGCCATTGGTATCGCCTTTTAGCGTGGCGACGCCAATGCGTTTGGCCTGCACCATCCCGCTTTGTTTGGCGGGCATTAACACTTGGGTGTTGACGGAGGGGCTAACACAGGCGCTCAGCAAGGGCCCCAAAAGAGCCAGAACGAGAGAGCTTTTGCACAATTTATTTCTTACACGCGTCATAACGAGAACCCTATCCGCAACATTAAACTCCAAATTACACTTCAATTTTACCATAATAACTCTTTATCCCAAGCGAAATAAAGCGATGGCGCCGCACGCGCACTCTTGCCAAATGAGCTATAGGGCTTTAACCCTCGCTTTGATGACTAGCAATAAGCCACGAGACGGTCGGGTAAGTCAGCGTTACCAAGCGTTGGTTCAGCAAGGCCAAGTCAATCTTGATGAGGCTCAAGGTCTCGCTGCGCGCGCGCTCGACCGGGTCTATGCGGGGCTGGAAACTCAGACAAATGGCGGCTGGTTGGTGCGGCTCGGCATTCAAAAGCCACCGGCCCCACGCGGGCTTTATATCTTTGGCGAAGTTGGCCGTGGCAAATCGATGCTGATGGATATGTTTTTCGAAATGGCGCCCGTCGCCAAAAAACGTCGTGTGCATTTTCATGCTTTCTTGCAAGAGACCCATGCGCGCATTCATGCCTATCGTCAAAGCCATCCCAAAGCTGGCGACCCCATGCCGGCCGTCGCCAAAAAACTGGCGCGCGAAGTCTCGCTGCTTTGCTTCGATGAGTTTCAAGTCAAAGACATCGCCGATGCCTCTATATTAGGGCGCCTGTTCTCGCTATTGCTGGATGCCGGCATTGTGGTGATTGCCACCTCCAACCGCCATCCGGATGATTTATATAAAGGCGGGCTCAATCGGCATCGGTTTTTGCCGTTCATTGATTTGGTGAAACAACGCCTCGACATTCACCAGCTGAGCGCCGAAACCGATTATCGTTTGGCCAGGCTGCAAGCCGCGCCCGTGTGGTTTACGCCGTGTGGCCCGCGCGCAAGAAAGGCCTTGGATGAGCGATTTTCCAGCCTTACCGAAGGCGTGGTGGCGGCGCCGATGCGGCTAGACCTGAAGGGGCGCGAGCTGCCCATCGGCCAAGCGGCTGGCGGCGTGGCGCGTTTGAGCTTTGCCGAATTATGTGTGGAGGCGCGCGGCGCTTCCGATTATTTGGCCTTGGCCAATCATTTTCATACCGTGGTTATCGATGCGATTCCCAAATTAGAAGCGCAAAAGAAAAACGAAGCGGTGCGCTTTGTCACCCTTATTGATGCGCTCTATGAGGCCAAAGTGAAGCTCTTGGCTTCTGCCGATGGCGCGCCGCAGACGCTGTATCCGCGCGGCGATGAGGCGTTTGAATTTGAGCGCACCGTATCGCGTTTGATGGAAATGCAAAGCCGCGAATATCTGGCGCTGCCGCATTTGCCGCCAAGCGCGGCACCGCAAGAATAGGGCGAGCAAAGCGCCCAGGCCCTCGCCTAGCGCTTGCACTTGCGCCCCAAACGCGCTAGGTCAAGGCAGAATTTTCAGGAAAAGGAATTGGATATGGCTCGTAATAAAATCGCTCTTATTGGTGGCGGACAAATCGGTGGCACATTGGCTCATTTGGCTGGTCTCAAAGAATTAGGGGACATTGTCATTTTTGATATTAATGAGGGCACGGCCAAAGGCAAAGCTCTCGACTTGGCGCAAAGCTCGCCCGTTAGTCATTTCGATGCAGACCTCAAGGGCAGCAAATCTTACGCGGCCATTAAAGGCTCGGACGTGGTGATTGTCACGGCTGGCGTGCCGCGCAAACCCGGCATGAGCCGCGATGATCTCATTGAGATTAACCTTAAAGTCATGCAGCAAGTCGGCGAAGGCATTAAAAAATATGCCCCCGATGCTTTTGTGATTTGCATCACCAATCCGCTCGACGCGATGGTCTGGGCGCTGCAAAAATTTTCTGGCCTGCCGAAAAACAAAGTCGTGGGCATGGCGGGCGTGCTCGATGCGGCGCGTTTCCGTTCTTTCCTAGCCGAAGAATTTAAAGTCTCGGTAAAAGATGTCACTGCCTTTGTGCTGGGTGGCCATGGCGACACAATGGTGCCATCTGTGCGTTACTCCACCGTGGCCGGCATTCCGGTGCCAGACCTGGTGAAGATGAAATGGACGACGCAAAAGAAAGTCGATGAGATTGTGCAACGCACACGCGATGGCGGTGCCGAAGTGGTGGGTCTGTTGAAAACAGGGTCGGCGTTTTACGCCCCTGCCGCCTCTGCCATTGAAATGGCGGAAGCCTATTTGAAAGACCAAAAACGCGTTCTGCCTTGCGCCGCGCATTTGAACGGTCCATACGGCCAGAAAAACATCTATGTCGGCGTGCCCGTGGTTATTGGTGCCAAAGGCGTGGAGAAAGTCGTGGAAATTAAACTGGATGCCAAAGAGCGCGCGATGTTTAAAAAATCCATCGCGGCGGTTCAAGGCCTGTTGACGGCTTGTAAGGCCATCAACCCTAAATTGAAGTAAGCCTTGGGCTTTTTCGCCAAGGGCGCCGTTGACATTATGTTGACATTACATTGACGCTTCCAGCATCGTTCGATAGCCTAATCACGAAGGGCGCGGCTTCCGTCGCGCCCTTTTATTTTGGGATAATAACTAAAGAGAGACTTTAGAACATGGCCAAAGGTATTTTTCACAAAGCTCGCCGCATTGGCGGCTTTTTACTCCTCGGTTTGATAACCTTGGGGCTGGGGTTTTACTTTTTATTGCTGAATAGCGAGGGCTTGCAAGACCGGTTGGTGGCGCGCGCTTTTGAAGCCCGTCTGTCGGCGCCGCCCCGTCCATTGGGCGGCGATGCCATCGATGTGGTGTTTTGTGGCACCGCATCGCCCATGGGGCAAGGTGCGGCGCAATCTTGCGTGGCGGTCTTTGCTGGCGATCGATTTTTCATCGTAGATACGGGCGCGCGCTCGGCCGATATGGCCACCCGATTGGACTTGCCGATGGGCCGTCTCGACGGTGTTTTGCTGACGCATTTTCATTCCGACCATATTGCCGCTTTGGGCGAAATGCATTTGGCCTCTTGGGTGCGGGGGCGTCCGCAAAAGCTCGCGGTCTATGGCGGTGCTGGCGTCGCGCAAGTGGTCGATGGGTTTAACCTGGCCTATGGCCTCGATTATGGCTATCGCACGGCGCATCACACAGAAGCTATTATGCCCAGCCGAACGGCGGGGCTGGTTGCCAAAACCATAAAGGGCGACCAGGTTATCTATGATGTTGACGGGCTTAAAATTACCGCCGTGAGCGTCAACCATCCGCCCATTGAACCGGCCTATGGCTATCGCTTTGACTATCAGGGGCGCTCGGTTTTCATCAGTGGCGACACCACGAAGGACGATAATTTAATTGCCGCGGCCAAAGGCGTCGATGTGCTCATCCATGAAGTGTTGCAAGAGGGTCTGGTAAAGGCGACCTCCGAGGCGTTAACGGCCTTTGGGCAGCCCAAATTAGGCCAATTGATTTTCGATACGCTGGACTATCACACAACGCCGATAGAGGCCGCGCAAGCCGCCAATGAAGCGGGCGCGCAACTGCTGGTGTTCTATCATTATGCCCCGGTGCCGCAAAATGCTCTGGTGCATCGGATATTCATGCGCGGCGTCGATGCGGTGCGCCCCGAAGGCGTTTTGGCGGCTGCCGATGGCACGCATATATCGCTGAAAGGCAATTCCGAGGCGGTGGAGATAACGCCCTAAGCTTTTCGGTATCTTTTCGAGTTTGGCGCCAATTTTTGCTTGCGCGGCAGGCAAAGACGCGCGAGGTTCTGCCTAGATTGAACTTCAGCGACATGAGGAAACTATGAATATCCACGAATACCAAGCCAAACAGGTCTTGAAAGAATTTGGCGTGCCAGTGCCCAAGGGCGGGGTTGCGTTTAGCGTTGACGAGGCCGCGAAAGTGGCGGAGCAATTGGGCGGCCCGGTTTGGGTTGTGAAAGCCCAAATTCATGCTGGCGGACGCGGCAAAGGCGGCGGGGTTACCGTGGTGAAATCTATCGACGAGGTGCGCACCGAAAGCGAGCGCATTTTGGGTATGACCTTGATCACCCCGCAAACCGGGCCTGAAGGCAAACACGTCGGGCGGATTTATGTCGAAGAGGGTTCCGATATTGCGCGCGAACTTTATCTCTCGGCTTTGGTCGACCGCGCGACCTCGCGCATTTCGTTTATTGCCTCCACCGAAGGCGGCATGGATATCGAGGAAGTTGCGGAAAAAACCCCGGAAAAAATTCTCACCGTTAGCGTCGATCCGGCGTCGGGCATTTCGGCACATCATGGCCGCCAAATTGCTTTTGCTTTGGGCCTCGAGGGCGACCAGATTAAGCAAATGACCAAACTGATTGGAAATCTCTATCAGGCGGTAATGGAAAAAGACATGTCGCTGCTGGAGATTAACCCTCTGGTGGTAACCGGCGCGGGCGATATTATTTGCCTCGATGCGAAAGTCGATTTCGACAGTAATTCGCTATATCGCCATCCCGATATTATGGAGCTGCGCGATTTCGACGAAGAAGACCCAGCCGAGATTGAAGCGTCCAAATATGACCTGTCGTATATTAAATTAGACGGCAAAATTGGCTGTATGGTCAATGGCGCGGGTCTGGCCATGGCGACCATGGACATTATTAAATTATATGGCTCCGAGCCGGCCAATTTCCTCGATGTTGGCGGCGGGGCGACCAAAGAAAAAGTAACCGAAGCGTTTAAAATCATCCTGTCGGATGAAAACGTGGAAGGCATTTTGGTGAATATCTTCGGCGGCATTATGCGCTGCGATATCATTGCCGAGGGCGTTGTGGCGGCGGCCAAAGAGCTGAGCCTAGACGTGCCTTTGGTGGTGCGCCTTGAGGGCACCAATGTTGAATTGGGCAAAGAAATTATGGCCAATTCTGGCCTGCCGATTATTCCGGCTGACAATTTGAATGACGCGGCAGAAAAAATTGTGGCCGCTGTGAAGGAGGCCGCATAATGTCTGTATTGGTTAACAAAGACACGAAAGTCATCTGCCAAGGGTTTACCGGTAGCCAAGGCACTTTCCACTCCGAGCAAGCCATTGCCTATGGCACGAAAATGGTTGGCGGCGTCACACCAGGGCGCGGTGGCTCAAGCCATCTAGATTTGCCCGTGTTTGATACAGTGGGCGCGGCGGTCGAAAAAACCGGTGCCACAGCTTCGGCTATCTATGTGCCGCCGCCTTTTGCGGCCGATGCGATTTTGGAAGCCATTGAGGCTGGCATTGAGCTTGCGGTTTGCATTACCGAAGGCATTCCGGTGACCGATATGATTCGGGTCAAACGGGCTTTGCAAGGGTCGAACACGCGTCTGGTTGGGCCCAATTGCCCGGGCGTGATTACGCCTGGCGAATGTAAGATTGGCATTATGCCCGGTCACATTCACCGTCGCGGCTCGGTCGGCATTGTCTCTCGTTCGGGCACGTTGACGTATGAGGCGGTGGCGCAAACCACGGCCGCGGGTCTGGGTCAGTCGACGTGTATCGGCATCGGCGGCGACCCCGTCAATGGCACGAATTTCATCGATTGCTTGGATATGTTCCTGGGCGATGACGAAACCGAGTCGATTATCATGATTGGCGAAATTGGCGGCTCGGCTGAAGAAGAAGCGGCTGAGTTTTTGAAAGCCTCGAAAGTGAAAAAACCCATGGTCGGCTTTATTGCTGGCGTCACCGCCCCTCCGGGTCGGCGCATGGGCCATGCGGGCGCGATTATCGCCGGCGGCAAAGGCGGTGCGGAAGACAAAATGGAAGCCATGCGTTCGGCAGGGATTACCGTGTCGCCATCGCCGGCCTCTTTGGGCACGACTTTGGTTGACGTTCTGGGCGCGTAACTATTTTATCGGTGCCCGCCCTTTGTGTGGGGGGGTGCCGATAAAGGCTCTAGATTAAGTCATGGTCTCATTCCAAATACTGGGCTAATGTGTAGACAGAGTTAAATTGGAAGTGAAAGATGTCCGAAGAAACATCAGGTTCAAGTCAACCCAATATCGCCTCTCAGAGCTTTTCCGAAAGCCTGTTAGATGGCTCCAATATCTTATACCTCGAACAGCTTTATGCCCGCTTTAAAGCCGGCGACACCACGTTAGAAGCCGAATGGGGCACCTATTTTAGCGCCATGGAAGCTGGAGAGCCGGCCGCGACGCCGCATGTGCCCAGTTGGCAACGCGAGGACTGGCCGCCGGCCATCAATGGCGAGCTGACCTCGGCGCTGGATGCCCATTGGCCTTCCGATACCGTCGATGATTTGCCTTCGCCCGACCGTTTGGGTGAGGCGATATCGGCGCGCCTAGGCTCGCCAGACACAGGCTCGGCACGTGTGGACAATGAGGCCGACGTTCGCGCCGCCACGCTTGATAGTGTGCGCGCCATTATGATGATTCGCGCCTATCGGTTTCGCGGTCATTTGGCCGCCGACCTCGACCCGCTTGGCATTGAACCGCCAGGCTCGCATCCTGAATTAGACCCGACGTCTTATGGCTTTACCGAGGCTGATTTCGATCGGCCGATTTTTATCGACTTTGTGCTGGGGCTGGAGACCGCGACCATTCGCGAGATGTTGGATATTTTGCGCCGCACCTATTGCGGAACCGTGGCGCTCGAGTTCATGCATATTTCTGACCCGGAAGAAAAAGCTTGGCTGCAAGAGCGCATCGAGGGGCCAGACAAAGAGATTGCCTTTACCAAAGAGGGTAAATTGGCGATTTTCCAAAAACTGGTCGAAGCCGAAGGGCTCGAGAAATTCATCGACGTTAAATATACTGGCACCAAACGGTTCGGGCTGGATGGCGGCGAGGCGATGATTCCCGCCCTCGAGCAAATCATCAAACGCGGCGGCAATTTGGGCGTGGAAGAAATTCTCTTCGGCATGCCGCATCGGGGCCGCTTAAACGTGCTGACCAATGTGATGGGCAAACCTTTCGAGGCGCTGTTTCATGAGTTCAAAGGCGGCTCGGCCAATCCAGAAGATATTGAAGGCTCGGGCGATGTGAAATATCACCTTGGTGCTTCTTCCGACCGCGAATTTGACGGCAATAAAGTGCATTTATCTTTATCCCCCAATCCATCGCATTTGGAAGCGGTGGACCCGGTGGTTTTGGGCAAAGCGCGAGCCAAGCAAGACCATTATAAAGCCACCCCGCGGGCATTGGCCGACCGCACGAAAGTCATCCCGCTGCTGTTGCACGGCGATGCCGCTTTTGCGGGCCAAGGCATTGTTGCCGAATGTCTGGGGCTATCGGGATTAATCGGCCATAAATCGGGCGGCTCTATTCATTTTATCGTCAACAATCAAATTGGCTTCACCACCAATCCGCGGTTCTCGCGCTCGTCGCCCTATCCATCGGATGTGGCGAAAATGGTGGAAGCGCCGATTTTCCACGTCAATGGCGATGACCCCGAAGCGGTGGTCTTTGCCGCCAAAGTGGCAACCGAGTTTCGCCAGAAATTCCAAAAGCCCGTCGTCATTGATATGTTCTGCTATCGCCGCTATGGCCATAATGAGGGCGATGAGCCAGCGTTCACGCAGCCGACCATGTATGCCAAAATTAAGCAGCATGAAACCGTGGTGCAAAAATATGGCACGCGCTTAAAAGCCGAAGGTCTGCTCGATGACAATGGCATTGAGGTGGCCCGTGCCAGCTATCGCGCGACGCTGGATGAGGCCTTTGAAGCGGCCAATACCTATCGGCCAGATAAAGCCGATTGGCTGGATGGCAAATGGTCAGGGCTCGAGCAAAAACGGCGCGAATTTGTCCGCGCCGAAACCGGGGTTGCGCGCGAGACTTTATTGGAAATTGGCCGGGGGCTGACCCGCGTGCCCGAAGGGTTTAATTTGCACCGCGCGCTGGTGCGCCAGCTCAAAGCCAAAGACGATATGTTTGCCACGGGCGAGGGTTTTGATTGGGCCACCGCTGAGGCGCTGGCTTTTGGCTCCTTGGTGTTGGAGCATAATACCGTGCGCTTGTCGGGCCAAGACAGCGAGCGGGGCACTTTCTCGCAGCGTCATTCGTCTTGGATCGACCAAAAAACCGAGCGCCGTTACAAGCCGCTAAAATATATCCGCGAAGACCAAGCCCTGTTTGAAGTGATCAACTCCATGCTGTCGGAAGTGGCGGTTTTGGGGTTTGAATATGGTTATTCGCTGGCCGACCCGAATGCGCTGGTTCTATGGGAAGCGCAATTTGGCGATTTCGCCAATGGGGCGCAAGTGCTGGTCGACCAATTTATTGCTTCGGGCGAGATTAAATGGCTGCGCATGTCGGGGCTGGTGATGTTATTGCCGCATGGCTATGAGGGGCAGGGGCCCGAGCATTCCTCGGCGCGTCTCGAGCGCTATTTGCAGCTTTGTGCCGAAGAGAATATGCAAGTGGCCAATTGCACGACGCCGGCCAATTATTTCCATATCTTGCGGCGCCAGCAAAAGCGCAATTTCCGCAAGCCGCTTATTTTAATGACGCCGAAGTCTTTATTGCGGCATAAAAAATGCGTCTCTAGCCTGGCTGAAATGGAAACCGGCTCTTCGTTCCACCGCGTTTTATGGGATGATAGAGATGACCGCCTGACAGATGGCGCGGGTGGTCTTGTGGCGCCCGAAAAAATCCGTCGCGTGGTATTATGTTCGGGCAAAGTCTATTTCGATTTGCTGGAAGCGCGCGAAGCGGCGGGCCTCGACGATGTTTACATCATGCGGGTGGAGCAATTATATCCGGTGCCCGTGGGGCCTTTGTTGGCCGAGCTGGAGCCCTTTGCCCATGCCGAAATGGTTTGGTGCCAAGAGGAGCCGCGCAATATGGGCGCTTGGAGTTTCATCGAAGCGGAGCTGGAAAATGTTCTGAAAACTTTGAGCGCGACGCATACACGCGCTGCCTATGCGGGACGGGCGGCGGCGGCCTCCACGGCCACGGGCCAGATGAGCCGCCATTTGAAACAACGCGATGCGCTGTTGCAAAGCGCCCTGATTGACCCTCTAGATTAGATAGAGAAACCGGAGAGCCTTATGTCCAATGAAATTCGCGTTCCAGAACTTGGGGAATCGATTACCGAAGCGACCATCGCGCAATGGTATAAAAAGCCCGGCGATGCGGTGGCGGTGGATGAGCCGCTTTGCGAGTTGGAAACCGATAAAGTGACCATCGAAGTGCCCGCGCAAAGCGCCGGCGTTTTGTCGGAAGTTATGGTGGCCGAAGGCGATACCGTAGAAGTGGGTGCCTTATTGGGTAAACTCGGCGCGGGAGCGGGCACAGCGCCCGCGGCAGAAAAAGCGCCCGCGGCAAAAGAAGCGCCCGCGGCAGAAGCAGCGCCTGCAGCAGAAGCAGCGCCCGCAGCAGCACAAGCGCCTGCGGCAGAAGTAGCCCCTGATGCCGCTGCGGACACTTCCGAGCTATCGCCCGCCGTGCGCCGGGTGGTGGAAGAACATGGGCTGAACCCAGCCGATATTGCGGGCACGGGAAAAGGCGGCCGCCTGACCAAAGAGGATGCGATGAAGGCGGCCAAAGGCGGCCCGTCTACGGCCGCGCCTGTATCTGCGCCTGCAACACCAGCGCCGGCGGCATCCGCCAACGCCCAATCGGCGGGCGAGGAGCGCGTGAAAATGACCCGCTTGCGCAAAACCATTGCGGCGCGGTTGAAAGAAAGCCAGAACACCGCCGCGCAATTAACCACTTTCAACGAAGTGGATATGGGCGCTTTGATGGAATTGCGGCGCACTTATAAAGATTTGTTTGAGAAGAAATATGGCGCTCGCCTCGGCTTCATGAGCTTTTTTGTGCGCGCCTGCGTCACCGCCTTGAGCGAAATTCCTGCGGTCAACGCAGAAATTCAGGGCGAGGATTTAATCTATAAAAAATACGTCAATATGGGCGTCGCCGTGGGCACCGAAAAAGGCCTCGTGGTGCCCGTCGTGCGCGATGTGCAGACGATGAATTTGGCGGAAATCGAATTGGCCATTGCGGGCTATGGCGTCAAGGCACGCGATGGCAAATTGAGCCTTGCGGATTTGCAAGGCGGCACATTTACCCTGTCAAACGGCGGTGTCTATGGCTCTTTGATGAGCACGCCGATTTTAAACACGCCGCAATCGGGCATTTTGGGCATCCATAAAATCCAAGACCGTCCGGTCGTGGTGGATGGCGAAATTAAAATTCGCCCGATGATGTATCTCGCGCTGTCTTATGACCACCGCATTGTCGATGGCAAAGAGGCGGTAACGTTTTTGGTGCGGGTCAAAGAATGTTTGGAAAACCCAGAGCGCATGTTGCTGGATATATAAAATAAGGGATTGCTCATGAGCGACGATCAGTTTGATGTTATTGTCATCGGCGCCGGACCTGGCGGTTATGTCTGTGCTTTGCGCGCCGCCCAATTGGGGCTGAAAACCGCTTGTATCGACAAACGCGGCGAGCCCGGTGGCACTTGTTTGAACGTCGGCTGCATTCCGTCGAAAGCGCTGTTGCACGCCTCGGAAGTCTTTAGGGAGGCGCAGCACGCGGGCGATATGGGCATTAAGCTTGGCTCGGTCAAACTCGATTTGGAAAAAATGATGGCCTATAAGCAAGCGGGTATCGATGGCAATACGCAAGGCGTGCGCTTTCTTTTAAAGAAAAATAAAATCGAAGAAATCAAAGGCGCGGCCACGCTCACCGCGCCCGGCAGCGTGGATGTGGCGCTGCTGGATGGCGGCACGCGCAAGCTCACGGCAAAAAACATCGTTCTGGCGACGGGCTCCGAAGTGACGCCTTTGCCGGGCATGGACGTGGATGAAGACCGCATCGTGTCGTCCACGGGCGCGCTCTCGTTCGACAGCGTGCCGAAACATTTGGCGATTGTCGGGGCGGGGATTATTGGTCTGGAGCTCGGCTCGGTCTGGCGTCGGTTGGGCGCAGAAGTGACCGTGGTCGAATATCTCGACCGCATCACCCCGGGCGTGGACGCAGATTTAGCGAAAAACTTTCAGCGGGTTTTGAAAAAACAGGGCATTCAGTTCAAGCTCGGCAAAAAAGTCACGGGTGCGAAAGCGCTCAAGGCTTCGGTCAAATTAACACTGGCGCCCGCTTCGGGGGACGGGGACGCCGAAACCCTGACAGCAGACCGCGTTTTGGTTTCCATTGGTCGGCGTCCCCATACGCACGGCCTCGGCCTAGAGGCGGTGGGCGTCACCCGCGATGGCGCAGGACGCATTGAAACCGACGCTCATTTTAAAACCAATATCGACGGCATTTACGCACTCGGCGATGTGATTGCGGGCCCCATGTTGGCGCATAAAGCGGAAGACGAAGGGGTCGCCTTGGCCGAGCATTTGGCGGGCAAGCCGTCGCATGTCAATTATGATGTCATTCCCGGCGTCATCTATACGGCGCCCGAAGTGGCCTGGGTTGGCAAAAGCGAAGAAGAGCTGAAAGAAGCCGGTATCGCTTATAAGGCGGGCAAGTTTCCTTTCACCGCCAATGGTCGGGCGAAAGTAAATGGCACGACGGATGGTTTCGTTAAAATTCTCGCCGATGCCACGACGGATAAAGTTTTAGGCGTGCATATTTTGGGCGCGCAAGCGGGCGATATGATTGCCGAAGCGGCGGTGGCGATGGAGTTCTCGGCCAGTGCAGAAGATATCGCGCGCACCTGCCATGCCCATCCGACGCTTACTGAAGCGGTGAAAGAGGCCGCTCTGGCGGTCGATGGTCGCGCGCTGCATATGTAGCTTCATTTGGCGCGAGACTATTTGGCGCGGGGATGCGCTTTATCGTAAACCTCCATCAAAGCATTGGCGTCGATTTGCGTGTAAATCTGCGTCGAGCTTAATTGCGCATGCCCCAGTAATTCTTGAATGGTTCGCAAATCCCCGCCGGCCGCCAGCAGATGGGTAGCAAAACTATGGCGCAGCGCATGCGGCGTGACCGTGTCTGGCAAATTGAGGGCGCGGCGCAGGCCCGCCACCATCATCTGCCCTTGGCGCGCCGACAGGGGGCCGCCGCGCTTGCCGCGAAACAAGGGCTCGCGCGGGCGCATATCAAAAGGCGCAGCCTCTATATAATCGAGCAAAGCTTTATGCATCATCGGCAGCAACGGCACGTCGCGCATTTTACCGCCTTTGCCCATCACCCGAAGACCCGTGTCTGCCGCTTGCGGGATGTCCGCGCGGGTCAACCCCAGGGCTTCCGAGATGCGAAGCCCGGCGCCATAAAGCAGCGCCAAAAGAGCGGCATCGCGCAAGCCCACCCAAGGGTCTTTGGGGGCCACCAAAGCCAAACGCAAAAGCTGCAAAGCCTCATCAACACCGACAGGACGGGGCAGGCTCTTTTTGGCTTTCGGTGGGTTTAACAAAGCAAACGCCTCGCTGGTGGCGATATCTTGGGCGGCCAAATGGGTGATGAAATTACGAACCCCCGACAGGCTTCGCAATAAAGAGCGGCTGGTCAAACCCTGCGCCCGCCGTGCCGCCATAAAGGCGCGCAAATCGCGCAAATTAACTTTGGTAAAAAAAGCCAGCTCTATCGCTTCGCCTTTATGGTTGACCATGAAGTCTAAAAATTGCCGCATGTCGCGCTGATAGGCGTCTAGCGTATGCGGGCTGACGCGGGCTTGGTCTTTCAGGGCGCTCCGCCAGCGCGCCAATTGGTGGCGTAAATCTTCCCCTAGGGACAGCGGCGTAAAAGCATCGGTCATTGTTTGGCCAGCTTTGGGTTTGGCCAGCTTTGGATTAAGCAATCGATTGCCCCGTCTTTTTCCAATCTGCGAGAAACGCGTCGAGCCCTTTGTCGGTCAAGGGATGGGCAATGAGCGAGCGCAAAACCTCTGGCGGCAAAGTGGCGACATCCGCCCCGATGAGGGCGGCGGCGCGCATATGCTCGGGGCTGCGAACAGAGGCCACTAAAATCTCGGTTTCCAGCTCCGGGTAATTATCATAAATCTGGCGAATGTCTGCTATCAGCCCCATGCCATCGGCGCCAATATCATCCAGCCGCCCAACGAAAGGCGAGATATAGGCGGCGCCTGCTTTGGCGGCCAGCAGCGCTTGATTGGCCGAAAAGCACAGCGTGACATTTACCTTTTTGCCGCGGTCGGCCAGCTGGCGCGTGGCCTTTAGCCCGTCCCAGGTCAGCGGCACTTTAATGCATACATTGTCGGCAATGGCCAATAATTCATCGGCTTCTTTCAACATGGCATCGGCCTCGAGAGCGGTCACTTCGGCCGAGACGGGGCCCGGCACGAGGTCGCAAATTTCGGCAATCAGCGTTTTGAAATCTTGTCCCGATTTCGCCACCAGCGATGGATTGGTGGTCGCCCCATCGACCATGCCCGTGTCGGCCAGATCTTTAATCGCCTGCAAATCGGCGCTATCGACAAAAAACTGCATCTCTCTCTCCTATATCTATTTTTAAAATGCACCAGTGTTTCCCATTCGGCAAGGGCTGTTCCATTTGGCCCGCTTGCCATTTCTCACCGCTTGTTGGAAACTGCGCGCATGCAAATTGTTTCCGTGCTGATTCCCCTTGGCCTGCCCGGGCCTTACGATTACGCCGTGCCGCCAGATATGGACGTGGGCCTTGGCGATTTCGTGCGCGTGCCCTTGGGGCCGCGCCGGGTGAATGGCGTGGTCTGGCAGGCCCCCAGAGCTTTGGGGAAGGACGATTTGGAACCGAAGAAAATCAAATCGATTGTCGAGCGCCTCGATGTGCCCGCCCTTTCGGAGCAATTGCGCCAATTCGTCGATTGGGTGGCGGCCTATGTGATGTCGCCGCCGGGCTCGGTTTTACGCCAAGTGATGCGCGTGCCCACGGCGTTTGAACCGGCCAAACCTTTGCTGGCCTATCGCCTCGATCCGTCGACCCCAGAGGCGCGCCCCGAAAAAATGACCGCCGCGCGCACCCGCGTGTTCGCCGCTTTGGCAATGCTGCCCCAAGGCATGGGGCTGACGGGCCCCGATTTGGCCCGCGAAGCCAATGTCAGCAGTTCGGTGATCAAAGGCTTATTGGCCGGCGGGTTTTTGCAGACCTATCCTTTGCCAGGCCATAAGGCTTTCGCGGCCCCCGAGCCAGACCATGTGCAACGCGATTTTTCGGGCGACCAAAAAACCGTCACCCAAGCGCTAAGCGCGGCGGTGGCCGAGCGAGATTTCACCACGCATTTGCTGGATGGCGTCACGGGCTCGGGCAAGACCGAGGTTTATTTCGAGGCCATCGCGCAGGCGTTGCGCGAAAACCGCCAAGCGCTCATTCTCTTGCCTGAGATATCCCTGACGACGCAATTTCTCGAACGCTTTGAAGCCCGCTTTGGCTGTGCGCCTGCTTTATGGCATTCGGGCTTGGGGCCCACGGAGCGGCGTCGGACGTGGCGCGAGATTGCCGAAGGGCGGGTGCAAGTCTTGGTGGGGGCGCGCTCGGCGTTGTTTTTGCCATGGCAAGATTTGGGCGTGATTATTGTCGATGAAGAACATGATGGCGGCTTCAAGCAAGAAGATGGGGTGATTTATAATGCCCGCGATATGGCGGTGGTGCGGGCGCGCTTGGCTTCTTGTCCGGTTATTCTATCGTCGGCCACACCGTCTTTAGAGAGCTATGTCAACGGGCGCGAGGGGCGCTATGAGATACATAAATTAGCCGCGCGCCACGGCGGGGCAGCCATGCCGAAAATCCAGCTTGTCGATATGCGCGCCAGTCCGCCCCCGCGCGGCGCTTGGATGGTGCCCGAAATGGTCGCCAGCGTGGGCGCCGCCCTTGCGCGCGGCGAGCAAGCCTTATTGTTTCTCAATCGGCGCGGCTATGCCCCCCTTACTTTGTGCCGAGGCTGTGGTCATCGCTACGCTTGCCCCGATTGCGATTCTTGGATGGTCGAGCATCGCTTCCGCAAGCAATTGCAATGCCATCATTGCGGCCATTTAGAGCCCGTGCCAGAGCTTTGCGCGCAGTGTCACGAGCCCGATAAATTGGCCGCCTGCGGGCCCGGCGTCGAGCGCATTACAGAAGAAATCATTGGCCATTTCCCCGACGCCCGAACGGTGATTCTATCGTCGGATATGACCGGCGGCACGCAAGCCCTGCGCGAGACCATTCAGCAGGTGGCGCGCGGCGAGGCGGATATTATTGTCGGCACGCAAATTGTTGCCAAAGGGCACCATTTTCCAAAACTAAGCTTTGTCGGCGTGGTCGATGCCGATTTAGGGCTGGGCAATGGCGACTTGCGCGCGGCCGAGCGGACCTATCAATTATTGAGCCAAGTGGCGGGGCGTTCGGGCCGCTCGGCTGAGGCGGAAGGCTTTGCCATGTTGCAAACCCATATGCCCGAGCATCCGGTTTTGCAAGCCTTGGCGGCGGGCGACCGAGACGGCTTTTTCACGCGCGAAGTTTTGGCGCGCGAAATTGCTGGCATGCCGCCCTATGGCCGTTTGGCGGCGCTGATTATCTCTGCCACCGACCCCAATGAGGCCTTGGCTTTCGTGCGCGAATTAGCGCAAAAAATGCCAGCTCACGGCGATATTCGTGTGCTGGGGCCAGCGCCTGCGCCGATTGCCCGCATTCGCAATCGCTATCGGTTCCGCTTTTTGCTCAAAGGGCCCAAAAATGCCCCCATGCAGGCCTATATCGGGCAATGGCTCGCGCCCCTAAAAACCCGAGGCTCTGTGCGGCTTTCGGTCGATATTGACCCCTATAGTTTTTTGTAAGCACGGGCCCTTTGGGCCGGCTTTGGCGACGCCGGAGAGTTTGTCGGGCGGAAGCGGCAAATGGGGTGTTGCCAGCGTCGGTCTGACGTGATATCTCATCAGCCAGATTGGACGGAAAGACACTTTAAATCCGTCATAAATCGCGATTTTGATTTGGTTTTCTGCGCCTGGTTTTACGTGTCCGAAGGCGGCGCTAACATGAATGGGATAATCTGTTGTCTGCTGACGAAAGTGTAATTGGGGGTTTGGCCGGACGGTATGCCGTCGCGCTATTCGAATTGACCCAAGAACTTGAGCCCGCCCAAGCCAAGGCTGTGGCGAGCGATGTGGCGGACTTGAAAACCTTAATCCTCGACCATGAGAACCTGCAAAAACTTCTGAAAAGCCCTGTGATTACCGCCGCCGAACAAAGCGGCGCGCTGGCGGCTGTGCTGGATAAGGCGGGGGCGCATGAGTTGGTGAAAAATTTTGCTTCTTTGGTGGTCGCCAAGCGCCGCGCTTTTGCGCTGGTCGATATGGCGACCCAATTTAAGGCGCTGTCGGAGCTGTCTCGCGATGAGATGACGGCCTATGTGACATCAGCCCGCGATTTGACCGAGGCACAAATTAAAACGCTGAAAAGCGAACTGAATAAGGCTTCGGGCAAGACGGTAAATATCGAAGCTGAAACCGATGCGGCTCTCTTGGGCGGCATGGTTGTGAAACTTGGCAGTCGTATGATTGACGGCTCGCTGCGGACTAAATTGAATTCTCTAAAAACCGCTCTCAGCGAAGGCTGAGCGGCACTTTAAAGTGAGGCACACTGATGGACATTAAAGCATCGGAAATTTCTTCCATCCTAAAAGAGCAGATCAAAGGCTTTGACCAAAAATCGGAGGTCTCCGAAATTGGCCAAGTTCTTTCCGTCGGTGACGGTATTGCGCGCATTTACGGCCTAGACAATGTTCAGGCGGGGGAAATGGTTGAATTCCCCGGCGGCATTCGCGGCATGGCCCTTAATCTTGAAGAAGATAATGTCGGCGCTGTGGTCTTTGGTTCGGACCGAGATATTCGCGAAGGCGATACGGTAAAACGGACGGGCGATATTGTGTCTGTGCCTGTGGGCAAAGGCCTGTTGGGCCGCGTTGTTGACGCGCTGGGCAATCCGCTAGACGGCAAGGGCCCAATTGAAGCCGACGCGCATATGAAAGTGGACGTCAAAGCCCCCGGTATTATTCCTCGTAAATCGGTGCATGAGCCGATGCAAACCGGCCTGAAGGCTGTGGATGCGCTTATTCCGGTCGGTCGTGGCCAGCGCGAGCTGATTATTGGCGACCGCCAAACCGGCAAAACGGCGATTGCGATTGATGCGATTTTGAACCAAAAAGCGGCCAATGAAGGCGATGACGAAAGCGCGAAACTCTATTGCGTTTATGTCGCCATTGGCCAGAAGCGCTCGACCGTGGCGCAGATTGTGAAAACGCTGGAAGAAAACGATGCGATGAAATATTCCATCGTTGTGGCCGCCACCGCGTCAGAAGCTGCGCCCATGCAGTTCTTGGCGCCTTTTGCGGGTTGCACTATGGCGGAATATTTCCGCGATAATGGCATGCACGCGCTCATCACTTATGATGATTTGTCGAAACAGGCTGTGGCCTATCGTCAAATGTCGCTATTGCTGCGTCGCCCACCGGGTCGCGAAGCTTATCCAGGCGATGTGTTCTTCTTGCACTCGCGCCTTCTCGAGCGGGCTGCGAAATTGAACGAAGATTCCGGTAGCGGGTCGATGACGGCGTTGCCAATCATTGAAACGCAAGCCAATGACGTCTCGGCCTATATTCCAACCAATGTCATCTCGATTACCGATGGTCAGATTTTCCTCGAAACCGACCTGTTCTATCAAGGCATTCGCCCGGCGGTGAACGTCGGTCTGTCGGTATCTCGTGTGGGCTCTTCGGCGCAAATTAAAGCGATGAAACAGGTTGCGGGTAAAATTAAAGGCGAGCTGGCGCAATATCGTGAGATGGCCGCCTTTGCTCAATTTGGCTCCGATTTGGATGCCTCGACCCAGCAATTGCTGCGCCGTGGCGAACGCCTGACCGAGCTGCTGAAACAAGCGCAATTCTCTCCGCTGAAAGTGGAAGAGCAAGTTGTGGTTATTTACGCTGGCGTAAACGGCTACCTCGATGCCATTGAAACCTCGCAAGTGGGCGCTTTTGAGAGCGGTCTTCTCGAGCTGGTTCACAATAGCCATAGCGCGATTTTGGATAGTGTGCGCGCCGAGAAAGCTTTGTCGGATACGACAGAAGCGGCGTTGAAAAAAGTCGTAGACGAATATGCTGCGAGTTTCGCGTAACCGTTTGATTGAGCAAGAGGGCCGATAAATGGCATCTTTGAAAGAGCTTCGTAACCGAATTGCAAGCGTGCAAGCCACGCAGAAGATTACGCGCGCCATGCAAATGGTGGCGGCTTCTAAATTGCGTCGGGCTCAAGAAGCGGCCGAAGCAGCGCGTCCCTATGCCGACCGCATGGGGTCTGTGTTGGCCAATTTGGCAGCTGGCCTAACCGATACGACAAGCGCACCGCGCCTCTTGGCGGGCACGGGCAGCGACCAACGTCATTTGCTGATTGTGGCAACCGCAGAGCGCGGCCTTTGCGGTGGCTTTAATTCCTCAATCTCACGCCTAGCGCGGGCCGATGCCAAACGTCTGATGGCGGAGGGCAAACAGGTGCAAATTCTTTGTGTCGGGCGCAAAGGCCATGATGCGTTGAAGCGCAGTTTTGAAAATGAATTGCTGGCGCCGATTACCTATCAGGGTTTGAAAAGCATTGGCTTCGAACAAGCCCAGCAAGTGGCCGACCAAGTTTTGGCTGATTTTGAAGCCGATAAATTTGACATTTGCACTTTGTATTTCTCGCGGTTTGAGAATGTCATCAGCCAAATTCCAACCGGTTTGCAAATCATTCCGGCGACGATTGAGACCTCACAAGCAGATGATTTGGCAGGCGACCTGCAAGGCGCTGCCTATGATTATGAGCCAGAAGAAAACGAAATTCTGGACGCGCTTTTGCCGCGCAATATTAGTGTACAGATTTTGCGGGCGCTGCTCGAAAACGCCGCCAGCGAACAAGGCGCGCGGATGAGTGCGATGGACAATGCGACCCGCAATGCAGGCGAAATGATTGATAGCCTGAGCATTACCTACAACCGGTCGCGTCAGGCCCAAATTACCAAAGAATTGATTGAGATTATTTCCGGCGCAGAAGCGCTATAGAACCAGACGCCAGCGCGCAAGCGCTATTGAGATAGAAAGAGCATGAGGACAAAATTATGGCTTCAACAGGTAAAATCAGCCAAGTCATTGGCGCTGTGGTGGACGTACAATTTGACGGCGAATTGCCACAAATTCTAAACGCGCTGGAGACCGATAATAACGGCAACCGCTTGGTTTTAGAGGTCGCCCAACATTTGGGAGAACGCACCGTTCGCACCATTGCGATGGATAGCACCGAAGGGTGTGTGCGCGGACAAGCGGTCACCGACACGGGCACGGCCATTACCGTGCCTGTGGGCGAAGCGACTTTGGGACGTATCATCAATGTTATCGGCGAGCCTGTGGATGAAGCCGGCCCCGTCGACGCGACCCAGACCCGCGGCATTCACCAAGAAGCGCCGGAGTTTGTGGAACAGTCGACCGAAAGCGAATTGCTGGTCACGGGCATTAAAGTGGTGGACCTTTTGGCACCTTACGCCAAGGGGGGTAAAATTGGCCTCTTCGGCGGTGCCGGCGTGGGCAAAACCGTTTTGATTATGGAATTGATTAACAACGTCGCGAAAGCGCACGGCGGCTACTCGGTATTTGCCGGCGTGGGCGAGCGCACGCGCGAAGGCAATGACCTTTATTGGGAAATGATTGAAAGTGGCGTGAATGTGGAAAACGGCGGTGCCGGTTCTAAATGTGCGCTGGTTTATGGCCAAATGAATGAGCCTCCTGGCGCGCGCGCGCGTGTGGCTTTGACGGGTCTGACCGTGGCGGAAAACTTCCGCGATGAAGGCCAAGACGTGTTGTTCTTCGTGGATAATATTTTCCGCTTTACGCAAGCGGGCTCGGAAGTGTCGGCGCTCTTGGGGCGTATTCCTTCCGCTGTGGGCTATCAGCCAACGCTGGCCACCGATATGGGTCAATTGCAAGAGCGTATTACCACAACCAATAAAGGCTCGATTACTTCGGTGCAGGCGATTTACGTGCCAGCCGATGATTTGACCGATCCAGCACCTGCTGCTTCTTTTGCGCATTTGGATGCCACGACCGTGTTGTCGCGTGCCATCTCGGAAAAAGGCATTTACCCGGCCGTGGATCCGCTCGATTCGACGAGCCGTATTCTCGAGCCTCGCGTGGTTGGCGACGAGCATTATGGCGTGGCCCGCGAAGTGCAAGAAATTCTGCAACGCTATAAATCACTGCAAGATATTATTGCCATTTTGGGCATGGATGAGCTGTCGGAAGAAGATAAACTGGTGGTGAACCGCGCGCGCAAAATCGAGCGTTTCTTGTCGCAGCCTTTCCACGTGGCCGAAATTTTCACCGGCTCGCCAGGTATTCTGGTTGATTTGGCCGATACCATCAAAGGCTTTAAGGGCCTGTGCGCGGGCGATTATGACCACCTGCCAGAAGCCGCTTTCTACATGGTGGGCACCATCGAAGATGCGATTGCCAAAGCAGAAGCCATGGCAGCGGAAGCCGCTTAAGGCGCTCTCGGGTTAGGAAAAACAATGGCCGATAAACTACAGTTTGACTTGGTAAGCCCCGAAAAGCTTGTGTTTTCAGCACAAGTGGACGGCGTGCAAATTCCAGGTGCCGAGGGCGACTTCGGCGTCTTGCCAAACCATAGTCCGGTTATGGCGATGATCCGGGCTGGCACTCTGGTCGTTGAAAATGACGGCAAGACGCAAGCCTTTACCCTCGATGGTGGCTTTGCCGATGTTACCCCCCAAGGGGTCACCGTATTGGCCGAAACCATTGGCGAAGGCGGCGAATAAAGCAATAGCCCAGTCTTGAGTTCAGTCTTATGACTGCGATATTTGAATAGACGCCCTTGCTTGCAAGCGGCGTCTTTTTCATGCGCTATTCAAACACCACGGTCTTATTGCCATTGAGGAAAACCCGCCGCTCGGTCAGCAAGCGCACGGCGCGGGCCAAAGTGCGCCGTTCGGTGTCGCGCCCCACATCGATGAAGCTGGCGACATCCATATCATGGCGCACGGGCTCCACGCCTTGCGTGATAATCGGGCCTTCGTCTAAATCTGCGGTGACGAAATGGGCGGTGGCGCCGATGATTTTCACGCCGCGTTGATGGGCTTGGCTATAGGGTTCCGCGCCTTTGAAACTGGGCAGGAAACTATGATGAATATTGATAATGCGCCCGCTATGGCGCGTCACAAATTCGGGCGTCAGCACCTGCATATAGCGCGCCAAGATAACCAAATCGATATTTTCGCTCTCTATCAGGCTTTCCAATTTGGCTTCATTGTCTTGTTTGGCCGCGCGCCCGCCGAGCGTGTGATAGGCCAGCCCCGCATCCTCCGCCCAATGCCGCCCCACCTCGTGGTTGGAGGCAATGGCCGCAATGTCCATATTCAAACTGCCGACTTGCTGGCGATAAATCAAATCGATGAGGCAATGGTCAAATTTCGACAAAAGAATGAGCACCCGTGGGCGGGCCGTCGCATCGCCGACGTGCAGGCGCATGTCGAATTTTTTCGCGGTATCGGCCAAATGTTGCTCGATGGCCGCTTGCGTGGTGTCGCCCTCAAAGCCGATGCGCATAAAATATTGCCCGGTTTCCGGCGCGCTATATTGTTGGCTCTCCAGAATATTCAGATTTTGCGCCGCCAAAACAGTGCTGACAGCGGCCACAATGCCGGGTTGGTCGGGGCACGATAGGGTCAATATAAAAGGCTTCATCTAGCTCTCCTGCCGATAGGCGAAACTCTGCTCGATTTTCATTAATAAATGTTCCAAGGCGGTGGCGGTTTCATCCGGCCCTGTCTCGCCATCGGCCAAACAATTGGGCAGGGGCGATAAATCCGCCTTGGCATCAGGGTCGAAAAAATACGCCATCGAGTGGCGCGTCCTGCCCGAGCGATTGACCACACGGTGCCGCGTCGAGGCATATTTATTATGGGTCCATCGAGCCATCATATCGCCAATATTAACCACCAATAAATCTGGCGCGGCGGGTACGGCCATCCAATCGCCATCGGCGGTCAGGATTTCCAATCCCGGCTCCTCTTTTTGCATCAGCAAGGTCAGGCATCCGAAATCGGTATGGGCGCCCGCACCAAGCAGGGCCTCGTCTTGCTGGGGGGGATAACGCAAAGGGGCAAGCGTGGCCATGGGCAGTTTCAGCCAAGGCTCAAAATGCGTGTCGTCTAAGCCGAGCGATAAAGCAAACCCCTGCATGAGTTGGCGCGACAGCGTTTCGCATTGGGCATAGGCCGCCTGCATGGCGGTTTTAAACCCGCTTTGCTCGGGCCATTGATTGGGGCCATGCAGCGGCACGCCCGCCGCCACCAGAGGGTGGTCGAGGGGTAAATCGCGGCCAATCTTGAGGCCTTCTTTGGCATCGCCTTGGGCTTGCGCCTTGGCATCTAAAACCTCTTGGCCGTGGCCAAACCAGCCGCGATGACACGGTGAGCGCTCGATGGAAATACGCTGTTTGGCGGCCAAAGGCTGGTCGAAAAACTGAGCCGCCTGCGCAAAGGCTTGCTCGGTCACATTTGTGTCTAGCCCATGATTGGCGAGCAGAAAAAACCCATTTTGGCGGCACGCTTTGCCCATGGCCTCGGCCACGGCGTGGCGCGCGCCCGCCTCTCCTTTGCGCCCATGGGGGGCGAAAGCCGAGAAGTCGATGACCGGCAGGGTGCGCATGTTACTGGCTCTCCCCGCAAAGAAAGGCGAGGCGCCTGTCCAGCTCATGATAAATCGGTTTTTTAAAATCAATGACCCGATCGGCACAGGCCGCCAGCGAGCCCCATTGCCAGTCGTCAAATTCGATTTGGCTATGCGATTGCAAATCGATATCGCTGTCTTGCCCTAGAAATCGCATGACGAACCATTTTTGTTTCTGGCCCCGAAACTTGCCTTTCAGCGACGTGCCGATAAGCGTCTCTGGCAAATCATAGGCCAGCCAATCGGGCAGCTCGTAAAGCAGCTGCGCTTTGGTGACGCCTGTTTCTTCGGCCAATTCGCGATAGGCGGCCGCCAGCGGCGTTTCGCCCTCGTCGATACCGCCCTGCGGCAGTTGCCAGAGGGGCGCGTCTGCCGGCAATTTATCGGGGCGGCGCTTGCCGCTCCAAACCCGCCCGTCGGCGTTCAACAAAATAATGCCGACGCAAGGGCGATAGGCCAAAGCTTGCGCCGGGTGGTCTATCGGATAATCAGGAACGGCGTAATTCATCGTCAAAATCTCAAGAAGTGGGCTTGGCGGCCGCTTTGGCTTTTTGCAAACCCAGCAGCAAATCAATGGCGCGCGACAATTGCTTATCGTCTTTCGGCTCCGGCGGAATAAAGGCAACCGCATTGCGGCGTTCCTTCTTTTTGCCTTTTTGGTTGGATTTCCCATCGATGTCTTGGCCATCCAAAGCGCCGCGTAAATCGGCTTCGCGCCGCCCTTTACGCCCTTTTAAATCTTCGGGTAATTGCTGTTCGGCAAAAATATCGGGGGTAATGCCCTTGGCTTGAATGGAGCGTCCCGACGGGGTGAAATAGCGCGCGGTCGTCATCCGCAAAGCGCCAGAATTGGGCAGCGGCATAATCGATTGCACGGAGCCTTTGCCAAAGCTTTGCGTGCCCATAATCACCGCCCGATGGTGGTCTTGCAGCGCGCCCGCCACAATCTCAGCAGCCGAGGCCGAGCCGCCATTAATCATCACCACAATCGGAAACCCGCGCGCCATGTCGCCGCGCCGCGCGCTAAAGCGCGAGCTGTCGTCTTCATTGCGCCCTCGGGTGGAAACAATCTCGCCTTTTTCTAACATCGTATCGGAAACCGAAATCGCCTCGCGCAACAGCCCGCCCGGGTTATTGCGCAGGTCGATAATATATCCCGCCAACTTATTTTTGCCAATTTGGGCGGGCAGCTCGTTGAAAGCTCTTTTCAAATTCTTCGTGGTCTGCTGGTTAAACGTGGTCAGGCGAATATAGCCGATGTTGTTTTGCGGCCCCTCGATGCGGGTGCGCACGGCGCGAATGCGAATGGTATCGCGCACAATGGTAATTTCCAGCGGCTCATCCTCGCCCTCGCGCAAGACCGTAAGGGTGATGGGCTTGCCTTTTTCGCCGCGCATCAGCTCCACCGCTTCCGATAGGGTGAGCCCCATAATCGGTTTGCCGTCCAGCTCGGCAATTAAATCATTCGGCCGCATGCCCGCCCGACTGGCCGGTGTTTCATCGATCGGGGCAATGACTTTCACCAGCCCGTTTTCCATGGTCACCTCAATGCCCAATCCGCCAAACTCGCCTTTGGTCTCCACTTGCATGTCTTCAAAGCCCTTGGGCGGCAGGTAAGACGAATGCGGGTCCAGCGAGCTCATCAAGCCAGACAGCGCCGCCTCGATAAGCTCTTTATCGGAAGGTGCATCGACATAATTGCGGCGCACTTGCTCCAGCACATCGCCAAATAGGGTCAATTGCTCGTAGAGCTCTTTTTCATCTGCGCGCTCGGCCCAGGCGGGTGCCAAGGCCAAAGGGGCGCTCATCAGGGCAGCGCAAGTTAGAATGCGAAGACGAGCAAAAATAGACAGGTTCATGTGGCTTCCGTTTCCAGCTCAACGCGAGCTCGATTTATGATTTTAACCAAGGGACCGGGTCAATCGGTTTCCCTTTATATCTGAGTTCCATATATAGCTGACTGCGGCCCGAAGACCCAGACCCGAATTGTTGATTTTCATCCAATAGGGTGCCGATGGGCTCCCCGGCTAAAATCTCTTGCCCGACAAACCCTTCCACATCTTCTAGCCCTGCCAAAATCATTTGATAGCCGCCCGCTACGCCGAGGATGACAATGCCGCCATATTGACGAAACGGGCCGCTATAGAGCACTTGCGCGTCATAGGGCGCGGTAATTTGGGCGCCCGCACGAGCGCTAATCGACACGCCTTGTTGGGCCACGCCATTTTCATTTTTCTGCCCAAAGCCGCGGCTAATCTCGCCCGTTACGGGCAGCGGCAAAAGCCCGCGCGCGCGCGCAAAAGGCCCGCTGCTGGGGGTGGGCGGGGCGGTCTTTTGCCGGTTTTGCAGGCGTTGCGTCAAATCGCGCAAATCGCGCGCCTCGCGGACTAATTTGGCAATCGCTTCGGCTTCGCGCGCCGCCGCCAGACGCGCTTGGCTCTCGGCGCGGGCTTTTTGCGCAATCGCTAAATTCATATCTTGGCGGGCGGTGGCGGCATCTTGTTCGGCGACAATCAGCGCATGGGACTGTTTGTCCATGCGGCGGCGGATGGCCGAAAGCTCGGTCAATTGGTCGCGCAATTTGCCCGCGCGCGCCTGCATGCCGGGCACGATGGCGCTCATCACCAAAGCGCCCTGCACGGCATCCAGCGCGTCTTCGGCATGGACCGCAAAAGCGGGCGCGGGTTGTTGTTGCATGGCTTGCAGGCCGGCCAATAATTTCGATAGGGCGGCGCGGTCGCGTTGTAAGTCTTCGTCCAATTGGTTTTCGGTCACCGCCAATTCGCTCAACCGAGTTTCCAATCGATCGCGTTCGGCATCGATGTTTTGCAAATCTTTGGCCAGCGCAATAATCCGTTTTCGCAGATTGCTTTGTTGCGTTTTCAGCGTTTCCGCCGCTGCCTTTAATTCCGCTTGGCGGGCTTTGCGGTCTTTAATTTCATCCGATAAAGCGTCTAATTTCTGTTGTTTGGCTTGCGCCCAAACAGCGGTGGGCGCATGGACCCAGATAAGGCCTGCGATGAGCAGTGAATATATGACGGCGCGTTTCATCAATCCCGATGATAAGGGTGGTTGGCCAAAATGGAAATGGCGCGCCAAATTTGTTCGGCCACTAAAACCCGCGCTAGAATATGCGGCCAGGTCATCGGCCCCAGCGCCATTCGCAAATTGGCGCGTTGGCGCAGCGCGTCGGAAAGGCCATCAGCGGCCCCCAGCACAAAAACCACCTCGCGCGTGCCCTCGTCGCGCCAATGCGCCAATTGGCTGGCAAAGTCTCGGCTGGCCAGCGATTTTCCGCCTTCATCGAGCACGACCACAAAGGCGGTGGGATTGGCGTTCAAGGCGGTTTCTATTTTGCTATTGGCGCCGGCTTGGTCTTTAATTTCGGTGACGGCCAAACCGTCGAGGGCGAGGGCGCGTCCGGTTTTTGAAATGCGCTCGGCATAGGTCTCAAACAGCGCCGCTTCTTTTTGACCGCGCATTTGTCCGACCGCCAAGAGCGATACTTTCATGGAAGCTAATCCGTTTTTTTCGGTGGGTTATCGGGCGAATAAGAAACCAGCTCGGCATCGGTGGCCCACATTTTTTCCAGCGCATAAAATTCGCGAACTTCGGCGCGGAAAATATGCACCACCACATCGCCCGCATCGACCAAAACCCAGTCGCCGGTGGTTTGGCCTTCGGTGCGAATGTCTTTTTGTCCGGCCGCTTTCAGCTTGCGTTGCAAGTGGTCGGCCAGGGCGGCGACATGGCGTTTCGAGCGCCCGGTGGCCACCACCATATGGTCTGCCAGCGCGGTTTTTCCGTGTAAATCGATGGTGATAATATCCTGCGCCAGATCATCGTCCAGACTGGTCAGAACCATATCATGAAGCACGCCGTCATCCAGATCGGGGCGCTTGTCTTTTGCCATTGGCTTCGTGTCGCTCAGAGCGGTTTCCTCGCTTTGCTATACGCAAAATACTGACAATTCAGTATTGGCGCAGTCTAACCATAAATAGGCGGTAAATTCAATTATCTTTAGGCGTCGTCTTGCTGGTTTCGCAAGGCGGTGGAAGACAGCGGCGATCGCGCCCCTTCCAGCAAAACCCAAGCCGGCGCGGGCGTATCTTTCAGCTGGGGGCTTGCCTCATTTGCCAGTCTGGCGTCTGAAAAGGCAAGGGCTGCCGGGGCTTCGAGCGCTGCTTGCCAATCGGCTCCGCGCGGATAGACGGCCACGGGTATCTCGTTCATCAGCGCTTGCCAATCTTTCCATTGGTGCATGTCCACCAGATTATCGGCGCCCAGCAGCCAGATAAAGCGCACCTGCGGATGGCGCGCCTTGAGGGCGCGCACCGTGTCGATGGCATATTGCGTGCCGAGCTGGGTCTCTATGGCATCGACGTGAAATTGGGGATGGGCGGCCAGCTCGCGGGTGGCGCCAAGGCGGGTTTCCAGTGCGCTGGCCGTGGCGGTTTTGAGCGGGTTTTGCGGGCTGACCATCCACCAAATATAATCCAGCTCTAGGCTCGCAAGCGCATTTTCCGCCACCAAGCGATGGCCCGCATGGGGCGGGTCAAAACTGCCGCCAAAAACAGCGACACTCTGGCCAGGGCTTAAAAATGCAGCCACGCTTGTGTCCTTTCCTCGCGCTTCCTCAGGTCCTCGCGCTTACTTAGGCCGCGTTTGGCCTTGGCCGCGCACGGCATATTTAAAGCTGGTCAATTGCTCCAGCCCCACAGGCCCACGGGCGTGAAAGCGCCCCGTCGCAATGCCAATTTCGGCGCCCATGCCAAATTCGCCGCCATCGGCAAATTGGGTTGAGGCATTGTGCATCACAATGGCGCTATCGACGCGGGTTAAAAATGCGCTCGCTTTCTCGGCGTCGTCGCTGACAATGGCTTCGGTATGGCCCGAGCCATAATGCGTGATATGGGCCACTGCCTCGTCCAATCCAGTCACCACTTTGACGGCAATCACCGCGTCCAAATATTCTTCATACCAATCTTGCTCGACCGCTTGGCTGACGCGCGGGTCGCTGTTTTGGGCGTGTGCATCGCCGCGCACTTGGCAGCCCGCGTCGAGAAGAGCTTCTATCAAGGGCTTCAAATGCGTGTCGGCACAGGCTTTATCGACCAAGAGGGTTTCGGCCGCACCGCAAATGCCCGTGCGGCGCATTTTGGCATTCACCACAATCTCGCGCGCCATGGTTATATCGCTCGTCGCTTCCACATAAACATGACAAACCCCATCGAGATGGGCAAAAACCGGCACGCGGGCTTCTTCTTGCACCCGCCCCACCAGACCTTTGCCGCCGCGGGGCACAATCACATCCACGGTGTCATTGAGGCCGGCCAGCATCATGCCGACGGCGGCGCGGTCGGGCGTATCGACAATTTGCACGCAATTTTCGTCCAGCCCAGCCGCCGTTAAAGCGCGGGTGAAACAGGCGTGAATCAGGCGCGCCGAATTTTGAATTTCCGACGAGCCGCGTAAGATAACCGCATTGCCCGATTTCAAACACAGCGCCGCCGCATCGGCGGTCACGTTCGGGCGGCTTTCATAAATCACGCCGATAACGCCCAAAGGCACGCGCACGCGCGAGATATCGAGCCCGCTGTCCACCTGCCATTGCGCCATCACGTCGCCGACGGGGTCGTCGAGTTGAATAATCGCTTCGAGCGCTTTGGCAATGCCTTCGAGGCGCGCATCATCCAGCATAATGCGGTCAAGCCGCGCCGCGCCCACATTTTCGGCTTCGGCCAAGCGCAAATCTTTTTGATTGGCAGCGATAATATTGGCCGCATCGGCGCGCAACTCATTGGCCGCGTTTTGCAGGCTCGCGTCTTTTTGAGCGCTGGACGCGGTGGCCAATTGGCGCGCCGCTATTTTGGCTTGGCTGCCCAGGCGCAGCATTTGCGTCTCTAGGGCTGAATTTGCATCACTCATTTGTGCCTCCTTGGGTTTTGGGGCTGGTTAGTAAGACGAGGTCATCGCGATGCACCATCTCGGTGCGCTCAAAGCTATAGTGTGCGAATTCTGGCAAAGCTGCAATCGCATCGCTATCTTTGCCGACAATCAAATGCGCTTCGGAGCTGGCATAGGCACTGAGCCCGCGCGCAATCTCTTCGCCGTCGGGCGCCAGAAGGGACAGGCAGTCGCCGCGCTCAAACACGCCTTCCATGTGCTGAATGCCGACCGGTAAAAGCGAGTTGCCTTGCGCCAAGGCGCGCACGGCGCCCGCGTCCAAATGGGCGCGACCCGCGGGGTGCAGCGTGCTGGCAATCCAGTTTTTGCGGGCGGTCATAGGGTTGGCATGGGCGCGAAAAAGCGTTGAGCGGGCGCCATCTGCCAAGGCTTTGAGCGGATGCAAAACGCGCCCGCTGGCCAATATCATATGGCAGCCAGAACTTTGGGCAATCTCGCCGGCTTGCAATTTTGTCACCATGCCGCCAGAGCCATGTTGCGAGCCGCTGCCGCCCGCCATGGCGGATATCGCGGGGGTAATCTCCTCGACCACCTCTAAAAATTCAGCCTCTGCCGTCTGCGCAGGATTGGCTGTGTAAAGCCCATCGATATCGCTGAACAGCACCAGACAATCGGCCGACACCATGGCTGCGACGCGCGCCGCCAATCGGTCGTTATCGCCATAGCGTAGCTCTTGTGTGGCCAAAGTATCATTCTCATTGATGATGGGAATGCTGCCCATATCCAGCAAAGCGGTGAGGGTTTGGCGGGCGTTTAAATAGCGGCGGCGTTGTTCGGTATCTTCCGCCGTCAATAAAACTTGAGCGCTGGTTATCTGATGCTGGCTCAAAGCGTCTTGCCAGCCGCGCACCAGCTCAATTTGTCCGGTGGCGGAAGCGGCTTGGCGTTGCGCTAAATTCAGGTCTTGGCGGTGGACACCCAATTTGGCACAGCCGAGCGCCAGAGCGCCTGAGGTGACGACGATAATTTTTTGGCCCTTGGCGCGCGCGTCGGCGATATCGCTGGCCATGGCGGCCAGCCATTGCGTGTCGACCCCTTGTATTTTCGTATCGGCATCGGCTTGGGTCAGCAGCAGCGAAGAGCCGATTTTCAGCACTAAAGTCGTGGCGTTTTGTATTTCTTCGCGCATCGCTCTATCTCATTCCGCCTCGCGCAAAGGATGCCAGCCCGTCTCTTGGGCGCCCTCTAAGGCGGGGGCTTTGGCAGCATCAATCAATCCCAGCAATCTATCGTAAAGCCCTTGCAGGCCTTCTTTCGAAACCGAGGAAATAGCCAAAATGGGGGCGTCGCAAACCGCGGCCAAAGCGGCTTTTTGCTCTTCCACCAGCTCGGGAATGAGCGCATCGCATTTGGTCAGCGCCACCACTTCTTGCTTGGCTGCTAGGCCATCATCATAGGCGGCCAATTCGGCGCGAATGGTCAGATAGCTTTGCGCGATATCATCTTGCGTGCCATCGATGAGATGCAAAAGCGCGGTGCAGCGCTCGACATGGCCCAAAAACCGATGCCCAAGGCCGGCGCCTTCGGAAGCGCCGGCGATGAGACCGGGAATATCGGCCATCACAAATTCGCGCCCGCCTTTGCGTTCGGGCGCGCCAACCACACCCAAATTCGGGTGCAATGTGGTGAAAGGATAATCGGCGATTTTAGGCCGCGCTCGGCTGATGCTCGACAAAAGGGTCGATTTTCCCGCATTGGGCAGCCCCAAGAGACCGACATCGGCGATCAGTTTCAGGCGCAGCCAAATCCACGCCTCGCGCCCTTCCAACCCGGGGTTGGCATGGCGCGGCGATTGATTGACCGGGCCTTTAAAATGCGTATTGCCAAAGCCGCCATTGCCGCCTTTGGCGAGGGTGATAACTTGGCCGACTTCGGTTAAATCTGCCAGCAGGGTTTCATTGTCTTCGCCAAAAATTTGCGTGCCGACGGGCACGCGCAAAACTTTGTCTTCGCCGTCGCCGCCGGTGCGGTTGCGGCCCATGCCATGGGTGCCTGTGCCGGCTTTGAAATGTTGTTGGTAGCGATAATCAATCAGCGTGTTGAGGCCATCGACACATTCGACGCGCACATCGCCGCCGCGGCCGCCATCGCCGCCGTCGGGCCCGCCATATTCGACATAGGCTTCGCGGCGAAACGAAATACAGCCCGCCCCGCCGTCGCCGGAACGGATATAGACTTTCGCTTGGTCTAGAAATTTCATCGGTTCCAAATCCTCATGGCTTGTCTTTCATCTACCCTAACTTGCGCGCCGAAAAACGAGAAGCGGTAAAGCTAGGCTCTGGAAACGAAAAAAGGAGAGGCCTGATTAAAGGCCATCTCCCTAATTCGGTTCTAAAGATTGGGTGGCGGCCCTCACTCCCGATTAGGGAAGGGCTGCGCAAGAGCCCTATTCTGCGGCTTCGGCCAGCGGGCTTACGGAAACCACGGTGCGGTTGCCGCGCGCTTGGCTAAAGGTGACATTGCCTTCGACCACAGCAAAAATTGTGTGGTCTTTGCCAATGCCGACATTTTCGCCCGGGTGCCATTTGGTGCCGCGTTGACGAATGATGATGTTTCCAGGAATAACATGCTCGCCGCCATATTTTTTGACGCCAAGACGACGGCCCGCGGAATCGCGACCGTTACGGGATGAGCCACCAGCTTTTTTTGTCGACATGAGATATTGCTCCTAGCTTGCCGCTTCGTCTGAAGGGGCGGTTTCTGCTTTCGGCGCGGCTTTTTTAGCCGCCGCCTTGGCAGAGATATTGGTAATTTTCAGAACCGTCTCGTGCTGACGGTGCCCTTTGGTGCGGTGATAGTTTTTCCGACGACGGAATTTAATCACGGTAATTTTATCGGCCCGACCCTGTTCCAGAACTTCAGCGGTGACGCTGGCGCCTTTCACAATGGGCTCACCAATGCTTGGGGCTTTGCCGTCTTCGCCGAGCATTAAAACTTCGTCGAAGTTAATCTTGTCCCCGGCTTGGCCGTCAACGCGCTCAATGGCGATGACATCGTCTTTTGCGACGCGGTATTGTTTGCCGCCGGTGCGAATTACTGCATACATGGTTCAAATCCGTAAAGTTCGGGTCCCCGAGAGGACTATTATTCATAAGCGTTGACCAGAAAGCGGGCTTTCTGGCTGCTGAGCGGCGAATATACAAGGGAAAACCCTTAAGTCAAGTCAAAAGGCTTGGGAAAACCAGCGAAACGGGCGGCGAAACGGGCGGCGAGAATAAGCCTCAAAATAACCCTACCCGCGTCGCTTCTCTGGTTTGGCGTTGGGGCTTTGCGTCTATTAAATACAAGATAAAAATGTAAAATAAATATATTTATAAAAAAATTTGTAAAATAACCGATAAGCGTTTGAACTTAGCCCCTTTTTGGGCTACCTCTTGGCCCATAGAGGGCCTTTTGGGGGCTTTGCGGCTTCCCGAAACAAGGCTCTCAATTAGAAAAAGGCGCAGATAAAGGTGATGGCATGAGCGAGTTACCCCCCAAACGGCTAACCCATTTGCAAAGACTGGAAGCCGAAAGCATCCACATCCTGCGCGAGATTGCGGCGCAGGCGGAAAAACCGGTCATGCTCTACTCGGTGGGCAAAGACAGTGCGGCCATGTTGCATGTGGCGAAAAAAGCTTTCTTTCCCTCGCCGCCGCCGTTTCCGCTGCTGCATGTCGACACCACATGGAAATTTAAAGCCATGTATCAATTGCGCGAAAAAGCCGCCCAAGACGCAGGCATGGAATTGCTGGTGCATAAAAACCCAGAAGCCCAAGCCCAAGGCATTAACCCGTTTGACCATGGGGCTTTGCACACGGATATGTGGAAAACCGAAGGCTTGAAGCAAGCCCTCGACAAATATGGTTTCGATGCCGCCTTTGGCGGGGCGCGCCGCGACGAAGAAAAATCGCGCGCCAAAGAGCGGGTGTTTTCGTTCCGCTCGGCCGACCATCGTTGGGACCCGAAAAACCAGCGGCCTGAATTATGGAATCTGTATAACGCCAAAAAAGCCAAAGGCGAGAGCTTGCGGGTTTTCCCCATGTCGAATTGGACGGAATTGGATATCTGGCAATATATCCAATTGGAGAACATTGAAATCGTGCCGCTATATTTCGCCGCCCCCCGCCCCACGGTCGAGCGCGATGGCCTCTTGCTGATGGTGGACGATGCGCGCTTTCCTTTGCGCGCGGGCGAAACCCCTAAGATGCGTTCCATTCGGTTTCGCACGCTGGGGTGCTATCCGCTGACCGGCGCGGTGGAGAGCGAGGCGACGAATTTGTCTGAAGTCATCCAAGAAATGCTGCTGACCACAACTTCTGAGCGCCAAGGCCGCGCCATCGACCAGGATGCCTCTGCCTCCATGGAGAAGAAAAAACAAGAAGGCTATTTCTAATGTCCGAGCTTCCCCCTGCGATTTATGAAACCGAGGCGCTTATTGGCGAAGATATCGACGCCTATTTAGAGCTGCACCAACATAAATCAATGCTGCGCTTCATCACCTGCGGCAGCGTCGACGATGGCAAATCCACGCTCATCGGGCGGCTGTTATATGACAGTAAAATGATTTTCGAAGACCAATTGGCCAGCCTCGAAGCCGATAGTAAAAAGCTTGGCACCCAAGGCCAAGAGATCGATTTTGCCTTGCTGGTCGATGGGCTAGCCGCCGAACGCGAGCAGGGCATAACCATTGATGTGGCCTATCGGTTTTTCGCCACGGAAAAACGAAAATTCATCGTCGCCGATACCCCCGGCCATGAGCAATATACCCGCAATATGGTCACCGGTGCCTCGACCGCCGATTTGGCGGTCATCCTCATCGATGCGCGCCAAGGCATTTTAACCCAAACGCGGCGTCATTCGTATTTGGCGCATCTCTTGGGCATTCAGCATATTGTGCTGGCGGTGAATAAAATGGATTTGGTGGATTATGACCAAGCCCGTTTCGACGAGATTGTCGGCCAATATCGCGAATTTGCCGATGACTTGGGCATGAAAGCTTTCACCGCCATTCCGCTGTCGGGTCTGGCGGGCGATAATGTGACGCAAAATTCTGCCAATATGGCGTGGTATACGGGCGCGGCTTTGCTGCCGCATTTGGAAGCTGTGGAGCTGCAACAAGAGGCGGCGCAGGCGGCAAGTTTTGTAATGCCTGTGCAATGGGTCAATCGGCCCAATCTCGATTTCCGTGGGTTCAGCGGGCTGATTGCCAGCGGCCGCGTGGCGCCTGGCGATGACATTCGGGTGGTGCCCTCGGGCAAAAATGCCAAGGTTCGCTCTATCGTCACTATGGCCAGCGATGGCGCGATGCAAACGCTCGACGAAGCGGTGGCAGGCCAATCCGTCACGCTGACGTTGGACACGCAAATTGATTGCTCGCGCGGTGATATTATCGCCGCGGCGGATAACCCGCCCGCCGTCGCCGACCGCTTTGAAGCGACGCTGATTTGGATGGACGAAACGCCGCTCTTGCCCGGGCGTTCCTATGAAATGAAAATTGGCACGCAAAGCGTCGCCGCCAGTGTGCAGACGCCGAAATATCAGGTCAACGTCAATACGATGGAACATCTGGCGAGCAAGACTTTGGAGCTCAATGCCATTGGCGTGGTGGAAATTGCCACCACCCAGAAAATCAGTTTCGCGCCTTATGCCGAAAACCGCGCGCTGGGGTCTTTTGTGCTGATCGATAAAATGTCCAACGCCACGGTGGCGGCGGGTCTGTTGCACTTTAGTTTGCGCCGCGCCGATAATATTCATTGGCAGGCCACGGATATTGACCGCAAGGCCCATGCGCAGTTGAAAAATCAAAAGCCGCTTTTGCTTTGGTTCACTGGTCTTTCGGGGTCTGGCAAATCGACCATTGCCAATGAGCTGGAAAAAATTCTGCACACGATGAACCGCCATACGTTTTTGCTGGATGGCGATAATGTGCGCCATGGGTTGAACAAAGATTTGGGCTTTACCGATGCCGATAGAGTGGAAAACATTCGCCGCATTGGCGAAGTATCCAAGCTGATGGTCGATGCTGGCCTGATTGTGCTAAGCGCCTTTATCTCGCCCTTTAGAGCCGAGCGCGACATGGTGCGTGAGATGTTGCCCGAGGGCGAATTTATCGAGATTTTTGTCGATACGCCGCTAGATGTCGCCGAGCAACGCGACGTCAAGGGCCTATATAAAAAGGCACGGGCTGGCGCGTTGAAAAATTTCACCGGCATTGATAGCCCCTATGAGCCGCCGTTGAACCCAGATATTCGGGTCAATACGACGCAAATGAGCGCGCCAGAAGCGGCGCAATATATCGTCAATCAATTGTTCGGGCTTTAGGGTCTCTTATAAAGACGGGTCGATAATCAGGCGTCCCACCACTTCGCGGTCTTGCATCTGCCGAAACGCCTCGCGCCAGTGCTCGAGGGGCAAACTAGTGTGAACCTGGGGGCTGATTTTACCCTCGGCCGCCAGCTGCCAAATCGCGTCTTGGTTCTCCTGGCCTTTTTCGGGGTCGCGTCGGCCAAATTCGCCGGCCCGCACACCGACCACAGAGAAGCCTTTGATGAGCGGCATATTGACCGAAATATCGGGAATGCGCCCCGAGGCAAAGCCGACCACCAGCAAGCGCCCGCCCCAAGCAATGCAGCGCACGCTCTCGTCGAAGACATCGCCGCCCACGGGGTCGTAAATCACATCGGCGCCGCCGCCGGTTATTTCTTTCACTTGAGCCCGAAACCCGTCGTTGATATTGAGCAGCGCGTCGGGGGCATATTTATCTTGCAAGACCGCCAGCTTTTCGTCGGAGGAGGCGGTGGCGATAATTTTAGCGCCCATATGTTTGGCCAAATCGACCGCCGCCAGCCCCACGCCGCCGGCGGCGCCATGAATTAAAACCCATTCCCCGGCTTGCAAATGGGCACGCCGCACCAAAGAGACATAGGCCGTCAGATAGGCCGAGCCCGTGGCTGCGGCGGTTTTAAAATCGAGGGCTTCGGGAATTTTTCGCAACACAGATGCGGGCACCGCCATTTCTTCGGCCATCGTGCCAAGCCCGCCCACAACCACGCGCGCGCCGAGGGCCCAATCGGTGACCCCTTCGCCCAGCGCGATAATCTCGCCAGCGCCTTCCATGCCCGGAGTAAAAGGCAGGGCGGGTTTATGTTGATAGCCGCCATGCGTCATCAATAAATCTGGAAACCCGAGGGCGGCGGCGCGCATACGCACCACCACATGGCCAGGCGCGGCGCTGGGGCTGGCCACTTCTTGCACGGCACAGCCGGCGAAGTCGTCTAATAGGTCGGAAACAATTAGGGCTTTCATGGCATTTCTCCTGCGGCTGTCATCTGCGCTTCAACTTAACCCGCCCCGCCTAGAAAACAAGTCGGCCATAAGTCGGCCAGAGGCGTGGGTTTTGAAAAGAGGCAGAATAGTCGATTTTCCATCTTGATTGGCGCCCCAAATAACGCAGGATAAAAGAAGGTGCGCTGTCTGTCGCTTTAGCCAATGGCGGCGGTGACACAGACGGGCTCCGAAAAAAAGCAAGAGATATTGGTTACGTTCTTGGAGATGACATAAATGTGATGCCTGTAACAATTCGTGATTAATGGCCTTATCCACAGCTAATTAATTAAAAAATAGGTGGTTTTTTATATTTATAACCAAAAACCTAACATAAACTGTTGACTCTTTTGGACTCGACTATTGACAAACAAGCCGAATGTCATCATTTTCACTTTCACATCCTTAGGGACTTTTAATGCCCTAAGCGCAAATGGCCGCCTCACTCTGTGATGGCGGCCTTGCAATATGAGGCGAAAAATGAAAAACAAACGCCGCGTTTTAGTCCTTGTGGACGGCTATAATCTGTATCATGGGCTATGTGATATGCAGGGGACATCCCTGGTGATAGGAATCACGCCAAGTGGCTTGACCTTAAAAAGCTGATGCTCGGGTTTATGAATGACACGCATCATGAGCTTGTCGATGTAATATATTTTACAGCTTATGCTAAGTGGAGGAAAAAAGAATTTTCACGGCACAGGGTGTATGTTCGGGCTTTAGTTCATTCTGGTGTTAAGACAGTTTTCGGACGATTTAAAGAAAAGCCTAAGAAGTGTAAAAAGTGCGGCAGCAAATTTTTGAAGCACGAAGAAAAAGAGACTGACGTAAATATTGCAGTTGAAATGTTTGATGCAGCTCACAGAGATGTTTTTGATGATATTTATATTGTTTCGGCTGACACAGATCTAGCGGGTGCAATAAAAAGGCTGAAGCAAGATTTTAAAGACAAACGGGTGAAGGTTTTTATGCCACCTAACAGAAGCAATCTTGAAATGCGCAAGGTTGGGCATCGCTACAAAGTGATTAAAGAGCACCATATTTTGAATGCGCTCTTCCCTAAAATTGTAAAACCTGCATTTGGTAAAGGCCCTGCGATTGTCAGACCCACCGAATATGACCCGCCAGACGACGACACACTGACAGAATAACCTAAAACCTATAATTCGAATAAAACCCGCCCTCGGCAACGAAAGTTGAACCTTCGTCAAATATGAAACATTTTTCACCCGCCCATTTCACACGACATGTGCCGCCTTTGAGAGACCTCGCCATGGCGCGCGCCCCTTATGCGCGCCCCTTGCGTTTGCGATATGGCCAGGCGCCTGTTGCGTTAACTGGGGTTCATGATATTTTCGTTTTTCACCAGCTAGACTAAAAGGCAAAGACAATGATGTATTTAGCGAACTCTTTAGCGAACAAATGGGCCCAGATAAAACCGCCTGCCTTGGCCATAGGCCTGTTGATATTGGCCATAGGCCTGTTGATAGCGGGGTGGGGGGCGCTGGTTTCGCCGGCTGCCGCTCAATCGCTCGACACGCTTTCGCAATCCGCGCAAGCCGCCACCTCCGATGGCGCCGCGTCGCAAACCCGCATCAATGCGCTGGATGAAGAAACCGATCAGATAACCCGCGATTATCGCGCCGCCGTGAAACAACTGACGGCTTTGCGCGAATATAATGCGCAGCTGGATAAATTAATTGTCGCGCAAAAAGCGGAAATGATTTCCGTGCGTCAGCAAATCGAAGATGTCACAAATGTCGACCGAACCATTGTGCCTTTGATGTTTCGGATGATTGACGCGCTCGACCAATTTGTCGAATTAGATGTGCCGTTTCTTATCGATGAGCGGCGCGCCCGCGTGCAGGCTTTGCGCGCTTTGATGGATCGTTCTGACGCCAATCCGGCAGAGAAATATCGCAAAATCCTCGAAGCCTATGAAATAGAAAACGAATATGGCCGCACGCTAGAGGCCTATGAAGGCGAGATGGACATTAAGGGCGAAGCGCGCACGGTCGCGTTTTTGCGCGTCGGTCGTGTGGCGCTGATTTATCAAACCCTCGACGCGCAAGAGAGCGGGGCTTGGAGCCAGAGCGCGAAAAATTTCGTCGATTTAGAGGGCGATTTCGATACGCAATTGCGCGCCGCCTTACGCATCGCCAAACAACAAGCGGCACCTGATTTACTGGTCATCCCAGTGACGCTCGGCGCCCCAACGAGCGGGAAATAGGAGGTTAGGATGAGATTATTGACACATATAAAACTTCCCACGCTCGCGGTTCTTGGCGGGCTTATTTTCGCGCCTTTGGGGTCTGTTGTAGCACAAGAAGCCAAACCAATTGCCGATGCTAACGCGGTTACCTTGCAGCAATTGCTCGACCAAGTGCGTCAAGGTCGGGTGAAAGACAATGCTCAATTTGACAAACGCGAGGCGGATTTTAGAAACAACCGCAATCAGCAAAAAGCGGTTCTCACGCGCACGCAAAATAGCATTAAACGCGAAGAAGCCCGCTCCGAACGGCTGGAAAAAATCTTTTCAGAGAACGAATTAAAACTGGCCGAATTAGAAGGCTTGCTGAACGAACGCCTGGGCGTCTTCGGGGAATTATTTGGCATCGTCCGGCAAGTGGCGGGCGAGACCAAAGCGCAAATCGACGAGAGTATTATTTCGGGCGAGCTGAAAGGGCGCAGCGCCCGCTTGGGCGATTTGGCCAAGAGCAAAGGCCTGCCAGCGATGAGCGAGTTGGAATATTTATGGTTCACGCTGCAACAAGAAATGACCGCCCAAGGCGAGGTGAAACGCTTTATGGGCGATGTGGTGAATTTGGATGGCAGTTTGCGCCAATCTGAGATTTTGCGCGTCGGCCCGTTCACGGCTTTGGCGGGCGATGACTTCGTTCGCTATGCGGGCGCGCATCGGTTTGCCGATTTAGGCCGCCAACCGCCCGCTCGCTTTGGCGATGCGGCGGATGATTTGGCCGATGCCCAAACGGGCGATAGAGTGGCGGCTCCGGTTGACCCGTCACGCGGCGCGATTTTGAACTTATTCTTGCAATTGCCAAACCTGTCTGAGCGCATCGCGCAGGGCGGTATTGTTGGCTATATCATCTTGGTCTTGGGTGCCTTTGGCATTGCTTTGGCATTGGAGCGCATCACCCGCTTGAGCCTTACGGCACGCGCTGTCAAAAGCCAATTGAGCGCTGGCGACGCGGGCCAAGAGATAACCGGCGACACGCCTTTATCGCGCGTATGGGCGGCCTATGCTTCGTATAAAGGCAAAGATATGGAGACGCTGGAGTTAAAACTCGACGACGCTATTTTGAAAGAAATGCCAGCCTTGGAGAAACATTTATCCTTGCTGAAACTTCTCTCTGGCGTGGCACCGCTCATGGGTCTTTTGGGCACCGTAACGGGGATGATTTTAACCTTCCAAGCGATTACGCTGTTTGGCACAGGCGACCCGAAACTCATGGCGGGCGGTATTTCGCAAGCCTTGATAACCACGGTTCTGGGACTGGTTGTGGCGATACCCATATTGTTGTTGCATACGGTTGCTGCCACGCGCTCGCGCGAGATTGTGCAAGTGTTGGAAGAGCAAGCCGCGGGCATGATGGCCGCCCATGCCGAGCGCACATAGCGGAGCTTTGAGATGCATAGCGGAGCCTTGAGATGAGTGTCACGGATATTCTATCGCTGTTTTTAAACCCGCTGGAGGCGGCGCGGGGCTTGCGCGATTTCCTCGAGTTGGGCGGCGATATATTGGTGCTTATTCTCGGGCTGACGCTGGTGCTATGGGCGTTGATTTATGAGCGCTATAGTTTTTTCCGCCAGCCTTTTCAGGCGCTTTGCGCTGACCATTTGCAAAATTGGCGGGCGCGCAAAGAGCATAAAAGCTGGCACGCGCATCGCATTCGCGAGCGGATGATTTCCAACGCGCGGCTGCAAGCCAATGCCAATATTTCCTATATTAAAGTGCTGGTGGCGCTGGCCCCCTTTATGGGTCTGTTGGGCACGGTCACGGGCATGGTGGAAGTGTTTGATGTGATGGCCATCACTGGCTCGGGCAATGCGCGCGCCATGGCGGCGGGCATTTCGAAAGCCACTTTGCCCACTATGGCGGGCATGGTGGTGGCTTTGTCGGGATTATTTTTCACCGCCAGTTTAGAGCGCAAAGCCCGCTGGTCGGTCGAGCAATTAGAAGATGAATTAGAGCTGGCCGATTAGGCCATATAAAGAGACGGGGAGACACCTCATGCGACGCAGACACGCAAGGCCAGAAGAAGATACCGCCATTGATATGACGCCGATGCTCGACATTGTTTTCATCATGCTGATCTTTTTTATCGTGACCGCGACTTTCGTTAAAGAAAGCGGCATTGATGTCACGCGGCCAGATGCTGAAACCGCGGTCAAACAATCGCGGGTCGGCATTTTAATTGCCATCCGCAATAATAACGAAGTGTGGATCAACCGCCGCCAAGTTGACCTTGCGGCGGTGCGCGCCAATGTCGAGCGCTTGCACGCCGAAAACCCTCAAGGCGGCGCCGTCATTCAGGCCGATAAAGAGGCGATGACGGGCGTGTTGGTAGAGATTATGGACCAAGTGCGTCTGGCGGGCGTCGGGTCGATTTCGATTGCGGCGGAAGAAAAATGAATTTAGCCGCGGTTCCCACTCGCCTGTTTGGTGCCGTTGGTTTTGCGCTGCTGACGACGGTGGCGTTATTCTTGACCATGAAAATTTTGGTCACCGGCAAGGATTATGAAATTGAGCCAGAGCTGGCCTCGCTGGGCATTGATTTTGTGCGGGTGGCGCGCGATGAAGATTTAAATACCAAAAACCGCGCCCCCAAACGGCCAGCCCAAGAAAAGCCCGATGAGCCGCCACCGCCGCCAAAATTATCGCAGCCCGCCAGACCCAATGTCGATAAGGCCTCGGCCAATGTCGATTTAGGCCAATTTGCTTTGGGCGGATTGAATTTAAACGCGCCGGTCGATGGCGATGCGCTGGCGATTGTGCGCGTCTTGCCGCGCTACCCAAGTCGCGCCCTGTCGCGCGGCACTGAAGGATGGGTGCTGTTAGAGTTTTCGATTAGCCCGTTGGGCCAAGCCATAGAGCCCATGGTGATTGATGCCGACCCGAAAGGCACATTTGACCGCGCCGCCGTCAATGCGGTGAAACGGTGGAAATATCGCCCCATGGTGGAAAACGGCAAAGCCGCCGTGCGCCCTGGCGTGCGCCAGTTAATTAGCTTTCAGATAGCCAAATAGGAGGCGCGCAAAGATGAAATATATCGTTCTATCTGCCACGCTTTTGGCGCTGTTTTTCGCCCCCCTCGGCGGGGTGTTTATCGGCGCCGATTTTGGCCAAGCGCAAGCGCAAAAGAGCCAACGCGAGAAACCGCAAAAACCGAAAACCCGACGCTCCGAAGTTTTGGACAAAGCGGCTTTCCAACGCATTGAGCAATCGCAAACGCTGCTCGGCGAAGAAAAATATCTCGAGGCTTTTGCCCCCTTGCAAGCCATCCTCGATAGCGAGCGTTTTAAGCCCTATGAAAAAGCCGTGGCCATTCAAACCATGGGCTTTATTTATGCGGCGCAAGGCGATTATCCCAAAACCATTGAGACGTTTGAACGCGCCGTCGCCACGGGTCATTTGCCGCCGCGCGTGGTCAGCGATTTAACGTATAATTTGGCGCAGCTTTATTTGGCCGATGGGCAGGGGCAAAAATCATTGCGCCTTCTAGAAAGCTGGTTTGCCGGTCTGGAGAGCGAGCCCGGCGCCGACCCTTATGCGCTTCGGGCGCAGATTTATTTGGGGATGGATAATTTGTCGGCGGCAGAAAAAGACATCCGCCTCGCCCTTTCGAAAGCCGAAACGCCGAAGCAGCAATGGACGCGGATTTTATTATCGGTGCTGCTGCAACAAGAACGCTATCAAGAAGCGCGCCCGATTTTGGAAAAGGCCGTGGAGCGCTGGCCGGGGGTGAAAACATTCTGGCAGCAACTCACGGCGGTTTATTATGATGCCAATGACGAAAAACTGGCCTTTGTGGCGCAACAAGCCATGCATGTGCAAGCCATGTTGACCTCGTCTAAAGAGCTGTCTTCCATGGCGCAGCTTTATTTATATCACGATGTCCCCATCAAGGCGGCGCAGGTTTTGCAAAGCGGCATGGATGCGGGGGTGATTGAAAAAACCGAAAAAAATTATGAATTATTGGCGCAAAGCTATCGCCATGCCCGCGAATGGAAAGCCTCGATTGCGCCATTAACGCTAGCGGCCGAGAAATCCGACAAAGGCAAGTTTCACGAGCAATTGGCGCAAAGCCATCTGCAAGACGAACAATGGGCGAAAGCAGAGGCGGCTTTGGAAAAAGCTCTGGCCAAGGGCAAGCTAGACAAAGAGGCCGACACTTGGTTGTTGCTTGGCATCGCCCGTGTGCGGACACAAAAATATGACGCGGCGATCAAAGCTTTTCGCAAAGCGGGCGACGATGATGATATCGCCAAAGATGCCTTCCGCTGGATTCGTTCCATCGAGCGCCGCTTGGCAGAAGAGCGAGACGCAAAAGCCGAGCGCAAAGCGGACGGCTAGGCGATATTATTTATCCTTTTTGGCTTGGTTCGCGGCCAGCATTTTGGTGAAAAACGTGCGCGTGTCATGCGCTTGCCAATCATCCACATCGGTTTGTTGAGCATCGAAAGCGGCGATGATTTCATCATTGCGCTCTTCCGCCAAATGGCGTGCGGCATAATGCGGGAAGATATAAAACGCGCCCTGTTTAATTTGCTCCACCGTATAGGCGCCCACACTCTCGACCGGATAAGGCGTCACTTCGCCCTCGATGGGCGCGGCATCGCGCACCGGCTTGGGGCCGCCAAAAGCTTCGGGGCGGCGCGCCCCCGATTTGGCAATTTCGGTTTGCGTCCAGCCCGGACATAATAAAGAGATAGAAATATGGGGCGGCAATTCCATCCGCAGCATGCCCGTGTAGCCCAGCACGGCGGCTTTGGTGGCATTATAGCCAGCCATATAGGGGGCGGGCCAGCCGATAGAGTTTTCCGAGGCCGTATTGCAAATATGGGCAGGCGTGCCTTGGTCGCTAAAGCGGCGGGTGAAGGCCATGCAGGCGTTCCAATTGCCGAAGAAATTAACTTCGAACATCCAGCGCAAATCGGCGTCTTTGGTTTTCACGGCGGGGGTGAGGCCGCCGCCGACGCCGGCATTGTTAAACAGCGCATCGACGTGGCCAAAATGCGCCCATGCGGTTTCGGCCAGCGTGTCTATTTGTGCGACTTGTGTGACATCGCAAGCCACGCCGATGGCGCGGGCTTTGGCATCTGGCATTTTTTCCAATTGGTCGGCGCGGGCTTGAACCTCCTCCAGGTTGAGGTCGGAGACGACGACGTGGCAGCCTTGGCGGATGAGGGTTTTGGCAAGGTCCAACCCAATGCCATTGGCGGCCCCGGTGAGGACGGCGACTTTATCTTTGAAATCTTTCATGCGCTCTTTCTCTCTCGATGAAGGCTAAGCCTAATCGCTGGCGCCGTCTCAGGCAATTGGCTTTTGCACAGCTGTCTCTAGGGCAGATGAGATGCCAGAGGGGTTGCATTCTCGCGTGTCCGTCATATTGTGGGCGAGACAAATAGATCGACAAAATAAAAATCGGGTTCAAAAAAAGGAGGGTCGAATGTCATTATTATATCTGGGACGGTTTCTGGTGATTTCATCGATTGCGATGATGTTTTTATCTTATGCAAATTTTTTACCAACGGCTTTGGGAAGCGGCCAGCTTGCCGACTATATAAAGAATCATTTTGTCAGAGAGGTGATTTTTGGTTTGGCTTTGGCGGTGACCACGATTTTTTTAACGTTTTGGACCACGGACCCGGAGCAATGGGTTCGGGTTGCCATATTGGGTTCTATTGTTGTCTTGCCGTTTTGGTTGGGGGCTATTTTTGGTTGGTCGACGGGCGGCTTGGCTGAAGTATGGGATGGGGCGATTGAGGCGCAAACGGCGTATCGGTTCCACACGGTGCAGACGGTCCTGTTTTATCTTGGCTTGGGCGTTCTTTATGCGGGGGTTAAGTCTTAGGGCGATTTGCCTTGCGCCTTTTTTCTTGCCAGTTGGGCATCGCGCATTTAAGAAGGCGTGTGCAGGAGAGGTGCCAGAGTGGTTGAATGGGGCGGTCTCGAAAACCGTTGAGCGTTTGCGCGTTCCGGGGGTTCGAATCCCTCCCTCTCCGCGCGCTAAAAGGGCTTGGCAGCTCCGCTGCCTTTAGCCCGCCTAGCGCCAGCGTAGGGGCGTAAGCCCCGAAGTCGGCCGTAGCGAAAATATAGAAATCGTTCTAAATGCTGTTCCCCTTACGAGGG
>JABJKE010000017.1 GCA_018660505.1 Rhodobiaceae bacterium | reverse complement strand
TTGCAGCTTTCAGCGTTGGTGTATCGTGGAAAGCACCACTTCCCCTCCACTTCTGCTGCAATCCTCTGCGCTGCCCATAGTGCTGCCCCAATCAGCGGTATTTGTCTTTCGCTTTGTTGCGTCTTAAGCCTTCGCCAGGGGTGCGGTTCCAGATTAATGTGCGGCACATCATGCTCCAAGCAGATGTCTTCTATTGCCAAGCCTGCAGCCTCGGAGAGCCGCATTCCCGTATCGCTTAGCAAAGCAATCAACCAGCGCAAATCATCATCAATTTCATAGCAGGCAGCTTGTATATCCCTGATGGTTTCAATGGGGATTGGCATACGTTTTTTTCTGATGGATTGAGGCATATGCACCAGTGCAAAGGGGTTCTTCATATCGAGGCCATATTCACCAATAGCAAAGTGAAAGACAGCATTGATGGTGGCAAACATGCGGCGAACCGACAGAACCGTAAGCCCTCTTGATAGCAACGCATCCCTCACCTTTCCTGCTTCGAGCGTGGTGTAATGCGTAAGCTTCAGGTCGCCAATAAGGCTGATAACAGCCCCTATATTGCGAATAGAAGCTCGCTCAAAGGTTTTTGGCTTACCTACGCCTCTTATCCTCAAATAGCTGTCTCGTGCTTCTGATAACCTCGGTTCACGCTTTCTTGGCTCAACTTTTGCAACCAAAACATCCAAGGTACCAGAGGTGGGTTTGTCTTCTCCCCAAAGCCTATCGAGCTTTACGGTCAGGGCATAAGATAGGCTCAAGCCTTCGTTAAGGGACTTTGTTCCTAAGGAGACAACGAGGCGTTGCTTTCCATAGACTGCCCGCATATTGGGAGGTATGCGGCGAGAATAGTAATAGACATCTCGCTTGGTAAATAAATAGGTTGGTGATTGGTCTACCATATGGTCTACCCCTTTTTAATCAAAGCAATTAACACTTCAATTACATAGGGTTAGCTATGGTCGTGAGCGAGGCTGGTGCGGCCGAGAAGACTCGAACTTCCACGGGTGTTACCCCACAGCGACCTCAACGCTGCGCGTCTACCAATTCCGCCACGGCCGCACGCCTCAGCAGGCTTGTGTGCTAACAAATATTGCGCCCGATAACAAGCGGCATATCTGGCTAAATGCCGTCGCCATCAATATTCAAATGAATGCCGCATTCGTCCTTATCGCTATCCGCCCAGCGACCCGAGCGATAATCCTCGCCCTCGGCCACTTTATTGGTGCACGGCATGCAGCCGATAGACAAATAACCATCTTTCACCAAAGGGTGACGCGGTAAATCATGCTGCTCGATATAGGCTTTCAACTCGTCCAATTGCCAATTGGCCAGAGGGTTCAGCTTAAAGCGCCCATCGGTGTCGCGCTCGATGATATCCATCGTCGCCCGCGTGCCGGTTTGAAACCGCTTGCGGCCCGTAATCAGCGCATCAAAAGGCGCCACGGCGCGCGCTTGCGGACGCACTTTGCGCAAATCACAGCAGGCATCGGTATCGCGTTGCCACAAGCTGCCCTTCGGGTCGTCGGCGAGCAAATCATCCGGATGCGGGAAATTTGTGCGCACATCGGTTAGCTTCAACTTATCTTGCAGGCGGTCACGATAGCGCAAAGTCTCGCCAAATAATTTGCCCGTGTTCAACATAATGACGGGCAAGCTCGGCTCAATTTGCGAAATCATATGCAGCAAAATCACCGACTCGGCGCCAAACGAAGAGACAATCGTAATGCGATCGACAAATTGCTCGTGAATGGCATGGCGCAAAATCTCTTGTGCCGTCATCGCCTCATAGCGCGCGTTCAGCGGCGCTAAGTCGAGCGCCAAAGCTTGCGAGCTCGGCGCTTTACGGCTCTGGGGGACTTGCGTCGTTTGGGTCATGCTAACCAGCCTTTCTCGTCAATCACGGCATTGGTGCGCTCAATCAGGGTTTTAAAATCTGCGCCTTGCGCCCGCCACTGGTCTCTTAAGTTCGATAAATCGGTCAACCGCGATTCCCATTCAGCCGGATATTGCCCCTCGAGCGAGGCCTTTAAGCGCCGCGCCAGGCCCGGCGATTTTCCGCCCGTCGAGGCGGTCAGCAGCATATCGCCACGGCGCACGATGGCCGGCACATGAAAATCGCACAGCGGTTTTACATCTTCGACATTGACCAAAGTTTTATGGGTTCGCCCCTGCGCGGTAAATTGCTCGGCCAAAGCATCTTCGACATTGGCGACATAAATTACATGGCAGGCGGCGATATCGGCTTCGCTCGGCCAGCTTTGCGTCAGCCTATCGCCCGCCAAAGCTTGCATCTCTTCGCCTGCATCTTGCGCAAAAACGCGGACATATTGCGCCCCTGCCGCATCTACCATTTGCAGCCGACGACGCGCCTGCGGGCCGGCGCCGACAATCGCTAGGCTAAGCTCTGCGACATCTAAGAGGATAGGTAACATAAGCGTCTCCTGTTTCATTCTATATGGGATATTTATAGCTAGAGTTCAATATTTATCATCTAAATTTTGTGAATTAATATATTCTACATAAAATTTTGTTTTTTAATGGATGCGCCATAATGCTATGAGAGCCTATGAGCTCACAGCCACCCCATGCCCCCGAAATCCGCTTCAGCGATGCCCCCGTCGCTTATGAAGACGCGGTGGCCTTTATGGAAACGCGGGTGCAAGAGATTATCGCGGGGCGCGCGCGCGAATGCATCTGGTTTTTGGAGCACCCGCCGCTTTACACGGCTGGCACCAGCGCCAAACCTGCCGACTTAGTGCAGCCAGACCGCTTTCCCGTTTACGCCAGCCAACGCGGCGGCGAATATACCTATCACGGGCCCGGCCAACGCGTGGTCTATCTGATGCTGGATTTGCGCACCCGTGGCCGCGACGTGCGCTGCTTTGTGCGCCAAGCCGAAGATTGGGTTATTCGAACCCTAGACGATTTTAACATCCAAGCCCATATCACGCCCGGCCGCGTGGGCGTTTGGGTCTCTGACCCCAGCCGCGACGCCGATAAAGAAAATAAAATTGCCGCCGTCGGCATGCGCATTCGCCGATGGGTGAGCTTTCACGGTATCTCGATAAATGTCGAACCCGACCTCAGCCATTTCGACGGCATTGTTCCTTGTGGCATTCGAGACCAAGGGGTCACCAGCATGGTGGAACTGGGCTTGCCCGTCACCCTGGCCGAGCTGGACAAAGCCTTGCTCGATAATTTTGAAACCGCTTTCGCGCCGCCAAAAACCGCTGAATAGGCGCCTATTCGAATTCAATCATCACGTCGTCGACGGCCAATTTATCGCCCGCCGCGCATAAGACTTTGCTGACCGTGGTATCTTTTTCGGCGCGCAGAATATTTTCCATTTTCATGGCTTCGACCACCGCCAAAGGCTGGCCAGCTTTCACCGCATCGCCGGCTTCGACCGCGATGGACACCACCACGCCCGGCATTGGGCAAATCAACTCTTTGTCGGATGTGCCATCGGTTTTCTCTGGCATGTAGCTCATCAAGGCTTGCGCGGCGAGGCGGCGCACATAGACATCGGTGGCGGCGCCGCGACCCGTGAGGGTAAAGCCTTCCGCATGGCGGTCGACCGCAACACTTACCGCCTGCCCATTGACACTGCCATGGAAGAATAAATCCCCTGGCAGCCAATCGCTCTCGACCGCAATATCGACGCCATTGAGCGTGACGCCCGTTTCGGTTTTCAGCGCAGAAAAAACATGCGCGCCCACTTGAACGGCTTGCTCGGCTTCGGGGGTAAACTGATGCCCTGGCAAAACTTGCGAACCTTCGGTGGCCCGCATTTGCGATAAATGCGACATGGTGAAACCAATCACCGCCAAGCTTTCGATGCGCGCGCTATCTTGCGGCGCGCCCTCAAAGCCATCGGGATATTCTTCCTCGATAAATGCCGTGGTAATCGTGCCGGCGCGAAACCGGTCATGGTGCATAATGGCGGCGCAGAAATCGATATTATGGCGAATGCCATCAATGCGGAAATTATCCAGCGCCACGCCCATCGCATCTATGGCTTGCAAGCGATCGGGCCCATGGGTGACCAATTTGGCAATCATCGGGTCATAGAATAGCGAAATCTCGCCGCCTTCATAAACGCCCGTATCATTGCGCACGGTAATGCCGCCTTGCGTGCCCTGCGCGGGAGGGCGATAGCGCGATAGACGCCCCGTCGACGGCAAGAAACCCCGATATGGGTCTTCCGCATAGACACGGGATTCCATCGCCCAGCCGTTGAGCTGCACGTCTTTTTGCTTCAGCTCCAGCTTTTCACCAGCCGCAACTTTAATCATCTGCTCGACCAAATCCACGCCGGTAATTAATTCGGTTACTGGATGCTCTACCTGCAGACGGGTATTCATTTCTAGGAAATAGAAGTTTTTATCGCCATCGACGATAAACTCCACGGTGCCAGCCGAGCAATAATCCACGGCCTTGGCCAGTGCCACCGATTCCTTGCCCATGGCCGCGCGCGTCGCTTCATCTAGAAACGGGCTCGGCGCTTCTTCAATGACCTTTTGGTTGCGCCGCTGAATAGAACATTCGCGCTCGCCGAGATAAATCACATTGCCGTGTTTATCGCCCAAGACTTGAATTTCAATGTGGCGCGGTTGGGTGACGAATTTTTCGATGAAAATACGGTCGTCGCCAAAGCTCGAGGCGGCTTCATTTTTGGACGATTGGAAACCTTCGCGGGCTTCGTCGTCATTCCACGCAATCCGCATGCCTTTGCCGCCGCCGCCAGCCGAGGCTTTAATCATCACCGGATAGGTAATTTCATTGGCGATTTTCACCGCCTCCTCGGCATCGGCAATCAGACCCATATGGCCCGGCACGGTGGAGACACCGGCTTCCGACGCTAATTTTTTCGAGGTGATTTTATCGCCCATTTTTTCAATCGCATTGGCTGGCGGGCCGATGAAGGCGACGCCGGCTTTGTCCAGTGCTTCGGCGAAAGTTTTATTCTCGCTCAAAAACCCATAGCCCGGATGCACGGCTTCGGCGCCGCTTTGCTTAATCGCGCCGAGGATTTTATCAATCACCAAATAGCTTTCGCTGGCTGGCGCGCCGCCGATATGAATCGCCTCATCGGCTTCGCGCACATGCAGGGCTTGCGCGTCTGCGTCTGAGTAAACAGCGACGGTTTGAATGCCCATCGCGCGGGCCGTGCGAATGACCCGACAAGCGATTTCACCACGGTTTGCAATTAGAATTTTCTTAAACATATCAGATACCTAAAGCGGAATATTATCATGTTTTTTCCACGGGTTTTCGAGCTTCTTAGAAGACAGAAGCGCCAAAGCCCGCGAGATGCGACGGCGTGTATTATGCGGTTGAATGACCTCGTCAATATAGCCGCGCTCCGCCGCCACGAATGGGTTCAGGAAGCGCTCTTCATAATTGGCCACATGCTCGGCAATCTCTTTATCGTTGCCAATGGACGAGCGGAAAATAATTTCCACCGCGCCTTTGGCTCCCATCACCGCAATCTCGGCGGTCGGCCAAGCGTAGTTGAAATCGCCGCGCAAATGTTTCGATGCCATCACATCATAGGCCCCGCCATAGGCTTTGCGGGTAATCAAGGTGATTTTCGGCACGGTGGCTTCGGCATAGGCGAAGAGTAATTTCGCGCCATGTTTAATCAGGCCGCCATATTCTTGCGAGGTGCCGGGCAAGAAGCCTGGCACATCGACCAGCGTCACAATCGGCACGTCAAACGCATCGCAGAAGCGCACGAAACGCGCTGCCTTGCGGCTCGCATCGCTATCTAAAACGCCAGCTAGGGTCATCGGCTGATTGGCGACAAAACCGACGGTCTTGCCTTCCATACGGCCAAAGCCCGTGATGATATTCTTGGCGAAATCTTTTTGAATTTCAAAAAAATCACCCTCATCGACAATCTTCTCGACCAATTCCATCATGTCATAAGGCATGTTGGGATTGTCGGGAATGAGCGTATCTAAGCTTGGCTCTATCCGGTCGCGCACATCAAAACTTGGCCGCTCTGGCGCGCCTGTGCGGTTGGATAGGGGCAGGAAATCAATCAGACGGCGCAGCTCGGTCAAAGCCTCCACGTCGTTGTCATAGGCGCCATCGGCGACCGAAGATTTGCTGGTATGGACTTTCGCCCCGCCCAATTCCTCTGCTGTCACTTCTTCATTGGTTACGGTTTTCACCACATCCGGGCCCGTCACAAACATGTAAGACGTGTTGCGCACCATGAAGATGAAATCGGTCAAGGCTGGCGAATAAACATCGCCGCCCGCACACGGCCCCATAATCATGGTGATTTGCGGAATAACGCCCGAAGCCAATGTATTGCGCTGAAACACTTCGGCATAGCCGCCCAGCGCGTCGACGCCTTCTTGAATGCGCGCCCCGCCCGCATCGAGAATACCGATAATCGGCACGCCGTTGCGCAGCGCCATGTCTTGCACTTTATTGATTTTTTTGGAATGCGCCCGCGATAAAGAGCCGCCAAATACCGTGAAGTCTTTGGCGAACAGATAAATCGGCCGACCATTGACCGTGCCCCAACCGGTGACGACGCCGTCGCCGGGGATTTTTTTGTCTTCCATGCCAAACTCTTGGCAATCATGCTCGACGAACATGTCAATTTCTTCGAAACTATCTGGGTCGAGCAGCAGCTCAATGCGTTCTCGCGCGGTTAATTTGCCGCGCGCGTGTTGCGCCTCAATGCGTTTCTCGCCTCCGCCCAGACGGGCAATCCGGCGTCTCTCTTCTAATTCTGTAACAATATCACGCATAATCTCCCCCGCGTCACTGTTGTAGGGCTGATAGATAGCGCGCTACGGCCTTGATTTCCAGTGCTATATTGTCCAGTCGGACTTGCGCCTCTTCATCGCTTCCCCAAGTTTCAATTTGAAACAAATCATCTAAAAAAGCCAATTCATAAGCCTGCTCGGGAGAGATTTCGCCCTGCTCCAAAGCCAAGGCCAGAACCGCCGAACCTAAAAGCGCCGCCAGATGCGCCAAACCGGTCAGGCGAAACGCATCCTCGCCGCCCAAATGGCGCAATTTTTCTTCCGTTTCCGCCGGTTGGGAAATCGGCAAAACCGAATCTGTCGTGTGCAAAACAAGGCCGAATTGGCGCTTCGCCCAAGCCAAAACCGGATCCCAAGCGCTGGCTTGTTTGGCGATAAGCGGGTCTGGGTTTTCCGCCCGATAGCACAATAAATCAGACATGCCATAGGCGGCAAACGCGGCGCGGGTTTCTTCCATCACGCCCGCCACGCGGTCCAGCGCCGTAGCCACAAGGCGCATATGCAGCATCGACAGGCTGTCAATCTCATCCGCTTGTGCCTGCCAGTCGTCGGCCACCAATTGCGCTAGGGCTTGGCTGGGCAGAACCAGCGGATTTTTGGCCGGGGTTTTCAGCTCCTGCGCGTCTAGCTTGACGATAAATCCGTCGGCTTGCGCTGCCAGCGTAACGGTTTCGTAAAATCGTTTGGGCATCTCTAAGCGGGCTGAAATTGCGCTAGCAAACGGCGCAAATCTTCCGGGGTTTTGGCGATATCATCGGCGCCAGATTGCTCTAACTCGTCAACCGTTTGATAGCCCCACCCCACGCCGATGGCTTGCGCGCCCGCGGCTTTGGCCATCATAATGTCAAAACTCGTGTCACCAATCATCAGGCTTTGTTCGGGCGTGGTGCCGGTTTCGCGCATCGCGTCGAGCATTAAATCGGGGGCCGGTTTGCCCGGGCCATCATCGGCCGATTTCAAAACCTGAAAGAACTTGCGGATATCATAAGCATCGACCACGCGGTTGAGGCCGCGCCGCGATTTCATGGTGATAATGCCCAGCAGCGTATCGTCCAAGCCGCCGAGCTCAGCAATTTGTTCATACATGCCGTTGAACATCACCTGCCCGCGGTCATCTTGTTGCACTAAGTCTTGATAGGTTTCGCGATATAAATCCAGCATGTTTACAATCTGGTCGTCGCTGGCTTGCGGCACATGGCCTCGCAGCGCCACATCGATGGGCAGACCGACAGCGTAAAGAATATCGCGACGCGACGGCGCGGCAAAATCATGCGCCGCCAAAGCCGTTTGGGTGGCGGTAATGATGGTCTGTTGGCTGTCGACCAACGTGCCGTCGCAATCAAAAACGATCAGCCGCATTATTTCCCCTCATCAAACGGAGTGTCTCCGTCTTTCAAGTCAAAGCTTAACATATCCCATGTTTCCGCCATATGGTCTCGCAAGGGCGCCTTGCACCGCAAAACTCCGCCCCTTGGATGAGGCATCATAATCGAGCGCGCGTGCAAGTGAAGTCTTTTTGGCAAAATACCGCCATATTCTTCGTTTTCATTCTCCACGCGATATTTCGTATCGCCCACCAGCGAATGACCCATCGCCGCCGCATGGGCGCGAATTTGATGCGTTCTGCCAGTTAGCGGGCGAAACGCAAGCCAACAAAACCGCTGGCCGACGCGGGCGATTTCCATGAAGTCCGTCTGCGCTTTCATCGCGTCGCTATCGCCTGGGTCGACGGGGCGCACGCGCTCGCCGCCATCGGCGGCGCCGCGTTTGGCCAAAGGCACTCGAATAGAGCCCTGCGAGGGACGCGGCACGCCATAAACCAAAGCCCAATAAATCTTCTCCGCCTCGCGACTGGCAAATTGGCGCGTGAGAAATTGCGCCGCCTTGCGGTTGCGCGCCAAGACCAAAACGCCCGACGTATCACGGTCGAGGCGATGCACAAGGCGAGGCGCCTCCGCCTCCTCGAATTGCAAAGCCGGCAAAGCCGCATCAATGTGCAAGGTGGTTTTACTGCCGCCTTGCACGGCCAGCCCAGATGGTTTGTTCAACACCATCACATCTTTATCGCGGTGAATAATCGCCGATTGCAGCTCCGCCACCAGCGCGTCTGGCACGGAGACGGGGCGCACGGTGCGTTTGGCGCCTTGCTCTGGCACCTCTGGCGGCACCCGAATAATCTGGCCTTTTTGCACGCGTTCGGCCGCTTTGGCGCGTTTGCCATCGACGCGCACCAAGCCTTGGCGCAATAGTTTTTCCAACCGTCCCTGGGTCAGCGCGGTGAAATATTTGCGAAACCAGCGGTCGAGGCGCAAGCCATCGTCTTCGCCCTTTACTTTGATTTGTCGAACGCCCGCCATTTACAGCCCCCTCACCAGCAGATAGCCAGCCATGAACAAGCCAATGCCGCCAAGTATCGAGCCGCCCAAATAACCGCCCATGGCCAAGATTTCGCGTTTTTCTAACAAATGAAATAACTCCATCGAGAAGGCTGAAAACGTGGTGAAGCCGCCCAAAACGCCAACGCCAAGAAATAGACGCAGCCCGTCTTGCGCGCCACTTTGTTTGGATAGCCAGCCCATCAACAGCCCCATGGCCAGCGAGCCGATTAAATTAATCCCGAGGGTGGGCCACGGAAATCCGGCGGGCAATTTCCCCAATCCGCCAATCGTAAAACGCAGCACAGCGCCCAACGCCCCGCCGCACGCGACCCAGATGAAAGATTGTAATGCCATGGTGGCCTCCCGATTCGGCGTTCAAAATAGCACAGAAGCGTGCCGCCATAAAAAAAGACACGAAAACGACAAGGCTTTCGTGTCTTTTAAATTTTGTGGCGGAACGAAAGGCCCGCTTAGGCGGTGGCAGCTGCCAGCTCTTCGCCTTCGTCGCTCATCATCACGGGGCCTGAATCTTGGCCTTTTGCGGCTGGGTCGCGATCGACAAATTCAATCACGGCCATCGGCGCGTTATCCCCATAGCGGAAACCAGCTTTCAGAACGCGGATGTAGCCACCCGGGCGGTCTGCATAGCGGGTTGCGAGCGTGTCAAATAATTTGGCGCCCCACTCTTGGTCTGGCAGTTGGGCATAGGCGCGACGCCGCGCGGCCAAATCGCCTTTTTTACCCAAAGTCACCAGCTTTTCCACAAATGGGCGAAGCTCTTTGGCTTTGGGAAGAGTCGTGACAATTTGCTCATGCTTGATGAGGGCAACGGCCATATTTCCGAGCATCGCCTTGCGGTGACTGCTTGTCCGATTTAGTTTACGTCCTGCTTTTGCGTGGCGCATAACGTCACTCCTTTACGCTCATACGAGCCTTATTGCTGCTCTAGTGAGCCTTAGTAATTATCTTCAAACTTTTTCGCAAGCTCTTCGATGTTCTCTGGTGGCCAATTCGGTACATCCATTCCAAGATGCAGACCCATTTCAGCCAAAACTTCTTTAATCTCGTTCAGCGATTTACGACCAAAGTTCGGTGTCCGCAGCATTTCGCCTTCGGATTTTTGAATCAGGTCGCCAATGTAAACAATATTGTCGTTTTTCAGGCAATTAGCCGAACGAACCGAAAGTTCCAACTCGTCGACTTTCTTCAACAAAGCGGCCGAGAAGCCGGTTTCTTCGATGGCCGAGCTTTCTTCGACTTGAACTTCTGGCTCTTCGAAATTAATGAAACTTTGCAGCTGGTCTTGCAGAATACGCGCCGACAAAGCCAAGGCATCTTCTGGCGTCACCGTGCCATTGGTTTCAATTTCCATGGTCAGCTTATCATAATCCAGCACTTGGCCTTCGCGGGTGTTTTCAACATTGTAAGAAACACGGCGCACAGGGCTGTAAAGACTATCGACCGGAATAAGACCAATGGGGGCATCTTCTGGACGGTTTTTCTCCGCTGGCACATAACCGCTACCGGTTTTGATGATGAACTCGAAACGAACTTCCGCTCCTTCATCCAAAGTACAGATAACCAAATCTGGGTTTTGAATGGTCACGGCGGCATTTTCTTCAATGTCGCCTGCGGTTACAACGCCGGGGCCTTTTTTCGACAGCGTCAGGCGTTTGGTGCCTTCTGCGTCCATAGCCAAGGCCATTTTCTTGATATTGAGGACCACATCGGTCACATCTTCGCGCACACCGGGGATGGATGAAAACTCGTGCAGCACGCCATCTATTTGAACCGCTGTGACAGCCGCCCCTTGAATGGATGACAGCAATACGCGACGCAGCGCATTACCCAGCGTTAGGCCAAAGCCACGCTCGAGCGGCTCGGCCACAACACGGGCCTCACGGCTTTCATCATGGCCCGGAATAATATCCAGCTTGGTCGGCTTAATCAGCTCTTGCCAGTTTTTTTCGATCATGATGGTACCTCTTAAAAAATATGCAGATGGGAAGAAACGTAGACCAAATTAAACGCGACGGCGTTTTGGCGGACGGCACCCATTATGTGGAATTGGCGTTACATCTTTAATCGATGTAATGGTGAAGCCTGCGGCTTGCAGGGCGCGCAAGGCGCTTTCACGACCCGAACCGGGACCGCGCACATTCACTTCCAAAGTTTTTACCCCATGTTCCATGGCCTTGCGGCCAGCGTCTTCTGCCGCCACTTGGGCTGCATAAGGGGTCGATTTACGCGACCCTTTAAAACCCATTGTGCCTGCTGAAGACCAGCTGATGGCATTGCCTTGCGCATCGGAAATGGTGATTAATGTATTGTTAAAGGTCGAGTTAACGTGCGCAACACCAGAAGTGATGTTTTTACGCTCGCGACGCCGGACACGTGATTTTTCTGTAGCCATGATAAAACCCTACCTATTTTTTCTTGCCAGCAATGGCACGAGCCGGGCCCTTGCGGGTGCGCGCATTGGTATGCGTACGCTGACCGCGAACCGGCAAATTACGACGGTGACGCAGACCGCGATAAATCCCCATATCAAGCAAGCGCTTGATATTCATAGAAACTTCGCGGCGCAAATCGCCTTCCACAACATAGTCTGCATCAATGCTTTCGCGAATTTGGATGACATCAGCATCCGACAATTCATTGACACGGCGCTCGGCCGGAATACCGACTTTGTCGCAAATTTCTTTCGCCTTTGCGTCGCCGATCCCATGAATATAGGTCAGGGCGATTACTACACGCTTGGCAGTTGGAATGTTAACACCAGCTATACGAGCCACTTGCTTCTCCTTTTCACCGTCTCCGGTGGGCGCCGCCTCTGCCCAAATGGCAGAAATCCGGCAAATTTGCGAGTTTTAGATTGGGTAAAACCGTTCGACCTTCGTAAAGCGCGGATTATAGGAAATTCAACCCGCCAGTCAACTGCAAACCCTTTTAAAAACTCAGTTAAATCTCCTTCAACACGGCCTGAATTTGCCGTGTCACTTCATCCATATCCTGCATCCCGTCCAAAGTGTTTAAAATGCCCTTGGAGGCATAAAATTCCGCTACTGGAGCCGTTTGCTCTTCGTAGACGCGCAAACGGTGTTGCAGGGCTTCTTCCGTATCATCTTCGCGCGGGCCGCCTTCGCTTTCCGCCGCTCGTTTCAAAATGCGCCCGATAAGGACTTCCGCATCGACCGCAAGCTCGATAACGCCATCTAAAACAATATTCTTGGTCACCAACATCTCGTCCAGAGCTTCGGCTTGCGCCACATTGCGGGGGAAGCCATCCAGAATAAATCCATTGGCGCAATCCGCCTCATCAATGCGGTCGGAAATAATGCCCACCACAACCGCGTCTGGCACTAAATCGCCGCGCGCCATAATATCTTTGGCTTGTTTGCCAACTTGCGTCTCGGCTGCCACAGCCGCGCGCAACATATCGCCCGTCGAAAGCTGGCGAATATCAAACGCTTGTTCAATGCGCTGCGCTTGGGTGCCTTTACCAGCCCCAGGAGGTCCGAGAAAAATGAGCTTCAACGCCTTTTGCCCCCGACTTTAGACTTTTTAATCAAGCCTTCATATTGATGCGCGAACAAATGGCCCTGCACTTGGCCTACCGTATCCATGGTGACATTGACCACGATGAGCAGCGAGGTGCCGCCGAAATAAAATGGCACATTATAGGCGTTGATGAGAAACTCTGGCAGCAAGCAAACGAGCGTCAGATATAAAGCGCCAACAGCCGTGAGGCGGGTTAAGACGCGGTCAATATATTCTGCCGTGCGCGGACCCGGACGAATACCCGGAATAAAGCCGCCATAGCGCTTCAAATTATCGGCTGTGTCGTTCGGGTTGAAGACAATCGACGTATAGAAGAAGCAGAAGAAAATAATACCCGCCGCATAAGTCGCCATATAAAGCGGCTGACCGCGGCCCAGTAAGGCGGCAACCGTTCCCAGACCGCCACCTGTGGCGTCGCCCGAGAAATTAGCCAGCGTAATCGGCATCAACAGCAAAGAAGACGCGAAAATTGGTGGGATAACGCCCGCTGTGTTGAGTTTCAACGGCAGATGCGAGCTTTCGCCCTGTGCCATGCCATTGCCGGTTTGGCGCTTTGGATATTGCACCAGCAAACGACGTTGCGCGCGCTCCATGAAGACGATGAAAGCAATCACGGCAATCACCATGACGATGAGCGCGAGAATGATGAAAGTCGAAATCGCGCCTTGGCGACCCAGCTCTAACGTGCCCGCCAAAGCCGACGGCAGTTCAGCGACAATGCCCGCAAAAATAATCAGCGAGATACCATTGCCGACGCCGCGCGCGGTGACTTGCTCGCCCAACCACATTAGGAATACCGTGCCGCCGACCAGCGTGATAACCGCACTGGCGCGGAAATAAAAGCCCGGATCAACCACCACCCCTTGCGCGCCCTCAAGCCCTACGGCAATGCCATAGCCTTGCACGGTCGCCAAAAGCACGGTGCCATAACGGGTATATTGGTTAATTTGTTTACGCCCCGCCTCGCCGTCTTTCTTGAGTTGCTCAAGATGCGGCACGACAGAGGTAAGAAGTTGGATAACAATCGAGGCCGTAATATACGGCATAATGTTCAGCGCAAAAATAGCCATCCGGCCAACCGCGCCGCCAGCAAACATGTTGAACATGCCAATAATGCCAGATTGCTGCTGCGAGAAAACCGACTGCAAAGCCTGTGGGTCAATGCCCGGCAGGGGAATATACGTGCCAAGGCGATAGACCAAGAGCGCACCCAGCGTAAACCAGATGCGCTTTTTAAGCTCATCGGCGGTACGAAACGCCGAGAAGCTCATATTAGAGGCAAGCTGTTCTGCCGCTGAGGCCATGCAGGTTCTCTCCCCTAGACCTAAGCTTCTTTCGAAGCTTCGGTTGTGGTGTCAGGCTTCGCCAGTAGCGTGACTTTGCCACCCAGCTTTTCAATCGCTTCTTGGGCGGCTTTCGAGACCCCCATGACTTCAAAGTCGAGCTTATCTTTCAGCTCCCCTTTGGCCAGGATACGAACGCCGTCTAACTCGCGGCGCAAAACGCCCGCTTCGACCAAGCTCGCGGCCGACACCATGGCGCCTTTGGCCAATTTGCCCGCATCGATAGCCACTTGTAAGCGACCCAAGTTCACCGCATTGAGTTTCTTTGGGTTGGGCACATTAAAGCCGCGCTTTGGCAGGCGCTTAAACAATGGCATTTGGCCGCCTTCAAAACCTTTAATAGCAACACCCGAGCGTGAGCTTTGACCCTTCACACCCCGACCGGCGGTTTTACCTTTGCCAGAAGACGTACCGCGGCCGACGCGCATGCGGGACTTGCGGGCACCTTCATTATCGCTAATTTCATTCAGTTTCATAACTCTTCTCCAAACCTAGCCGTCAAAGCTAGAGCGTCTTAAGGCTTAGGCGTCTATAACGCGCACTAAATGGGCCACTTTTTCAATCATACCGCGAACGGCAGGCGTGTCTTCAAGCTCGCGACGACGTCCGCATTTGTTCAACCCAAGACCCACCAATGTGGCGCGTTGATCTTGTGGGCGAC
>JABJKE010000012.1 GCA_018660505.1 Rhodobiaceae bacterium | reverse complement strand
TCAACGCCGCTAACCCATTTTGCCTTCCAGTAAATCAAACGCACCGCTGCGCAAATCATCGACGCCAGCAATCAATTTATTCTTGGCAATTTTATTCGACGGCGTGCGCGGAAATTCGCCCACATAGGCAATATAGCGCGGTCTAGCGCTTGGCGTTGCCCTTTCGGGCGCCGGTGCGGCGGCCACATTTGGGCCAAGTTTAGTCAGTAGCGCCATCGATGCGTTTGGCTGGCGCGGTGCTTATTATGCCATGGCCTTGTTTACCTTGGTGGTTGGGACGGTCATTGTTATCGTCTTGGCCCGTCTCAAAAGCGCCAAGACTTCGGCACAGATCGACGTTCAGGCGGCGCGGGAAGGCTTAAAAGCGGCCAAGGCAAGCGCCACCTACTGGCTCGTTATGGCCGCGATATTCTGCCTATCCTTAGGGCTTGGCGGGTTGATGATTCATTTTGTACCCATTCTGCTCGACATCGGCTTCACAACAAGTGAGGCGGTCAAGGTTGCCGGCGTGATTGGTATCGCCGTTGTGCTTGGCCGTTTGTTGGTTGGTTTTGCTGTGGACCGCATATTTGCGCCGCATGTGGCCATTGCCATTCTCTTTGCCTGTATCTGCGGTGTTTTGGCCTTGGCGGTTTTCGGCACAGTGGTCGCTGTACCGGCGGCCTTTGTCATCGGATTTTCGGTCGGCGCCGAAGTGGATTTGATTGGGTATCTCGTCGCCAGATATTTTGGCATGCATGCGTATGGTCAGATTTACGGAAGACAATACTCAACATTTTTAATCGCGACAGGTCTAAGCCCGGTCATTCTCGGGGCTGTTCGGGACGCCACGGGCAGTTACACTGCATCTTTATTCACAGCTGCCGCCTTCATAACCCTATCAGCGGCCTTGTTCGCAAGGCTCCCCAAATTTGAGGAATAACGACGCCAAGCCCTTTTACCCAATCCTCTCGGCTGCGCCATTTTCATACGATAGATCGCGAGAAGCCTATTGGTGGCTCTATCCGATCAAGTGGGCAGGCTACAAAACTTCCGTGTTCTTTCCCCCGTGGGGCGAACCGCGGCGGCTTTACGAACCATGCAAAAAAACGGCGAAAGCAAGCTAAACATCACGCAAAGCCAAGTCAGTGTGGTGGCCGGCATATCGCGGTTGCAGGCGCATCGGGCGCTGACCATATTCAAAACCCTCGGCATCGTCTCCATGAGCTATGGCTGTATTGAAATAAAAGATGTGCGGCGGCTCAAAGACCTCGAAACAAGGATGTAAAAGGCGCGCGCCATTTGTCTTTTCTCCGCTTTATGCTAAAGGCTTGGCATGATGGATACAGATAAAATAGAAGCTCTCGAGCGCCGCATCGCCGTGCTGGAAGAAAGGCTCACCCACCAAACCCAAACGCTGGATGAGATGAGCGAGCAATTGCACTTGGCCGAACAGGCGCGCGAGACCCTCAACCGAAATCAAAAGGCGCTGCTGGAGCGGGTGCAAGAAGTAGAAGACACGGGGCCCCAAGGGGCGCCGTCTTTGCAAGACGAGAAGCCGCCGCATTATTAAGCCCGCCGGATTGCAAAGCGCAATTGTTTTGCTACTATCCAGGCACGTCATTTGACTGTTGGGGGACACCACGATGAAAAAACGGCAAACGGTTTTGCGCGGCGGCGCGCTGGCACTTTCTATGATGGTTGCCATGCCGCTGCCAAGTGTGGCGGGCGACGCCCCGACCCAGCTTTATTGGGGCGACACGCATTTACATACTTCTTATTCGCTGGATGCTTATTTGCTCGGCAATCGCACAGCCGACCCTGACACCGCCTATCGCTTTGCCAAAGGCCTGCCGGTGGTGCATCCCGGCCATCGCGCGCGCGTGCGCATCGATCGTCCGCTTGATTTTCTGGTGGTCACCGACCATGCCGAATTTCTTGGCGTTTTTGCCGAGATTGACGCGGGCAATCCAGCCATTTTAAGCACGAAAATGGGCAAGCGGATTTATGACGACCTGAAAGCAGGAAGACAAAACCAAGTGTTTGCCGATATCGTCGGCATGGTGGCACAAGGCAAATTGCGCGAGCTGGCACCGATTAACGCACAGAAAGTGCGCACCTCTGTGTGGAGCAAAATGGTCGATTTTGCCGATGCCCATAATGAGCCCGGAAAATTTACCAGTTTCACCGGTTGGGAATGGAGCTCAATGCCAAATTCGGTCAATTTGCACCGCATTGTGTTTACCCCCGATGGCGGCGATACGGCCAAAAGCTATTTGCCCTTCTCTTCCCTGCAATCTGGCAAGCCGCGCGACCTTTGGGCGTGGATGGAAAAAACCGCCGCCGCATATGACACAGATTTCGTCGCCATTGGCCATAATATGAATCTCTCGCTCGGACGGTTTTTCCCAGAGGTCGACGAAAGCGGCAATCCGGTAGACTTGGCCTATGCCCAAGCCCGCGCCAAATGGGAACCCGTCGAAGAAGTCATCCAGTATAAAGGCGACAGCGAAACCCATCCTATTTTATCGCCGGTCGATGAATTCGCCGGTTTTGAGAAATACAAACATTTGCTTGGGCCGCATATTTTGCCGGATGGCAAACGCTCCATCGAAGCGACGCCCGCCATTGGCGGTTTCATGCGCTCGGGCCTGCGCCGTGGCCTAGAGCTAGAGACAAAAATTGGCGCCAACCCCTATAAATTCGGCGTTGTGGGCGCCTCCGACAGCCACACTTCTTTGGCCAGCGTCGAGGAAGGCAACTTCCATGGCAAATATGCCAATGACGCCAGCCCCGAAACCAAACATAAACCCACTGTGCCGACCTCCGTTGGTTGGGATGCTTCGGCGCAGGGCTTGTCTGCCGTCTGGGCCGAAGAGAACACCCGCGATGGCATTACCGCCGCTTTCAAACGCCGCGAAGTCTATGCCACATCGGGCCCGCGCATTGCGTTGCGGGTTTTCGGCGGCACGGGCTTTAAATCCTACGATGCCAAACGGGCAAACTTAGCCAAAATTGGCTACCAAAAAGGCGTTCCCATGGGCGGCGAAATCACTGGCCATGCCAAAGCAAAACCGATGCAATTGCTCATCCATGCGGCCAAAGACCCGATGAGCCAAAACCTAGACCGCCTTCAAGTGGTCAAAGGCTGGCTTGATGCGCAAGGCAAAAGCCATGAAAAAATCTACGACGCCCTGCGTGCCAAAACTGGCAAGCAAGAAGTTCGTCTGGCCGATGCGGGCACCAATCACGAAGGCGGCGCCAGCCAATTGGCCACCGTATGGACGGACCCCGATTTTAACCCAACCCAAAATGCGTTTTATTATGTGCGGGTGTTAGAATTGCCGAGCCCGCGCCATACGCTGCTGGATGCGATTGCGCTCGAAAAAGACCCATCGATTACCAATCACACAAGCGTTCTTCGCGAGCGCGCCTTTTCGTCGCCGATTTGGTATAATAGCCAGTAAGAAACGTTACCGAGGGTCAGGTCGCTCGTTGGCGTAATTCGCTGACGGGTTCGCCGCCGATGGCCCAGTTTTCGGTTTCCACTTCCTCGATGATGACGATGGTAGTGGCTGGGTTTTTGCCGAGCACGCGGGCTAGAACGTCTGTCATCTCCGCCATCACCTGTTTCTTCTGCTCGGCGGTGGCGCCTTCTTTGGTAATTTTTACGTTGATCATCGGCATGGCTCGTCCCCTCGGCTAAGCGATAGAGCTAACTATAGGGCGCCCCGAAAAAAATATTAAGGGAGAAAAATTAAGCACAATCAGACTTGCCCCGAAGGCCACAAATCGACATGATGGCCAGCAGATAATGACCCTAATGGAGACAGACCGATGAGTGATATTGCAGCCTATATGAATGAAGCCACCCAAAAAGCACGGGTGATTGACGGCCTGGCCGCAGATGCCAATTTGCGCCCGGTCAATAAAGTCGGGATTATCGGTGCCGGCACGATGGGCGGCGGCATTGCCATGAATTTTGCCACGGCTGGCATTCAGGTGATGTTGATTGAAACCAAACAAGAAGCCCTGACCCGCGGGCTTGGCGTCATCGAAGCCAATTATCAACGCAGCGCCGAGCGCGGACGCTTTCCAGTGGAAGAAGTCGGCGAGCGTATGGCCCGTATTGAGGGCGCGCTGGATATGTCGGCTTTGGCCGATTGCGATTTGATTATCGAGGCCGTGTTTGAAGATATGGATTTGAAAAAATCTATTTTCAAAACCCTCGACGGCATCGTGAAACAAGGCGCTATTTTGGGCACCAATACATCGGGCTTAGATATTGATGCGATTGCCGCGCAAACCTCGCGCCCGCAAGATGTCATTGGCCTGCACTTCTTCTCGCCGGCCAATGTGATGAAACTGCTGGAAATTGTTCGCGCCGATGCAACGGCCGACGACGTGGTGGCCACCTCGATGGATATCGCGGTGAAAATTGGCAAAGTGGCAACCCTCGTGGGCGTTTGCCCGGGCTTTGTTGGCAACCGCATTTTGGCGGCGCGCCAATTTCAATCAAACGAATTGGTCAAGCGCGGCGTGTTGCCGTGGGATGTCGATACGGCGTTTAATAATTTTGGCTTTAAAATGGGGCCATTTCAAATGTCTGATTTGGCGGGTCTGGATATCGGCTGGAAAAAAGGCGCCAAGACTTCCAACCCCATTCGAGACACTTTATGCGAGATGGACCGCCGCGGGCAAAAAACCGGAGCTGGCTTTTACGACTATGACGACAACCGCCAGCGCAGCCCCTCGAAAGTAACCGAGCAAGTTATCGCCGAAGTGACGGGCATTGCGCCCGGGGAAGCGGGTCTGTCGGAAGCCGATATTCTGGCGCGTTGCCTGCATCCGATGGTCAATGAAGCGCTGATTATTCTGGAAGAAAACAAAGCCCAGCGGCCCAGCGACGTCGATGTGATTTGGTCCTATGGCTACGGCTGGCCGGGCGATACGGGCGGCCCGATGGCTTATGGCGATTTGGTTGGAGCGGATAAAATCCTCGCCACCATGGAAGCGCTGCAAGGCGAAAATGCAGATGTGAAAATTTCCGACACATTGCGCCACTTGGCCAGCCAAGGCGGCAAATTCATCGAGCTAGATTTGGGCGGCCTGAAAACAGGTTAGCAAAAATCAGTCAACTCAAGGTTAGTCGACCCAAGATTAGTCTACGAAGGCCCGCTCGATAACAAAATCGGCCGGGTCTGAGTTGGCGCCTTCGCGCAGGCCATGTTCTTCCATCAAGTCTTTCAACTCTTTGGTCATATCGATAGAGCCGCAAATCATCGCCCGATCGACACTTGGGTCGAGGCGCTCGACGCCGAGGTCTTCGAATAATTTGCCCGACCGAATAAGCTCGGTGGGCCGACCCATGTGTTCGAAATCTTCGCGCGTGCAGCTTTGGTAGAGGCGCAATTTCCCTTGCGCAATCTCGCCCAAATCTGGGTCGTTTAAAAACCCATCGACAATCTCGCGGCTATAAGCCAGCTCGGCCACATCGCGGCAGGTATGGCTGACGATAACTTCCTCAAATTTCTCATAGGTTTCCGGGTCGCGCACAAGACTGGCGAAAGGCGCAAAACCCGTGCCCGTCGAGAACATATAAAGCCGCTTGCCCGGTTTCAAAGCATCTAGCACCAAAGTGCCAACGGGCTTTTTGCCCAAGAGAACCTTATCGCCTTCGCCAATTTTTTGCAGCTGCGAGGTCAGCGGGCCATCGGGCACTTTAATCGAATAAAACTCCACCGTGTCATCCCAGCTCGGGCTGGCGATACTATAGGCGCGCAACAAGGGTTTGCCGTTTTCTTGCGGCAGGCCAATCATAATAAATTCGCCAGAGCGGAACCGAAACGCCTGCGGGCGGGTGAGGCGAAATTTAAACAGCCTATCGGTATAATGCTCAACGCTCAAAACCGTTTCTGGCGTGGGCGCATTTGGGCTCACGGGTTTTTTGGCGGCTTCGGTCATTGGGCTTATTCCTTGTTAAACAGTGTCTTCAAATAACTCTTGCGCGGTTTATACAGGCAAAAAGCGCGTTGCGCAAAGCCAGTTGCTGTTTTTATGCTTTTCGTTTTCAGCCAATAGGGTTATTTAACGACCCAGTTGACCCCTAGCCTCAGGCCCCCAAGTGATTTTGCGTCTTATCCATCTTTGGCTCGCCAGCTGGCTGCTAACCCAGGCAGCCCTGGCTTCTGCCTGCCATAGCGTCGGCGAAGTGCATGTTATTTGCAGCGCGCAAGGGCTAGAAACCGTCTATGTGCCGAGCCCGGAAACCGAGGCGCAACCCAGGCCCGATTGTTGCCCCACTGCGGCCAGCACAATGTTGGAAGCACTGTCTTTGGCTTTCCGCCCTGGCGCCAACGCGGCCCCGAAAGCCCCTATTATCTGGCCACAACATGCGCTGCGTTTCGACAGCGCGGCCACACCAAGGGCCCCGCCAAAATCTGTCTCCGCCTAAATTCCATTTCTATTTAACAGGACAGATTTATGACTTATTTTCCCAAGTTAGGGACGCGTGTACCCAAATTAAAAATCGGCGCTTGGTGGCTTTTCGCCTTTACCGTGAGCTTCGCCTTAGCCCCCCTCTCTCACCCCGCTTTAGCCGACACCCCCAGCCGCCCCGATAGCCATGCCCCGATTGGCGTGATGGGCGACCATCGCCATAAAGCTGGCGAATGGATGGTCTCTGTGCGCCATATGGATATGTCGATGAAAGGCAATCTTAAGGGCCGCCAGTCGATATCCGACGCGCAGGTTTTGCAATTGCCCAACCAACATGGCAGTCCGGCAAATTTACGCGTGGTGCCACAAACCATGGATATGAAAATGACCATGCTCGGGGCCATGTATGCCCCCAATGACACAATCACCCTATTGGCCATGACCATGCAGCACGAAACCACCATGCGGCTGAACACTTATGGCGCGATGAGCCAAACGCTTCTTGGCAGTTTCACCAGCCAAAGCGAAGGGCTGGGCGACACCACACTGGGCGCGCTGATAGCGGGCGGGGAGATAGACAAAGGTATTTTGAACGGCCAATGGCATTACGGCTTAGCCCTATCGGTGCCCACAGGTTCGATAAAACAGACGGGCAGCGTTCTCAGCCCCATGAATATGCGTGCCAGCGGCAAACGCCTGCCTTACCCGATGCAGCTCGGCTCTGGCACTTATGATGTCAAACCGTCGCTGACTTTTAACAATGCCGCACACGGCGATTGGCGCTACAGCGGCCAATTGGCAGCGGTGGTGCGCCTAGACGATAATGCGCAAGGCTATCGGCTGGGCGATAAGGCCCATTTGCAAGCTTGGGCGTCTCGGCGTCTCGCGCCTTTTGTCAGTGCCTCTATGCGCCTCGATGCCAGCCATCAACAAGGCTTGAAAGGAAGCGATGCCGCCATCACCCTTCCGGTGCCGACCGCGCAGACAAATTTCTCTGGCGGTCAATTGGCGCATCTGTCGTTTGGCTTTAATTTTGTTGGCCAGGCGGGCCTCTTGCACGGCCACCGGTTGGCTTTGGAATGGACCCGCGCCATCCACCAAAAGGCCCGTGGCGTGCAAATGCAGCATCAAGACACGCTGACGCTCGGCTATCAAAAAGCTTGGTAGGCTTTAGGCAGAAAATGCGCGCTAGTTGTTTCTAGCGCGCATACCGCCGTCGACGGGAATGGCCACGCCGGTGACATAACTCGAGGCGGGCAAACATAAAGACAAAGTCATATTGGCCACTTCTTCAGGCCGGCCATAGCGGCGCAAGGCGGTGCGCCGATGCGCGAAAGTGGCTTTATGCTCGTCGGGAATAGGCTGCGTGATGCCCGTATGAATGGGCCCCGGGCAAACCGCATTTACCGTGATGCCCTGTTTGCCCAATTCTACCGCTAGGCTTTTGGTCAAGCCAATCAGCCCATGTTTGGCCGCCGTATAGGGCGAGCTGCCGGCACTGCCCCCCAGTCCTTCGGTGGACGAAATATTGACGATGCGCGCGGCATCCGATTTTTGCAAATGCGGCAAAGCCTGACGGATTAAGAGTTGCGGCCCCTCCAACATCACAGCCAATGATTTTTCCCAAGCTTGCGGATAGGCGTCTTCGTCAATCTTGGCCACCATCGAAAAACCGGCATTATTGACCACAATATCGAGACCGCCAAAATGCGCCACGATATCGCCAACACAGGCCTTAATCATCGCCGCATCGGACATATCCATGGCCCAAGCTTTGGCCGTGGCAAAGCCAGCCGCTTCAATCTCATCGACCACGCTTTGGCAAGCCTCTAGGTCTAAATCGGTGACCGCCACATGGGCGCCCTCACGGGCGAAAAGATGCGCTGTGGCGCGTCCCATGCCGCTGGCAGCGCCCGTTACAAGCGCGGTGCGTCCTTGAATAGAGCGGCTTAAATGTTGATAGGCTTCCATGTTTCTCTCCCTTGTTGGCTAAACTTTAAGCCGCGCGCGCCCAAGCCGCAAGAGAGGAAGCGGCCATCCTCTAGAGGATAAAAGCGGCAAATTTGACATGGCCGCCGCAAGCGCCATAATTGGGACTATAGAAATCTTAAAATGAACCCTTGGGAGAGAATTATGAGCGTTTCAAAAGATCAAAAACCAATCGATAGCGGCATCCAACCCACCCCCGAAGCCAGCGACGTAGTGGCCGGTCTCGACCTATCTGGCAAAACTGTAATGGTAACGGGCGGCTATTCTGGCATTGGCTTTGAAACGGTAAAAGCGCTGGTCAGTGCCGGCGCCCATGTGCATGCCCCAGGGCGCGACCTCGAGCGCGCCCGCAAAGCCCTCGATGGTGTCGTCAGCGCCAGCCATGTCGATAAAATGGATTTATCGGATTTAAACTCGGTGGATAAATTTGCCGATGATTTTCTAGACCGTCACAAAAAACTCGACCTGCTGATTTGCAATGCTGGCATTATGGCCTGCCCGTTTGAAAAAACCGCGCAGGGTTTCGAAAGCCAAATTGGGGTGAATCATTTCGGCCATTTTGCACTCATTAATAAACTCATGGGCGCTTTGGAAGCCGCCCAAGGCGCGCGCGTCGTGACCCTGTCGTCCATCGGCCACCGCATTGGCGGGGGCGACCTAGATGATTTACATTATGAAAACCGCCCTTACGAAAAATGGCCTGCTTATGGCCAATCGAAAACCGCCAAAGCCCTGCTGGCGGTTGAGCTAGACCGGATTGGTAAAGACAAAGGCATTCGGGCTTTTTCGGTTCATCCGGGCGGTATTTTCACGCCTTTGCAACGCCATTTGGCCAATGAGGAAATGGTTGCCCTCGGCTGGACCAAAGAAGACGGCACGCCGTCTGACTTGGCCGCCGCTGGTTTCAAAACGCCATCGGTCGGGGCCAGCACCACCCTATGGGCTGCCACCTCTGCCAAATTGGACGGCTTGGGCGGGCTTTATTGCAATGATTGTAATGTCGCCGAATTGGTCGCCGACGATAGCCCCGATATGAACGGCGTGCGCTCTTGGGCGGTCGACCAAGATTTGGCCACCCGTCTTTGGCAAACCACAGCGGCGCAAATCGCTGCGCTTTAGGGAAGCTTCGCGCGATTAACAGAGCGCGTCTAAATCAGGCCAAGCGGTCTCGAGGATGGCGCGGCGATGGCGCAGCGCATTCAGCCAAGCCGTCAGAACGGGCAAATCGGCCACCATGGCCGCCCCTTCTGGCGCGGCGCAAGTGGCCTCAATAACCGGATACATAAAACTATCGGCCAATGAATATTCCGCGCCGGCCAGAAACGCCGCCTCTTTTAGCCGCGTCTCTACGACCCCGAGGTGATATCGGATAACCGGCAAAGCCTCTTCGATTAATTTTTCATCTGGCGCGCGCCCCATCATGGGCGCCACGACGCGCGGCAAAACCAGCCGTTCTTCGGTGATGGGAAACACATAATGCGCCGCCACATGAGCCCATTGCCACATCCGCGCTTGCCCCTCTGGCGAGGCCGGATGCAGGGCCGCACCATTATGAGCGCGGTCGATATAACTGCAAATCGCGGGCGTTTCATAAAAATGCAAATCGTCAATATAAGCGGCGGGCGAGCGCATGAACGGATGATGCTCGGCCATATCTTTGGAGCCAGAGCCAGTTGGAATGATTTCCCAAGTCAGCCCCGCCTCCGCTGCCACAATGGCGCAAATGCGCGTGAAGGTAGAAACCGTGGGGCCATAAAGCGTCAATTGCACGGACATATCGCTATCCTATTGGTTGGCTTCGGACAAAAGTTTTCTCATGAAGCTTAAAATCTCAGCATTGCAATTTTGCGAGACCGGCGCCTCGGCGGCAAAGCCGTTGAAACCATGAAAGGCCCCGGGGTAAATGTGAAAATGCGTCGGCACGCCGGCGCGAGTCAGTTTTTGGGCATAATCAAGGTTCTCTTGCAAAAACAAATCCAAATCCCCCACCGGCAGATACGTGGGGGGCAGGCCCGAGAGGTCTTGGGCGCGCGCTGGCGCCGCATATATTGGCACCTCATCGCTGCCATAGGCGGCGCCCAAATAAGACTGCCACCCAAAGGCATTGGCCTTGCGGCTCCAGACCAACGTATCGGCAACCGCCTCGCTGGCAGGCGCTACATTGCGGTCATCCAACATCGGATAGAGCAGCACTTGGCCCAACAGAGAAACCGCAGCGCGGTCGCGCACCAAAAGGCCAAGCCCGGCAGCCAGACCGCCGCCAGCGCTCACCCCGCCGATAATCACCCGCGTGGGGTCAATGTTAAAATCATCCGCATGATCGAGCAGATATTTCAGCCCTCGATAGCAATCTTCCAATGGCTCTGGATAGGCCGCCTCAGGGGCCAATCGATACTCCACCGAAGCCGCGAAACAGCCCAAATGTTCGGCGGCCATCAGGGTAAATAAATCACCCTGTTTGGCCGTGCCCAAAACATATCCTCCGCCATGCATCCAGTAAAACAAGGGTCTGGGACCGCTGGCATCGCGCGGATGCATCACCCGCATGTCGACGCTGGGATGTCCCTCTCCGGCCGGGCAAGTGAGGCTATCTTGGTGCACGGTTTGGGGGATTTGCAGCGCCTCGACAAGGGTCTCATCGCGCGCGTTCGAGCTTTCCCGCGAGGCCGCCAAATCCTTAGCAACGTCCAATCCCTCCCCGACCAGCGCTTTGAGACGCGCCAGCCCTGGCCTTAAATCTGGATCCACATATTTGGAAATGGCCATAGCGCCCCCCGGGGTTTTGGCTTAGCTCTCGAGCTTGAAGTAAAGCCCCGCATTATCGCATAGGCGTTGGATTAAAGCCTCGCCCATAGCGGGGGCTGGCGTATAAATGCCGCCACCGACGCCGCCGTTGTCGCGCGAACACTCGCGCAGCAAGCACATGGCACTTTCCGCCAGCATTTTAGACGTCGAGCCATAGCCCGGGTCTAAATCACCGCCGACACTGGCTTCTATGCGGTTTCCATCGGCGGTTAGGCCGATGAAAAGCACATCATAATTGCCCGCTTCGCGCGACGCTTTATCGGGGCCTTCGCCGGGTTTGGGAACCCCTTCCCCGACCAATGGGTTGTGACCAGCCACAAACTCAGCCATGGCTTTGCCTTCTTCGCCAGCGCCCGTCACCATCATCTCGTCATATTTAAAGTCTTCGCCATAGGCATGGCCCAACAAAGCGTTCGAGCGATGCACATTTTTCGTGTTGATCGCCGCCATAATAAAGGGCGCAACCCACATGCCCGTCATCTCATCTTCGTAAATCGCGTTATCGGCGGGCTGTTCTGGCCCCTGATGCGTGCCATTGGCGGTAATTGCCAAAGAAAACGGATTGGCGAGCACTTGCAATAGCTCCGGGTTTTTGCCCAAAGCCGCCATCGTCGCGTTTAACGAAGCGGCCGTGCCACCAGAAAACTCGCCATTCATGGCGCGCACGCGTCCGCGCACTTGGTTGCAATGGGTGCCGAGTTTTTCCTGCGCCGCTTTTTGTAGAAAATAAACCCCCATATCAAACGGAATAGAATCGAAGCCACAGCTATGCACAATGCGCGCGCCCGAAGCTTTTGCCGCGCCATCATGGGCGTTAATCATCTCATGCATCCAACCTGGCTCGCCGCTGAGGTCGACGTAATCCGTGCCCGCGGCCGCGCAAGCCGCCACCACAGGCGAGCCATATAATTGATACGGGCCAACCGTGGTCAGCAATACTTTGGTGCTTTCCACCATGGCTTTTAGCGAGGCCGCGTCATCGGCATCTGCCACCACGAGGGGCGTGTCTTGGGAGATGCCCATTTCGTCGCGCACTTGCGCGAGTTTGGTTTCGCTGCGGCCTGCCATCGCCCAATTGACCGTGCGGCCATATTGGTTGTGCATATATTCAGCCACCAAACGTCCGGTAAAGCCGCTGGCGCCATAAACCACAATGTCGAAATCTCTGTTACTCATTTTCATCTCCCGTAAATCAAAAGGGGCGGTATGCCCTGGCTTTTGTCGTGACGCTAAATGTAACCCACGCGCCCTTACATGCAAGGCTTGAGGTTGAAAATTAGCTGATATTTGGACTTTTCTTTTGCGCCACGTTTGTTAGGCTCTGGGCTTCTACTGCTTTGGGAGGAGCCTCATGTCCAGCACAACAATTGAAACAGACGCTATCTATAAAGGCCGCCATTACGCGCTGGCCATTCTGGTGGTTATCTATACGTTTAATTTCATTGACCGCCAAATTCTGTCGATATTGTTAGAACCCGTGAAGTCTGAGCTCGGCCTATCTGACACCGCCATGGGCATGCTCACGGGTTTTGCTTTTGCCATGTTTTACGCAACCTTGGGCATTCCAATCGCCCGCTTCGCAGACCGCACCAACCGCCGCAACTTAATCGCCGGCGCTTTGGGTATCTGGAGTATTTTCACCGCGCTTTCGGGTCTGGCGCAAAACTTCTGGCATCTCTTGGCCGCGCGTATCGGCGTCGGCGTCGGCGAAGCCGGTTGCTCGCCCCCCGCGCACTCGATGATTGCCGATTATTATCCGGCCGAACAACGCGCCACAGCTTTGGGAATTTATTCTCTTGGCATTCCTTTTGGCATTATGTTCGGACTTTTTGCTGGCGGCTGGATTAACGAATTATTCGGCTGGCGCGCCGCCTTCTTCTTGGTTGGTGTGCCGGGCATTTTGCTGGCCGTCATCACCCGCTTCACCCTGCGCGAACCACCGCGTGGCTTGGCCGAAGGGCGCGTGGATACGGGCGAACAGCCAAGCGTTCGCGAGACGTTAACTTTTTTATGGGCGAAGAAATCGTTCCGCCATATGTCTTTCGCCGCCGCGCTCACCGCTTTCGTGGGCTATGGCTTTATTACGTGGGCGCCGTCTTTCCTCATCCGGTCCTTTGGTATGGGCACGGGCGAGATTGGCACTTGGTTCGGCCTAATATTGGGCGTGGCAGGCGGCATTGGCATCGCGCTGGGCGGCTATTTGGCTGATAAATTTGGCGCCAAAGACCCAAAATGGTTTCTTTGGGTGACCGCCATCGCGTTGCTGATTATTTTCCCGTTCAATATTTTCGTCTATACGGCCACCAGCTCCAATATGGTGCTCTTGGCGATGATTATTCCCGTCCTCTTGGGCAATTTCTATCAGGCGACGACGTTCAGCCAAACCCAAGGCATTTCCGAATTGCGGATGCGCGCGGTCGCCGCCGGTATTCTTTTGTTCATCTTAAATATGATTGGGCTCGGCTTGGGGCCGCAATTCGTGGGCATTGTGTCCGACCTTTTGGCCGATCGATATGGCCAAGAAAGCCTGCGCTATGCGCTGCTTATTTGTTCGCTGGTCAACCTTTGGGCGGCTTGGCATTATTTCATTGCTGGTCGTCATCTGAAGGATGATTTAATCACAGAAGGGTAATCTGCATGTCGCAGCCCAAAAAATCAGGGGAACCGCGTCCAAAAATGCGGTTCCTCTCGATGTTTAGCGAAATCGCCCCTCTCGCGGTTTTCTTCACCATCCATCAAGCTTACGGTCTTTATGCCGCTGCGGGTGCCTCGGTCGGCGCCTCGGCGGTGCTTATCAGCGTCACTTGGGTGCTAGAAAAACGCTTGGCGCGCTTTGCCCTTTTCGCCACCAGCATTGCCGCCCTTCTCACCTCGGCGGCCATTCTGGCGGAAACCAAAACCTATATTAAAATTCAGCCGAGCCTGTTTTCTGGTGCGTTTGCGCTGGTGCTTTTGGCCGGGGCCCTGCGCGGTCGGGCCATGATGAAAGTTTTCTTTCACGCGCAATTCGACCTCCCCGAAAAAGTCTGGTTTTCTCTATCGCTGCGCTGGGGCTTGTTTTTCGCCGCCGTGACTGTGGCCAATGAATTGGCTTGGCGGGTTTTCAGCGACGATGCTTGGGTGCTTTTTCGGGTCTTTATTATGGCCCCGGCCACCGGGCTTTTCATGTTGGCGCAATTGCCGCTGACCCTGCGGGGGCGTCGCCAACAAGTCAAAGATATGCAAGAAACGCCAAACGGCTAAGCGCGCAAGCGTTTATAAATCCGCCAAAGCGTGAGGCCCACAAGCCATAGCAACAGCCCCTGTATGGCCAAAAACTTGGCTTGTGTGGTTTGGCTGGCCAGCGCGATTTGCGCTTCGCTGAGGTTCGGGAAACCATATAACAGACCGACAAGTTGGATATTCTCTGCCACGTCTAAACCCATCACTGCCACCATCAAAGCCAAGCTCAAGGGAGCCCAATTGCGCGGCCCCATGAGGGTCATGAGCCCGCCAAAGAAAGCGCCATAGATAAAGGGAAACACCATGTCTAGGCTCAAGGTAAAGCGCGCATGCAACTGTCTTCCGGTTTCGCCATAGAGCAATAAATGCTCGCGCAAAGCAAGCTGGTCATAGCCCTGCAATTCATCGAGCATGGGCGCGCCGAGCTGGGTTTTCAGCCAGCTAAAGCCAAACATACAGGCCACAACCCCCAGACCACTGGCCAGCAAAACATTGCGCTGCACGAGCCAAGCGCCCAGACGAGCAACAAATTTTAGGGGTTGCGATTGCATATTTCTTACCTCTTGTTATGTTCCGAAAAGGCGCACATCAGCCTAGCATTTAATTGACAGACAATAAACTTGAGGAGCCTTGCATGAGCGAAAATTACAAAGCCGTTTTATGGGATTTCGGCGGGGTGATTACCTCCAGCCCGTTCGAGGCCTTTGCCGCCTATGAAAAACAAAACGGTCTGCCCGAGAACTTCATCCGAGGGATTAATGCCACCAACCCAGACAGCAATGCTTGGGCCAAATTCGAGCGCAGCGATATTGACGCCGCCAGTTTCGATACCGCCTTTCTGGCCGAAGCCGAAGCGCGCGGCCATAGTGTGCGCGGCGGTGATGTGCTCGCCCTTCTGGCGGGCGCCATTCGCCCCGAAATGGTGGCTGTTCTAGAGCGGCTCAAAGCCGAGGGCTATCGCATTGCCTGTATCACCAATAATGTCAAAACCGGCGCGGGCGCAGGCATGGCGCGAACGCAAGAAAAAGCCGACGCCGTGGCCAAAGTGATGCAGCTGTTCGAACATGTCATCGAAAGCTCCGAAGTTGGCGTGCGAAAACCCGACCCTGCGATTTACCAAATGGCCTGCGATAAGCTGGGCGTGGCACCCAGCGATTGTGTGTTCCTAGATGATTTGGGCATCAACCTAAAGCCCGCCCGCGCTATGGGCATGGGCACCGTCAAAGTGGTCTCCGCCGCCCAAGGCATTGCTGATTTAAGCGCGCTATTGGGCCAAGATATCAGCTGAGCCGAAGCCTCTTTTTCTCGCTGATTTAGGCATAAAAAACCCCGGCAAATCGCTTTGCCGGGGTTTGTTTTGTCGGCTCTCGCCTTAGTGGGCCAAGGCGCCACTTGGCGCTTTCGGCGGCGTTTTCCGCGGCACAATCATTTCCAATACCACGGCCAAGGCTGGCAGAACCGTTACCGCCATAATCATATTGATCATGAACATAAAGGTTAGCAGCAAGCCCATATCGGCTTGGAATTTCAGCGCCGAGAAGGCCCAGGTCGAAACGCCCACGGCTAAAGTCAGCGCCGTGAACACCACCGCCATGCCGGTCTCATTGAGGGTAAGCTTAAAGCTCGCCGTCACATCGAGGCCGGTTGAGAGGTGATATTGAATGCGGTTATAGATGTAGAACGCATAGTCCACACCCAGCCCCACAGCCAGCACCATCACCGGTAGGGTGGCCACCGTCAGACCGATTTCGAGAACTTCCATGAACCAATAGCCCATGAAGGTCGCCAAAGTCAGCGGTACACAGCACGCCACCGTGGCGCGCCAATCGCGATAGGTGACAATCACCAAGAAGATGATGGTGAGATAGACGTAAATCATCATCGGCAATTCAGAGACTTCAATCTCTTCGTTCACCGCAGCGGCAACGCCCATGTTACCCGAGGCCAAACGAATTTGAACCGGCACCACTTCATGGCTGTCAATTTTCACACCCTGTGCGCGAACCGCAGCCAGCAATTCTTCTGGCGTGCTTTGATTGACATCATAGGTAATGGCCAAAGCCGAGCTCACGCCATCGTCCACCACATCGGTTTTAATGCCGAGGTCGATATTGCCAGGGCCCCGCATGGGTGGGTCCGTGATGATATGCAAATCAGCCACAGGCGATGGATTGTTGACGCGGAACTCTTTAATGGCATCGGTCACACCGGAAATGGTGGTGGCCTTCGAGTCATCCAAGAAGATGAGCTGCGTAAGCAAAGTGCATTCTTCGTTCAACAAGCCCGTCGAGGCGCCAATTGGCGACTGCGACTGCACCAGCGCATATTTATTGCGCGGCAGAGCCTGCCATTTCAGATTGCCTTCATTAAAGCCAGAGCTGGATTGACGCGTTACATAAGGCAACGAGAGAACCAGCGACACGCCATCCACATTGCGCAAATACCAAGTGAATTCATTGAGGTATTTCATATAGGGATAATTGATGCAGGCCTCGCGTGGGGTTTCCACAATCACCGTCAATAGGTTGAGGCCAAGCGCAAATTTCTCTGCAATCTGGCGACTGTCCATATTATAGCGGGCTTCTTCGCGCAGCTCCGGAGAGCCTGCATGAAGCGCGCCCACATGGCGGTTTTGACTTTGTATAAACGCCGTCACAAACAGCACCACCGCCAAGAGAACCACAATCACAGCATTGCGCGGATTGGCAATATTGCCCAATTTCTGCATCAAGGCGACACGGCTGGCACGAGCCTTGGCGGCACGCTCCACAAAGCCATCCTCGATGGGGAAATAACTCGCCAAAACCGGCAACATAATCAGATTGGTCAGAATTTTAAGCGCCACACCGATCGATGCGGTGATGGCCAATTCTTGAATCATCTGAATAGGGATAAGGATCAACGTCCCAAAGCCTACCAAATCGGTAATCAGGGCCATCGAACCTGGGATCAACAAGCCACGGAAGCTGGCCCGGGCCGCTTCTTCGCTTGATTTACCGGAAGAGATTTCTGCCGTAATCAAGTTGATCTGTTGCACCCCATGGCTCACCCCAATGGCAAACACAAGGAACGGCACCAGCACGGCCAATGGGTCAAGCCCGTAGCCGAGGATGTTCAAAATACCGAACTGCCAGACCAAAGACGTCAGCGAGCAGAACAAAGGTAAGAAGGTGAGGATAACCGAGCGGGCATAGAGATAAACCGACAGAATGGTTAGCACCAAGGCCACCGCGAAGAATTGCACCACCGTGCTCGCGCCATCGGCAATATCGCCGATGAGTTTCGCAAACCCAATGATTTGAACTTCGTATTTATCGCTTTCAAACTTGCCGCGAATGTCTGTTTCCAATTTATCGGCAAGGTCGAAGTAATCGAGACGCTCGCCGGTTTTTACATCGACGTCCAACAGCTCGGCGCGCACCATGGCGGCGGAGAAATCATTGGCCACCAAACGACCGACAAAACCACCGCGAATAACGTTATTGGCAATAATGTCCAAAGCCGGTTCACAGGTTGTGGCCAAGCTGGCGGTTTTCAACCGCGACACGCAATCGCTATCGATATTATCGATGGTGATGGTGCCAGGAATAACGTCATCGGCAACAAAGCCATCTTCGGTAATTTCAAAGTAACGCGAGTTCGGCGTCCAAAGCGACGTCAGCGTATGACGCGCAACGCCAGGCATATAGAACAGGGCGTCGGTCAAATCTTTGTAAGTGGAAAAGAAATCTTTATTCCAAATCTTCCCTTCGCGTTCTTTCAACACCACAATGATGCGGTTCGAACCGAACAATCGATCGCGATATTCTTGGAATGTTTGAATATATTCATGACCGGCTGGCAATTGCTTATCAAAGCCAGCTGTCATTTTCAAATTCGTCGCGTAGTAACCGCTGTAAATTGTAAAAGCAGCAAACAATGCCAGAATGACACCGCGAAAACGAAAGATAATTTCTTCTAATTTTTGAACCATAAGGCCCTCCCAAAAGCCGAAGCGACTGCGCCGAGCGCACCGCTTAAGGGGGGAATGTCACATAAAAACCTATGCCCCTTCAAGCAAAAACTGATGTTCTGGGGGGTGGCAATAATGCCGCAGTTGACGCGCAGAGCGCAAACGCGCTTTTTTAGAGGCACCCAACGCCCGCAAACCGCTAGGGGGCAGGATGGTTCGCCCCTAAAAGGGGTTGAAATAAAGCCTTGGGATGAAGCAGAGGAAGGCGCATGAGAGACGATAAACAAGCAGATAGAGAGCTGGATTTCGCGACCCTTGTGCAAGAAGACGCCGCCCGCGAAGATGGGCGCCAATCGGAAGCCGCCCGCACCCTCCAGCGTGGGGTAACGCGCATGCTGAGCCAAGAAAACACCGCCTGTTTGCCGGAAATCTCATTGCCCAACCATCGCCGCGCCGACCTGATGGGCATTACGCAAAAAGGCGAGCTGTGGATTATTGAAATCAAAAGCGGCCTCGCCGACTTGCAGGCGGATAAAAAATGGCCAGAATATTTACCCTATTGCGACCGGTTCTTCTTTGCCATCGCCCCTGATTTTCCAGTCGAAAAACTGCCCCCCGACATTGGCTATATTTTTGCCGATGCCTATGGGGCGGAGATTATAAAGCCTGCTGTTTTACAAAAACTGGCCGCCGCCCGACGCAGTCTCTTAACGCGCAGATTGGCCCGCATCGGCGGGTTTCGCTGGGCTAGAAATCAAAAATAAAACGGTTCTAACGCGGGGCGCGCTTAGCCAGAATCCGTTGCAAAGTGCGCCGATGCATATTCAGACGGCGCGCCGTTTCCGAAACATTGCGGTCGCATAATTCAAACACACGCTGGATATGTTCCCAGCGCACCCGGTCGGCCGACATCGGATTTTCGGGCGGGGCCGCACGGCCTTCGGGTGCTGCCACCAAAGCGGCATGAATTTCATCGGCATCGGCAGGTTTCGCCAGATAATCGACAGCCCCGCGTTTTACCGCTTCTACCGCCGTCGCGATATTGCCATAGCCCGTGAGCATAATAATGCGAGCCTCTGGGTTATCGCTTTGCAAGCTCTCCACGACATCCAAACCATTGCCATCTTCCAGGCGCATATCAACCACGGCAAAAGCCGGTTTGACAGATTTGCCCATGGCGATGCCTTGGGCGACGGAGCCCGCGCTATGCACGCTATAGCCGCGCGTTTCCATGGCTCTCGAGAGGCGCGTCAACCAAGGTTGGTCGTCGTCAACAATCAATAGGTCTTGCCCAGTGTGGTCTTCTGGTTGGGTTTTTACTTCCGTCATAGCTTACTCCATCGTGGATTAAGGTAGATATAGAGTGTTTATTTCCGCTTTCAAAGGCGCAGGGTCAAATTGGCGGGCTCGGGCTTGCTCAAACAAGCAAACTATCGCGCGGCCAGACCAAGCGCACACAGGCACCACCAGGCATTTGCCCATTTATCATCTCGGTTACTTTAAGGTTGCGGGCACTGATTTTGCCGCCCGAACGCTGAATTAACGTGCGGGCAATAAAAAAGCCAAGCCCCAAACCAAAGTCTCCGGTCTCATCGCGGCCAAATTTCGAACGACGCGACGACGTATAGGGCTCGCCCAAATGGGTTAAAATATCCGCGGCAAAGCCTTCGCCATCATCGGCGATTTCCACAATCACTTGCTGCGCCGAATACGTGGCATGCACCCAAACCGTGCTCTTGGCAAATTCGGCGGCGTTCTCAATGAGATTGCCAAGCCCATAAATCAACTCGGGCTGGCGCGTCACCAAAGGTTCGCTGGTCGCCAAAAGACCATTGGCTTGGCTCGATACGATAATTTTCTTGTCGTGTTCGCCCGCTTCCAACACCGCTTCTTCCAGCAAACCGCGCAAAGAGATGCGCGAAATAACCGGATCATTATCCTCGCTGCTCAGCGACGATAGGATATCGCGACAGCGCAAAGCCTGTTCGCGCATCAAAGCCACATCATCGTTCAACCCCTCGGGCAAATCATCGCGCGCCGCCAATTCGCTCAACACTAAAACAATGGTACCAAGAGGTGTGCCCAACTGATGCGCCGCCGCCGCTGCCAGGCCATCTAGAGCAGACAAGCGTTGCTCGCGCGCCAAAACGGACCGCGTGGCCGTTAAGGCAGCTGACATGCGCCGCCCCTCGCGGCTCACGCGCCAGACATAGGCCGGAATAAAAGCCAGCGCCAATAGCAAAGCGGCCCAAACGCCGAAACGGAATAGGTCTGGAATGACCGGCGGCGGACCGCGCCACGGTAGCGGCAAATGATAGAGCGCAAGAACGCTTGCAATCAGCCCCGCAAAAACAATTAGCAAGGCGGTCGTGCGCGCGTTTAACAAGCTGGCGGATATGGTGACAGGCGCCAATAATAATAAAGCGAAAGGGTTCATCACCCCGCCCGTTAAAAATAACAAAAGGCCTAATTGCGCAATGTCATAGGCCAAATAACTGGCGGTCTCGCGGCGGTTCAAAAAGTGATTGGCCGGAAATTGAACAATCAAGATGAGGTTTAACGCCACCGCCAAGCCAATCACAATAAGGCATTCGGTCAAAGGCAACGAAAAGCCAAAGCCAAAATAAATAATCAGCACGGCCGCCAATTGGCCGATGATGGCCAACCAGCGCAAAAACAATTGCACCCGCAAACGCACCACGGCGATGGGTTCGCCATCGGCTTCCAGCTCGCCATACGGTCGGCTCATCGCCGGGCCAGAAAAACCCGACAGCGGCCTATCTTTTGGGGGCACAGATTGTGTCATAGAAAAACCCCCTAACCGCCGGCAGCTTGTAGCATTTGCAGAATTTTCGGTTGGCGCATTTCGCGCGCCCATTCCGACGCCGTGCGTCCCGTGCCATCGGTCTCGCGGACATCACTGCCCGCGGCAAGCAAGAGAGCCACAATTTTTCCTTGCCCCAAACGCGCGGCCGTAATCAGCGGCACTTCATAATCCGGGCCAGCCTTATTGGGATCGGCCTTGGCGTCCAGAAGCGCCGCAACAATTTCTTCATGGCCATAGATCACCGCATATCCCATGGCTGTATGTTTGGTGCTGGCGCGCTTATCGGGTTTGGCGCCCCAATCGAGCAATTGCTTAACGATGGCAAGGCGGCCCCATTCGGCGGCCGCATGCAAAGCGTTTTGCCCATTGCGACCCAAGCCATCGACAGAATAGCCCGCCGCATGGGCAGCTTGAAGGCGTGCCAAATCGCCACTGCGCGCCGCCTCGATAAAAACATTATCGGTAATCACAGGTATTTGTTGCGCCCACGCCGCGCTACCCCCAAGAGCCGCCAAAAGGCTCAAGATGGCGACAAGCCGAAGCCAAGGGGAATTATGTCGCTGTTCGGCGGATTGCGTGTAGGTCATCGCCAAGATATAACCGCTAGACTTGGGAATGGAAAGAGTGAGCATGAAAAAGAACCTTAAAAAAAGCCGCAAGATAAGCCTCGGCCTTGCCGCCGCAGGCCTGCTGACTTTGCTTGGCCTCTTGCTGGTCGAGTTGCAAACCCGCGAGACCGCGGTTCGTCGGTTTCAAGACGTGGCCATTGGTGGCGCCTTCAGCTTAACCAATGAACAAGGCCAGCCCCGCAGCGAGGCTGATTTTGCCGGCCGCCCGATGTTGATTTATTTCGGCTTTACTTTCTGCCCCGATGTCTGCCCCCTATCGCTAGATGTGATGGGCGCGGCGCTGGAAACCCTCGAGACACAAAACCCCAAAGCCTTTAACGCGCTGCAGCCAGTGTTTATCTCTGTCGACCCCGCGCGCGACACGCCTGAGCAATTGGCGGACTATTTGAGTTATTTTCACCCGAAGATATCTGGCCTCACCGGCAGCCCCGAACAAATCGCGCAGGTTAAAAAAGCTTTCCGCGTCTATGCCGTTCGCCGCGACGCCGCCGAAGACCCGCAAAACTATAATGTCGACCATAGCTCTTTCTTTTATTTAATGGATGGCAAAGGGCGCTATCTGGCGCATTTCGACCACGCGCTCGAGGCGGAAGTCTTGGCGCAAAAAATAGCCGCCAAATTGCGCTAAGTTAATTGCCAAAGAAGCGGCGCAATAATCCGCGCAAACCGCCTTTGGGCGCTTCGCCGCCAGGCAGTTCGACTTCGGCGCTTAGGCTTTTTTGCCCGACCATAAAGTCATGCCAAATCTGTGCCGGCAAGCCGCCGCCCGAAACGCGGGCCATGGCACTATTGTCATCATTGCCCACCCAGACCCCGACCACCAGGGCGCCCGTATAGCCGATGAACCACGCATCGCGCCAATTTTGCGACGTGCCAGTTTTGCCCGCGATATCGAGATTTTTAATCTGCGCGGCTTTGCCGGTTCCATCCTTCACCGCCTCGCGCAACATTTCGTTCAGCGTGCCGATATGATGGGGCGCCACCACTGGCAAAGCGGCGGGCGCATTGCGCGCGTATAAAACCTGGCCCGAGCTGGTAATCACCTCGGTGATAATATGCGGCAGGGTCTGTTTGCCGCCATTGGCAAAATGCGCATAGGCGGTGGTCAGCTCAAGCAAACTCACCTCAAAAGCCCCCAGCGCCAAAGACGGATGCGGGCGCAGTCGCGAACTAATGCCAAGGCGGCGCGCCATATCAATCACCTTTGGACGGCCGGTCTCTTCGCTGACTTGCACGGCTACCGTATTGACCGATTGGGCCAAAGCGGCTTGCGCACTAACCGGGCCGCGATAAGTTTCATCATAATTCTTCGGCTGCCAGTCGCCGACCGATATCGGCCCATCTTCATATTGACGCGACGGCTCCAGCCCGTTTTCCAGCGCTGCCAGATAGACAATCGGTTTGAACGAAGACCCCGGTTGGCGTTTGGCCATTGTGGCGCGGTTGAAGGTGCTTTCGGCATAAGACTTGCCGCCCACCATGGCGCGAATGGCGCCCTCTGGCGACAGAACCACCATCGCCGCCTGGCTCGCGTTTCGCGCTTCTCCATGGCGGTTTAACACCGCTTTGATCGAACGTTCGGCGGCCAATTGCAGGCGCGGGTCTAGCGTGGTGATAATATCCAAATCGGCGCGCGGGCGGCCGACAAAATCGGACAATTGGCCCAAGGTCCAATCGACCGCATAATGCGCCGCATCCGAAGATCGATTGACAATGCGGACCGGTTGGTTGGCCAAGGCCGCCACATCCGCATCGTCAATATGGCCGACCTCGCGCATGGCACCCAGCACCACCATGGCTCTGGCCTGCGCCGCTTCAGGATTATGCGTCGGGGCATATCGCGAGGGGGCTTTTAGCAATCCGGCCAACATGGCCGCTTCGCCAATGCTTAGGCTTTGCACCGGTCGGTTGAAATAAGTCTCCGCCGCGGCCTGCACGCCATAAGCGCCAGCGCCGAAATACACTCGGTTTAAATAGAGCGCCATCAGGTCTTGTTTGGAAAATTGCGCCTCCAACCAGAAAGCCAAAAGCAGCTCCTGAATTTTGCGCTTATAGGTGCGCTCTGGCGTCAGGAAAACATTCTTGGCCAATTGCTGGGTTAGCGTCGAGCCGCCCTGCACCGTTCTGCCGGCCAAAATATTGGCGCCAAAGGCGCGCAACAGCCCGCGCGGGTCGAGCCCAAAGTGAGAGAAAAACCGACGGTCTTCAATGGCCGTGACCGCCTGCACCAAAGCTGGCGGAAAATCTTTATATTGCAGAGGCTGGCCGCCACGTCTGCCGCGCCGCGCAATCAACTCGTCATTGGCCGCATAAAGGCTTAACTCTGCCTTGGGGCCTATTTTCCATAATTCATCGGTATCGGGCAAATCAAGCGCATAGGTAAAAACCAAAACGCCCAGAGCCATAAGCCCCCAGATGCCGCCAACCAAGCCCCAATAGAGGGCGCGGCGCCATCGGCTCGCTGAAGTTGGCTCGGGGGCGGCGGCTTGGCTCATCGTCGCGGCGTCCTGACGCTAAATATCCAGATTGCTTACATCCAGCGCATTATCTTGAATAAATTGACGCCGCGGCTCCACCACATCGCCCATCAATTGCTCAAACAGACCATTGGTTTCAGCCACGTCTTGCACTTTAACTTGCAAGAGCGAACGGGCGTCTTTGTCCAAAGTCGTCTGCCATAATTGTTCCGGGTTCATCTCGCCCAAGCCCTTATAGCGTTGCAAGGATACGCCATTGCGCCCTTGCGACAAGATAGCGGCCAGCAGCTCGCTTGGCGTGTTCACCTGAATGGTTTTATCTTTAATGGTCAATTGCGCGGGGTCTAAATAGACCGATTGCAAATTGGTGGCCATCGCATCCAGACGCCGCACATCGGCCGAAGCGATAAGCGGCGCATCAATGTTAAATTCTTCGCGCACCCCGCGCAGCTCGCGCGCAAATGTCAAACCGCCATCGCCCGTCGGCGCGCCCGTCCAACCGCGTTCCACTTCATCGGCCATACGGTTCAACCGACCGGCAATATAATGCGCACTTTGCTCGGCCAACTCTGGCTTCGATAAAATCTCGGGCGTCAGTGATCCCGATATCGCTGCCTGCTCGATAATGAACTGGGGATATTGCGCTGGCATGGCGTTTAAAGTGGCTTTTACTAGGCGCGCCTCGGTCAGCAGGGTTTCCAAATCGCTGCCCATGCGTTGCTCGCCCGAGGCCAGCGTCAACACAGCTTCGCCCGACCCGCTCTCTAACAAATATTCTTCCAAAGCCGCGTCATCTTTTAGATAGCGCTCCGAGCTTTGTCGTTTGATTTTATACAAAGGCGGTTGCGCGATAAACAAATGGCCGCGCTCGATAACCTCTGGCATTTGCCGATAGAAGAAAGTCAAAAGCAGCGTGCGAATATGCGCGCCATCGACATCCGCATCGGTCATGATGATAATCTTGTGATAGCGCAATTTATCGACGTTAAAATCTTCGCGCCCAATGCCTGTGCCCAAAGCGGTAATCAGCGTGCCAATCTCATTGGACGACAGCATTTTGTCAAAACGCGCGCGCTCGACATTTAAAATTTTACCGCGCAAAGGCAGCACCGCCTGATTGGAGCGATTGCGCGCCTGTTTGGCAGAGCCGCCCGCACTATCGCCCTCGACCAAAAACAATTCGGCACGGCTTGGGTCGCGCTCCTGACAGTCGGCCAATTTACCCGGCAAGCTAGAAACATCCAGCGCGCCTTTTCGGCGGGTCAGCTCGCGAGCTTTACGCGCCGCTTCGCGCGCCGCAGCGGCTTCCACCACTTTGCTCATCACAATTTTGGCTTCATTCGGGTGCTCTTCAAACCAAGCCGAAAGCACTTCATTAACCACGCTCTCAACGACAGGGCGAACTTCGGAGGAGACTAATTTATCTTTTGTCTGGCTGGAAAACTTCGGGTCCGGCACTTTCACCGATAGAACGGCAGTCAGCCCTTCGCGGCAGTCATCGCCGGTTACCGATACTTTTTCTTTTTTGGCAATGCCATGTTGATTGGCATAATTATTAATCGTGCGGGTCAACGCGCCGCGAAAGCCGGCCAAATGCGTGCCGCCATCGCGTTGGGGAATATTATTGGTGAAACATAAAACCGTCTCGTGATAGCTATCGTTCCACCAAAGTGCCAATTCCACCACAATGTCATCGGCCTCGGCCACCAGGGTAATCGGTGCATCAATCAGGGTCGATTTATTGCGATCGAGATAGCGCGCAAAAGCTTCCAGCCCGCCATCATATTTCAAATCCGAACGGCGCGGCTCGACCCCGCGTCGGTCTTCTAAAACAATCGCCACACCGCTGTTCAAAAACGCCAATTCGCGCAAGCGATGTTCGAGCGTTTCAAAATTAAAGTCGGTCATGGTGAAGGTTTCCGCCGAAGGGTGAAACGTCACTTTCGTGCCGGTCGCTTCGGCCGGGCCAATTTCGGCCAAATCGGCTTCTGCATCGCCATGGGCGAAACGCATCGAATAGGTTTTGCCGGCCCGCTGAACCGTCAACTCCAACCAATCGGAAAGCGCGTTGACCACGGAAATACCCACGCCGTGCAAGCCGCCCGAAACTTTATAGGAATTGCTGTCGAATTTACCGCCCGCGTGCAATTGGGTCATAATCACTTGCGCGGCAGAGACCCCTTCTTCTTCGTGCATTTCGGTTGGAATACCGCGCCCATTGTCGCTAACGCTCACCGAGCCATCGCCGTTCAACACCACTTCCACCGTGTCGCAATGGCCAGCCAAGGCTTCATCGATTGAATTATCGACGACCTCATAAACCATATGATGCAAGCCGGTGCCATCATCGGTGTCGCCGATATACATGCCGGGGCGTTTTCGTACCGCCTCGAGGCCCTTCAGAACTTTAATGGAGGAGGCGCCATATTCGGCTTCTTCGCCGCTTGCCTCATTGCCGGTTACATCTGGTTCGCTCATAGCATCGGTCTCTTTATTTCGGGTTGGCTCGCAACACTGCAGCCAAGGATTATAGTGTAACTGCTTCGCCGCTTGGCGTCATTTGAATTGCGGTCAGAGGGGCATTTTTAGCAAAGCCAGAAAACGCCGCCATCTCGGTTCCGGTAATCCAACTTTGGCCGCCCAAATGGGTTAAAATCTCGGCCAAAGCGGCGCGGCGATGGCCGTCCAAATGCGCCGCCACTTCGTCTAATAGCAAGACCGGCACATCGCCAAGGCGGGCCGCCACGCTTTGCGCTTGGGCTAAAATAAGCCCCACCAAAAGCGCCTTTTGCTCGCCCGTTGAACAGTCTTTGGCGGCCATATTTTTAGCCATATAGACGACTTGCAAATCACTTCTATGCGGCCCTTCCAAACTGCGCCCCGCACTGGCATCGAGCCCGCGCGCACCGCGCAGCCTATCGCGAAACCCATCTTCCACATCCACCGCAGAGGTCTCGCGCAAGGCCGCCTCCAATGTGCCTTCCAGCGCAATTTCAGCGCGCGGAAATTGCGCCTCAGGCAGGCCCACCAGACCCACCGCCAAAGCATCGAGCGCCGCCAAACGCGACGCCGCAATGGCCACGCCCTCCAGCGCCATCGTATCTTCCAAAGCTTCCAACCAAGGATTGCCCGAGAGCTGGGTGGTTGGCGTTTGCAGCAAACGATTGCGCTCGCGCATCGCTTTTTCATAAGCGCTTAAGTGACGCGACAATGCGCCATCGAGGGTCTGAGCAAAGCGGTCCAAAAACTTGCGCCGCCCGCTGGCGCCATCGACAAATAATCTATCCATAGATGGGGTCAGCCAGAGCTGGGGGAGCGCTTGCGCCAAATCATCAACGCGCCGCGTTTCGCCATCCATGCGAACGCGTCTGCCGCCCTCGCCTTCAAAAGCAACGCCCGCCCGCAAAGCCCCCGTCGGCCCCTCGATATCCGCTAAAACCGTCCAACCCTCGGCCTGCCTGCCCTCGGGCGAGCGATATCTTAAATCTTCTAAATTGGCACTGCGCAGGCCGCGCCCGGGGGCCAACATGGAGATGGCTTCCAGCACATTGGTTTTGCCCAACCCATTGGCGCCGGTGATGACCACAGCGCCATTGGCACAGGTTAAATCAAGCTGCTGATGAGAGCGAAATCCGGTTAGCCGCAGTCGCCGAATATGCGGCGCAATAAAAGAGGGCACACGCGCGTCTCGCGGGCTGGGCTCATCGGCTTGGCGCGTGGCGGGCCCCTCGTCCATAAGCTGGGGCTATACTCGCATCGGCATCAGCACGTAAAGCACATCCGTGTCTTTATCGTCGCGCACCAAGGTCGGGGAACCGCTATCGGCCAGCTCAAAAGTTGCCACCTCGCCGTCGAGTTGCGCGGTGATATCCATCAAATAGCGCGCGTTAAAGCCAATATCCATGGCGTCAGCGGCGTAAGAAACACTGAGCTCGTCACTGGCCGACCCACTGTCTGGATTAGAGACAGATAAAGCCAGACTATCTGGCGCCAATTCCAATTTCACCGCCCGCGATTTCTCGCTCGAGATAGCCGAAACGCGGTCGACACTTTGCGCGAAACTCTTGGCATCCACCGTCAGCATTTTATCGTTATCGGTTGGGATAACGCGCGTGTAATCGGGGAATTTGCCATCGATTAATTTCGACGTCAGCACGATGTTGGAGAAAGCAAAATTAATCTTGGTTTCCGAGACTTGCAAAGAAACTTCGCCGTCTTCTTCTTCCAAGAGTTTTTGCACTTCGCCGACTGTTTTGCGCGGGATAATAATCGCCGGCATCGCATCGGCACCCACGGGACGTGCCATTTGAACGCGCGCCAAACGGTGTCCGTCGGTCGCCACGGCGCGCAATAAAGCACTGCCTTCGTCTTCCAACACATGAAGATAAATACCGTTCAAATAATACCGCGTTTCTTCTACCGAAATCGCAAATCGGGTTTTATCGATCAGGCGGCGCAAATCTGCGCCCGGCAAAGCAAACGCCACGGGCATCTCGTCTTGTGCCATGGCGGGAAAATCTTCGCGCGGCAGAGCTTGCAGCGCGAAGCTAGATTTACCGGCGGTCAAGTTTAACCGCGCGCCGCTCTCATCGGTGGCCAGTTCCACTTGCGCGCCATCCGGCAATTTGCGGACAATGTCATACAGCATATGGGCGGGGGCGGTAATGGCTCCGGGTTGCACCACTTCGGCATCGACGCGCTCGCGCATTTCAATTTCTAAATCCGTCGCCGTCAGGCCCAAAACGCCATTGTCGGCTTCCAAGAGAACATTCGACAAAATAGGGATGGTGTTGCGCCGCTCGACCACGCTTTGCACATGGTTTAACGCCTTTAATAAATCACTGCGCTCAATGATTGTTTTCATGACACACTCTCCTGGTCGTCTTATGTGGGCTAAGCTTGCGGCCTATTTCCCGATGCTCATTCTATTCGCAAAAAACCGTCCAGCGGCCACGAATCTTTCGGGAAAACTATAACAGAGTTGCCGATTCATGGGGGTTTTTTTTGTTCTCCCCAGAACGCGAAAATCGGCGGAAACGGAAGCTGAAAAACTAGTTTTCTAACATCCGGCGCAACAGATCGACATCTTCGTCGAGCGCGGCATCTTCTTCGCGCAATTGCTCGATTTTACGCACCGCATGAATCACCGTCGTATGGTCGCGACCGCCAAATTTACGGCCAATTTCTGGCAAGGAGCGGGTGGTCAATTGTTTGGATAAATACATGGCAATCTGGCGCGGACGGGCCACCGAACGGGCGCGGCGCGCCGATAACATATCGCCCATTTTCACGTTGAAATATTCGGCCACACGTCGCTGAATTTCATCAATGGTGACACGCCGCTCCGAGGCACGTAGCAAGTCGCGCAAAACATCTTGCGCCATTTCTAGGCTAATCGGGCGTCCGACGAAACTGGCATAAGCCACCACGCGGTTCAGCGCCCCTTCCAGCTCGCGCACATTGGAGACAATGCGCTGGGCTAAAAACTCAAGCACCGGTTGGGGCGTCGGAATGGCGTCGGCACGCGTCGATAAAGCTTCGGCTTTCGACTGCAAAATGCCGAGGCGAAGCTCATAATCGGTCGGGTGAATATCGGCCACCAGACCCCAGCCGAGGCGCGAGCGAATGCGCTCCTCAATGCCTTCCAAATCGGTGGGCGAGCGGTCGGCCGAGATAATCACTTGGCGATTGTGGTCGATGAGCGCGTTGAACGTGTGGAAAAATTCTTCTTGCGTCGAATCCTTGCCCGCGATGAATTGGATATCATCAATCATCAACACGTCGACTTCGCGGAATTGCTGTTTAAAAGCCATGGTATCTTTAAACCGCAGGGCGCGGATGAACTGATACATGAATTTTTCGGCCGATAAATAAAGCACTGTGCGCGACGGGTCTTGGCGACGGATTTCCCAAGCAATCGCGTGCATCAAATGGGTTTTGCCCAAGCCTACCCCGCCGTATAAAAACAGCGGATTAAAAGCTACGCCTTCGCCTTCCGCCAAACGACGCGCCGCCGCATGGGCCAATTCATTGGATTTGCCAACGATGAAATTATCAAAGGTAAAGCGGGCATCTAAAGGCGCGCCCAGCTCATCGCGCGAGCCTTGTTCAAAAGTCGCTTGCGGCACGCGGGCGGGCTGCAGCGGGTTTGGCGCGACACCTGTCGCCCCATTCGACGCCGCATTAGATGATGCATTTAATCGCGGCGCCATTGGGTTCTTGCGGGCGGCGACGGCTTTTTGCTCGCGCACTTCCGGCTTTTTATCGTTCGGGGCCCATTCTGGCTGCAATTCAATATCAATGCGGCGCACGCTATTATCTTCGGCCTGCCAGTGGTCGCGAATGCGGGTTAAATAATGCGCTTCAATCCAGCTACGGACAAACCGCGTTGGCACTTGCAAAGTCACCCGGCCTTTTTGCGCGCCACGGACTTCCAAAAGTTTGAACCAGCTATTAAAGGTCGCCTCACCCAGCTCGGCGCGAAGCCGCGAGCGCACCCGATGCCATTGGGCGTTTAAAATGTCGGCTTTTGAGGGTGTGGGTTTTACCGCTGGCGTGTCGCTCGCGGACGGCTCGGTTACAGACGAGGCTTCTTGCTTTGCTGCTTCCGTCTTGCCTGTCTGCTCGCTCATCACGTTATCCCTAAAAAATGCCCGCCCTGGATAGAGAGGAATTATTGTTGTTGCGCCTAGCCTGTTGATTCCATTTGACGATTCTGGTCGAAAGTTTAAATTCCCAAAAATCCCCAAGAAACTGCGGGTTTCAACGTTCCAAGACGATACGAATAAGAGGCCGAGTTAGCAACGGGAAAGAAACAAGAACAGAAGCTTTTTTTTCAATTTTTTAAAAATAATTCGAATTTCCGAGGCTGTTACCCAAAAGTTTCGCCGTCATTTTAGGAACTTTTTTTGACCCGCCGATAGAGGAGACAAACCAGCGGGCACAAAAAAACCCGCGACAAGCGCGGGCTTTTTAAGAGATGAGAGGCGCTGCCTAAACGATGGCGCTCACGCTCTTCGACAGACGCGATACTTTGCGCGACGCCGTGCGTTTATGCATCAAACCTTTTTGACCGGCTTTGGCAATCGCAGGCTGGGCGATGCGCAAGGCTTCGACAGCTTCGTCTTTATTGCCAGCCACCACGGCTTCTTCGACGCGGCGGATAAAGGTGCGCATGCGCGAACGCTGGTCACGGTTGCGTTCCGTGCGGCGCTCGATTTTACGAACCATTTTCTTGGCTGATTTGTTATTGGCCATAATCTTAAATCCTAAATCATAAAAATCTATTGGCGGCAAAAACCACCTGAGGGCGCGTTATAGGCCGCCATAGCCATAAGGTCAACACCCTGTTGGTATAATTCCCGCCCGCGATAAAGCTCAAGCTTATTTATGTTTAAACTTGGGCGCCCGCTTCTCAACAAAGGCTGCCATGCCCTCGCTTTGATCTTCAAAAGCAAACAGCGCATGAAACACACGGCGTTCATAATGCACGCCTTCGCGCAGGCTGGTTTCATAAGCCACATCGACACATTCTTTGGCCACATAGACGGATGGCAAAGATTTCTCAGCAATTTTGGTGGCCACGCCCACCGCTTCGTCAATCAAGTCATCGGCGGGAATAATCCGCGAGACAAGCCCGCAGCGTTCGGCTTCTTCGGCCTCCATCATGCGCCCCGTGAGGCACATTTCCATGGCTTTCGATTTGCCGACAAAGCGGGTGAGCCGCTGCGTGCCGCCAGCCCCTGGAATAACGCCGAGGTTAATTTCCGGCTGACCGAATTTCGCCGTATCGGCGGCCAGAATAAAGTCACACATCATGGCCAGCTCGCAGCCGCCGCCCAGCGCATAGCCTGCCACCGCCGCGACAATCGGTTTGCGTGCCTTGGCCACGGCCTCCCAATTGGCGGTAATAAAGTCTTCCGCCATCACATCGGCATAGGTTTTGGACGACATTTCTTTAATGTCCGCCCCAGCCGCAAAAGCTTTGGGCGACCCCGTTAGCACCATGCAGCCAATATCTGGGTCGGCCTCAAACCCTTCGACGGCATGGGTCAGCTCATCCATTAAATCATTGCACAGCGCGTTGAGGGCCTGCGGGCGATGCAGCGTAATCAGGCCGACACGGCCCCGGGTTTCAACCAGAATGTTTTCATATTTCATAAGTCAGTCCTCAAAATAGGGGCTTTGCGGCGTTAGATCAAAAATCACTAAATCGGCGCTAAAAGTAAGTTGTAAAGTTTCGCCTTTGCGGGTGAAAGTCAAGATATTGCTATCCTGGGGTTTCGATTTGCGCATCTCCCAGCCGAGGTTGGGCAGGCTGGCACGATAAAATTGACGCGCCGTTTGCGCGCTCGCGCCCGCAGCTTGCGCCGCCGTCATTTGCAAAATGCGGCCTTGCGGCTTGTCGAACACAAGCGTTCCCTCGGGCAATTCTTGTAAACCCTCCGCCAGGGGAATATCGGGAGCCGCCGAGAGATATTGCGCGGGGGCGGCGGAAGCCGGAGCGAAAGCCAGAGCCGCCACGAAGAAGATATAGGATAATTGGCGCATGACACTCATCTCTTCATCTTTGACATTTCGGGCAGTAAAAACTCGACCGCCCCGATTGCACGATACGTTGAATGCTAGCATGGCAGGTTTTCGTCGAACAGGGCTTGCCCTGTTGATCATAGACCAGAAAATTATGCTGGAAATATCCCAGCTTGCCATCGCTATCGGCAAAATCGCGCAAGCTCGAGCCGCCCGCCGCAATGGCGCGCGCCAGAACATCGCGAATGGCGGGAACCAAACGCGCCAGACGCTTTGCGCCCACATTGGCCGCCAATCGACGCGGGCTAATGCCGGCCATAAATAAAGCCTCGCAGACATATATATTGCCCAGCCCCGACACCACGCGTTGGTCGAGCAGCACATTTTTAATCGGGCTCTTGCGCGTTGCACATGCGGCCAGCAGCCCCTCTAAATGAAATTCATTGCTCAAAGGCTCGGGCCCAAGGTCTGAGAGAAACGGCGTATTGTCGGGCGCCCCTTCTACTAAATCCATAAAGCCAAAGCGGCGCGGGTCGGCATAAGATAAAATCGTGCCATCCTCGAACCCAAGGCGCACATGCACATGTTTCAGCGCCACGGGCTGCGCCACCTCATGGGCGTAAAGGCCGGGTTCTAATTTATCTTGATTGGGGGTCTCCAACATATAGCGCCCGGTCATGCCCAAATGGCTGAGCCAATAAAACGTCTCGCCAGATTTCGCCATCTCGGCCAGCAAATATTTGGCACGCCGCCCGAAGTGGGTAATCGTGGCACCGGTCAATCGCTCGGCAAATCCCGCCGGGAAAGGAAACCGCAAATCAGGGCGCGCCAGATGCACGCTCGTAATTTTACGGCCTTCAATATGGGGCGACAGACCGCGCCGCACGGTTTCTACTTCCGGTAATTCAGGCATGGGCGCAGCATAGAGCCAAAGCGGAGGCGTGCAAAATGATTTCGTCTTGGCGCAATGGGCGCAGTGGGCCCAGGTTAACGGAGCGGGCCCAGTTGGCCCAGTTGGCCGAGGTGCGCCAATTGGCTCTCTTTGCCTTGTTTGCTATGCCCCCGAGTTTCGGCTATCTTCCGCCTCGATGAGTGAGCCGATAAAATCCAACCCGCAAGACACGACCCATTTTGGGTTTCGCACCGTCGATATGGGCGAAAAACAGGGTCTGGTTCGCGGCGTTTTTGATAGCGTGGCCGATAAATATGATCTGATGAATGATCTCATGTCGGCGGGGCTGCATCGCCTATGGAAACGCCGTATGCTCGAAGCCTTACACCTGCGCCCAAACAGCCAGTTGCGCCTCGTCGATGTGGCGGGCGGCACGGGCGATATCGCTTTTCGCGCCGTCGCGCGCGCCCAAAAATTGGGCTCTCGCTTGAGCGCGCAAGTAATAGATGCCAATGCCGAGATGGTGCGTGTGGGCGCCGAGCGGGCTTTGCGCGAAGGCATCAACCAGAGGGACGAACGCGCCCAAGTCGATTTTTTAACCGGCACCGCCGAAGCCCTGCCCTTGCCCGACAATAGCGTCGATATGGTGAGCATTGCTTTTGGCATTCGCAATGTGACGCGCCGCGATGTGGCTTTGCGCGATATGCTGCGGGTTTTAAAACCGGGCGGGCGATTTGTCTGCCTCGAGTTTTCGCATATGCCGAGCCGATTATTGCAAAAAGCCTATGACGCTTATTCCTTCAACGTCATCCCCCCCATGGGCGGCGCGGTGACGGGCGATGCCTCGGCCTATCAATATTTGGTGGAAAGCATTCGCCAATTTCCGCCCGCGCAAGCTTTCGCCGATGAGCTGCAAGCGGCCGGCTTTATGCGCCCGAAATATGATTTGCTGAGCGGCGGCATTGCCGCTTTGCATATGGGCTGGAAGCGCTAGCGATGGGTTTTTTGCGCCTCCTCCGCATGATGCGATTGCTGCTGGCGCAAGACGCGCTTTTGCCGCCCGATTTTTTTACCGAAGCGCCTTTGCGCATCCGCGTGGCGCGGCGTCTGTTTACCCTTGGCTCCAAACGCTTTCGCGACGACCAGCGCGGCCAAGCCCTCTCCGATAGAATTCGCAAATTAGGCCCCACCTATATCAAGCTCGGTCAATTTCTCGCCACCCGCTCCGACATTATTGGCGTGGCCATGGCACAAGATTTACGGCATTTGCAAGACCGACTGCCGCCGTTTGGCGACAAGCAAGTGGCCCGCCTGCTCGCCACTGAGCTGGACCATGCCGAGGCCATTTTAAAAGACATGGGGCCGCCCATCGCCGCCGCCTCCATCGCCCAAGTGCATGTGGCGACGCATCGCGAAACTGGGCAAAAATTAGCGGTGAAATTTCTCCGCCCGGGCGTGGAAGAACGTCTGCGCGCAGAATTAGCCCTATTGGGCCGCGTCGCCAAATGGGCGGAGCGGTTTTTCCCCATCACCCATCGCTTGCGCCCGGTCGATGCCATCACCACTTTGGCCCGCTCCATCAATGGCGAAACCGATTTTCGGATGGAAGCCGCCGCGCTTTCCGAGATGGCCGAAAACACCCAGCAAGACAAAGGCTTCCGCGTTCCCGATATTATTTGGGAAGCCAGCGGGCGCCGCGTGCTGACCATGAGCTGGATAGAGGGCGTATCGGCCGCCGATATCGAAGGGCTTCAAAAAGACGGCCATGACCTCTCCGATTTGGCGACCCGCCTGTTGCAGATTTTCCTAACCCTGGTTTTGCGCGACGGGTTTTTTCATGCCGACATGCATCAAGGCAATCTCTTGGTGCAAAAAGATGGCACGATTGTTGCCATTGATTTGGGTATTTGCGGCCGCCTCGATAAAGACAGTCGCCGCTTTTTGGCCGAAATATTACATGGCTTCATCACCCGCGATTACGTGAAATTGGCGCAAGTCCATATCGAGGCCGGCTATGTGCCAGAGCATCATGACGTCTATGAATTTGCTCAAGCTTTGCGCTCCGTCGGGGAGCCGATACGCGACCGCGACGCCGATGACATTTCCATGGGCCGCGTGTTGAGCCAGCTGTTTGCCATTACCGAACAATTTGACATGGCCACCCAGCCCCAGCTGTTGCTGCTGCAAAAAACCATGGTGACGGTGGAGGGCGTGGCGCGCAGCTTCGACCCGAAGATTAATATTTGGGATGCCAGCGAAACCCTGGTGGCCGATTGGCTGCGCCGCCAAATTGGGCCCGAGGCTGTTTTCCGCGACATGCGCGAGAATGCGGGCTCTACTTTGCGCGCTCTGCGCCGCTTGCCAGAGACTTTGGCCCAAGCCGAACGCGGTGCCGCCGCCCTAGAAACCATGGCCAAGCAAGACCCGACCGATGGCGGTACCAACCAGAATGACAAGCTGGCGCGGGGTCTCGGATTGGCCGCTTTGGCGGCCTCTCTTGGCGCGCTGGCGATGGCGCTCACGACGGCTCTCACGGGGGGTTTTTAACCCCGCCGCACGGCCTATTTGGGAATTCTCTTTATTTACATATTTTTTTTGGAGATTATGGCTTTAGACGCTAGAGTGGCGTCCATTGTCGAGCAAGAGTGTCGAAAGAAAGGTCATTATGAAGCGCGTTTTGTTAATTATTGGCGGCGGTATTGCTGCCTATAAAGCCCCCGATTTGGTGCGCCAATTGCGCGCCCAAGGGCTGGCTGTGCGCTGTTTGCTGACCAAGGCGGCCGAGCAATTTGTCTCGCCGCTTTCGCTGGCCTCTGTGTCGGGCGATAAAGTCTATGAAAATCTCTTCGACCTGACCGATGAGGCCGAGATGGGCCACATTCAATTGTCGCGCGACGCCGAGCTTATTCTCGTGGCGCCCGCCACCGCCGACCTAATGGCCAAAGCCGCCCAAGGCATCGCCAATGATTTGGCCTCGACCACTTTGCTGGCCACCGATAAGCCGGTGATGTTGGCGCCCGCCATGAATGTGCGCATGTGGAAACATGCCGCGACGCAACGCAATTTGGCGCAATTGAAAACCGATGGGCTGCATTTTGTGGGCCCCGAAGAAGGCGATATGGCCTGTGGCGAATTTGGCCTCGGGCGGATGAGCGAGCCGAGCGAGATTGCCGCCCGCGCCGCTGCCTTGCTGGGGGGCGCGGACGCGCCTTTACTGGGGGGCGCGCACGCGCCTTTGCTGAGGGGGGCGCAGGCGCCGTTGCTAAAAGGCAAAAAAGTCTTGATAACAGCAGGCCCCACCCATGAGCCGATAGACCCGGTGCGCTATATCGCCAATCGTTCGTCTGGCAAACAAGGCTATGCGATTGCGGGCGCTTTGGCCGCCATGGGGGCCGAGGTGCATTTGGTTTCTGGCCCCACCGCTTTGGCCGATGTGGCTGGCGTTAAAATGCATCGGCTAGAGACCGCCGATGAAATGTATGCCGCCTGCCATGCGCTTTTGCCCGTCGATATTGGCGTGATGACCGCCGCCGTGGCCGATTGGCGACCCGATGTTTGCGCCGACCAAAAATTGAAAAAAACCGAAACCGGCCTGCCCGACTTAGCCTTGCGCGAGAACCGCGATATTCTCGCCAGTCTGGGCGCCTCTGACAAAAAACCAGAACTGCTAATCGGCTTTGCCGCCGAGACGCACAATGTGGAAGCTTTTGCCCGCGATAAATTAGCCCGCAAAAACTGCGATTGGATTATCGCCAATAATGTCGCCCTCGACAGCGGCATTGAAGGCGGCGTGATGGGCGGAGATGAAAATGCCGCCACGCTGGTCAGCCAAAATAACGTCGAGGCTTTTGGTCAAATGAGCAAAACCGAGACCGCCCAAAAACTGGCCGAGCATATTGCCGGCTATTTTAATTCCCGCAAGACCTCGTAAAGGAAGCCGCTGATGAGCCCGCGTATTGAAATTAAACGATTAGACCACGCCAAGGGCCTCGCGCTGCCTGCCTATGAAACCGACGAGGCGGCAGGCATGGATTTGCGCGCCGCTTTGGCCGAAGGCGAGACTATGGTTTTGCAACCTGGCCAGCAAGCCATGGTGCCCACCGGCTTGTCGATGGCCATGCCGAAAGGGTTTGAAGCGCAAGTGCGCCCGCGCTCGGGATTGGCCGCCAAACATGGGCTTACTGTTTTGAACACGCCGGGCACGATTGATAGCGATTATCGCGGCGAGGTAAAAATCATCCTGATCAATCTGGGTCAGGAAGATTTTACCGTGGAACGCAATATGCGCATCGCGCAGATGATTATCGCCCCCGTCGTGCAAGCCAGTTTAATCGAAGTAGAGACGCTGGACGAAACGGCGCGCGGGCTAGGGGGCTTTGGCTCCACCGGAACCGATGCGAGCGATAAACCGGGGCTCACATGATACAATTATCGCGTAAATCTCTGATGGCGCTGGAGGCGGTTTTGGACGTGGCTTTACACGCCCGCCCCAACCCCGTGCAAGCGCGAGAAATTACCGAACGCCAAGGTGTGCCGCAGCGCTATCTCGAACAAATTATGCAAGCTTTGGTGAAAGCCAATATTCTGCGCGGCGTGCGCGGCCCGCGCGGTGGCTATCGTTTGGCGCGCGAACGCCGACGCATCAGCGTGCGCGAAATTTTTGAAGTGATTGAGACCTTAGACAAAGAAACCGATGGCGTCAGCTCGCGCTCTGATTTATGCCGCGAGATTGTTGAGCCCTTTCATGCCCAGCTGCAAACCGCCTTAAGCCAAGCCGTGGGCGACACCAGCATTGCCGATTTATGCCATAATACCGAAACCCAACAACGCGACGTTGGCGATTTCACCATTTAGCAGGAGACAGACATGAGCGAGACCCAAAAGCCAGACAGCCAACCCGGCCGCGGCAAAGTCTATACATCGATTACCGAGACCATTGGCAATACGCCGATTGTCCAGCTTGGCCGCATCGCTGCCGAACACGGGTGCCATGCCAATATTCTTGCCAAACTTGAGTTTTTCAACCCCATTGCCAGCGTCAAAGACCGCATCGGCGTGGCGATGATGGAAGCGCTGGAGGCCAGTGGCGAGATTAAGCCCGACAGCGTGATTGTCGAGCCGACGTCGGGCAATACAGGCATCGCGCTGGCTTTTGCTTGCGCGGCGAAAGGCTATCGGTTGATTTTATGCATGCCCGAAAGCATGTCGGTTGAGCGGCGCAAAATGCTCTTGCTGCTGGGCGCCGAACTCGAATTGACGCCAGCCGAAAAAGGCATGAAAGGCGCGATTGCCCAAGCCGAAGCCTTGCTCGCCGAAAACGACGGGTGGGTGATGCCGCAACAATTTAACAATCCCGCCAACCCTGCCATTCACCGCGCCACCACGGCCGAAGAAATTTGGAATGACACACAAGGCAGCGTCGATGTGGTTATCTCGGGCGTCGGCACGGGCGGCACATTTACCGGCATTGCCTCGGTGTTAAAGCCGCGCAAAGACAGTTTAAAAATGATTGCCGTCGAACCCGAAGACAGCCCCGTGCTGTCTGGCGGCAATGGGGGCCCTCATAAAATTCAGGGCATTGGCGCCGGCTTCGTGCCCGGCAATATGGAACAACAATGGGCCGATGAGATTGTTACCATTGGCAATGAAACCGCTTTTGAAACCGCGCGCCAATTGGCCCGCCTTGAAGGCGTGCCGGGCGGCATTAGCTCGGGCGCGGCCATTGCCGCAGCCCTTGAAGTGGGCGCGCGCCCCGATATGGCTGGCAAAAACATCGTTGTTATTCTGCCAAGCTTTGCCGAGCGCTATCTCTCTACTGCCCTGTTCGAGGGCCTGTAAGCCACATGCTCAGCGATAGCGAAATTGACCGCTATCAGCGCCATATTCTGCTGCCTGAAATTGGCGGCGCGGGGCAGCAAAAACTAAAAGCGGCTCGCGTCGCCCTTGTCGGCATGGGCGGCCTTGGCCATCCCGTGGCGCAATATTTAGCCGCCGCAGGCGTCGGCACTCTGGCGCTCATCGATGACGATAGGGTGTCCCTGTCTAATTTGCAGCGACAGATTCTGTTCACCGATAAAGACCTGGGTCAGCCCAAAGTAGAGGTGGCGGCCAAGGTTTTGCGCGCCATCAACCCGCATATAGATGTGCGCGCCATAGACCAACGCGTGAGCCAAGAAAATGCGGCCGACCTATTGGCAGGCTATGATGTGGTGGTGGATGCATGTGATAATTTTGCGACGCGGTTTGTGGTGAATGATACATGTTTTGCCAGCCAGACCATTTTGGTGTCGGGGGCCGTCGGTCGATTTGACGGGCAAGTGGCGACTTTCAAACCATGGCTGAAAGATAGCGCGGGGCTACCGCTGCCGTGCTATCGCTCGCTCGTGCCCGCAGCGCCCGACATAGAAGAAGACTGTGCCACCACGGGCATTTTGGGCGCACTGACCGGCATCATTGGCAGTTTGCAAGCTGTGGAAGTGATTAAAGAGATTTGCGGCGCCGGCGAAAGCTTGGCCGGACGGCTACTGATTTATGACGCTTTGGCGGCCAAAGCCCGTTTTGTGAAATTGGCTTGGGACCCGCAAAACCCCAATAATGGCGAGACCGGCCGATAAACAAGCTTGCTGAGGCAAGCGGTTATTTGTATCAAGGAGTATGAATCGTTTGTGGATCGTTCGCCTTTGTCTCGGCTTTGTTTTATTGATAAGCGTCGTCAGCTTAGTGCCGTTTTCTATTTCCGCACAAGACAGCCGAGACGACCGCCCCTTAGGCGATAGCGGCTTGCCATTGCCGCGATTTGTGTCGGTTAATAAATCAGAAGCCAATATGCGCCGCGGGCCTGGCGAAGACTATCCGCTTTTATTCCAATATCAACGCCGCGGACTGCCGCTCGAGATTATTGCCGAATACGGCCAATGGCGCCAAGTGCGCGACCATGAAGGCACCGAAGGCTGGATGCACGCGCGCCTATTGCGTGGCAATCGAACGGTCATGTTACGCCAAGCCGCCAATGCACTGATTTTACGCCAACGCCCCGACATCGGCTCGGGGGTGGTGGCGCTTGGGCAATCGGGGGCCATTGGTCGCTTGGAAGACTGCGAAGGCGATTGGTGCGAGATAGACCTCGAAGGCCATGACGGCTGGGTTCAGCGCGACATGCTGTGGGGCGTCTATCGTTTCGAATTTAACGATTAAGCGTCAAAATCACCGGATAAAGAAATTTTGGTCTCTTGCGACAAACCCGTCATATGCGGATAATTGACATGTTCAATGCCCAAAATCACCTGCGTATCGGGCTTGGCAAAACTAGTGATTTGCTCTGGCGCGAAACGGAAATGCAAAAAATGCACCGAAGAGGTTTTGCCATCGGAGGTCGTGCGTTCCACTTCCTGCTCGGGCTCGGCATAGGTTTTCACCCCATCGACTTCTATATAGACGCTCAGTTCGACATCGGTCAGGGACAATAGCACTTGCAGACGCTGCACCGGATTATCAATTTCAAACATTAAAGTGGCGGTAAGTTCGTCGCCTTGCGGAATCATCGGGTTATAGGCTTCCAGCTCGTCTTCGAGTTGCGCGTCGCCACCTTTTTCGATGTAGAGCATTTCCTGAATTTGCTGCTTCATGGTTGCGTAATTCTCGAAATAAAACGTCGCATGCGGGCCAACATTAATCCGCCGTGGCTTTTTCAACGCTAGGCTCTCGGCCCGCAAATGCGCGCGATTGGCCACATAATCTTCGAGCGAGAGAATATCGGATTTGGAAATGATTTTGGGAGCGGTCATGGATAAGTCCTTAAAGTTGATAGGCGGCAGCAAACACTTCGATGGGGTGTTTGGCCTCTGGCGGTGTTGTTTCGCTAATGTCGTCGACCAATTGCACCAAATGTTTCGCCGCCAAAGGGCAGTCGGAACAAATCGTATCGGGCTCGGCTTTGGCCGCAGCGCGCGCCGCCGGACGGCCCACTTTCACGGCTAAATCTCGGGTTTCCTTCAGCACGCCAAACGTGCCGCCATGGCCCGAGCACCGCTCGACCACGGAGACCGTGGCTTGCGGGATGAGCCGCAAAAGCTCGGCCGATTTTGGGCCCACATTTTGCGCCCGCGCATGGCACGCCAAATGCATAGAGATGGATTGGGGGGTGCCGCGAAGGCCCTCGAGAAGGCCTTCTTTATTGGCAATATCCACCACATATTCTGAAATATCTTTGGTCGCCGCCGACAGGGCTTTCACATCTTCATTGTCGGGCACCAAAAGCGGCCATTCGAATTTGAACATCAGACCACAAGAGGCCGTCAGCGTGATGATATCTTTGCCCGCATCGACCAGAGGGCGCAAAGCGGCAGCCACTTTTTCAGCCTGCTCGGCCACTTTGGCAATATTGCCTTGCTCGAGATAGGGCATGCCGCAGCAGCCTGGATATTCCGTCGTCACATTGACGCCGAGATGCGCCAAAACTTTAGCCGAGGCCTCGCCGACTTCGGGATTGTTATAATTGACCGCACAAGTGGCGAAAATTACTGCCTCGCGCCCCGTCGCGGGCCCATTGGGATTGGCCTCATAGGCGCCGCTTTTCACCGCTTCTTGGGCGCGCTTGAGAAATGTTTTACCGGCGAATTTTGGCAGCTCGGCATTTTTATCAATGCCGACCACCGCCTGCATGGCTGGGCGGGTCAGGCCATTGCCTTTTTTTGAAGCCCAATTGGCGAGAGGGGCGACGGGCGCCAAAGCGGTGCCATTGCGGTCCATTTGCGCCAATTGGCTTTGCACGAAAGGCGCTTTGCCTTTTTCTTTAAAATCGACGGCGCGATAGCGCAGCATCAAATGGGGGAAATCTAAGTTGAACTCATGCGGCGGCACATAGGGGCATTTGGTCATATAGCACATGTCGCACAGGGTGCAGGCATCGACCACGGGGCCGAAATCACCCGAGGTTACACTATCCAATTCACCGCTTTCGCTATCATCGATAAGGTCAAAAAGGCGCGGAAAACTATCGCATAGATTGAAACAGCGACGACACCCATGACAGATATCGAATTGACGCCGCGCTTCTTCATCTAGCGCGGCCCTGTCGTAAAATGCGTCAGATTGCCAATCCAATATATGTCGGGTTGGCGCGTCTAAACTGCCTTCTCTCATTTTATTTGCCTCATCGATTAAAGAAAATGACCCGGCGACGTTGGGCGGTCGCCGGGCCCAGAATGGCGTTTAGTCCATTGTATCCAATGCTTTCTGGAAGCGACCTGCGTGCGACTTTTCAGCCTTCGCGAGGGTCTCAAACCAGTCGGCAATTTCATCAAAACCTTCTTCGCGCGCGGTGCGAGCCATACCCGGATACATATCTGTGTATTCGTGTGTCTCTCCAACGATAGCGGCTTTTAGGTTTTCTGAAGTTGTGCCAATTGGCTCTCCAGTAGCCGGATCCCCGACTTCTTCCATGAACTCTAGGTGGCCATGGGCATGCCCAGTTTCACCTTCTGCCGTGGAACGGAAAACCGTGGCTACATCATTATAGCCTTCGACATCCGCTTTTTGCGCGAAGTAAAGGTAACGACGGTTCGCTTGGCTCTCGCCAGCAAACGCCGCCTTGAGATTCTCAAGGGTTTTTGATTCAGCAAGCGACATGAAACGTCTCCTCTTTGCATGTGACGAGAAGCATTTTCCCGCCTTCAGATAGATAGATCTGTCTACCTAACCATCAGACTAGGAAGCGGCAGAAATCCTGTCAAGTATTTTAGAATAATTCTAAAATAAATATTGTGATTAAATTGGATAGGTGGGACGGGGCGAGACGAGACGGAAAGGTTTTATTTCGTCAGCCGAATGACAACATCCACGCCAGTGACGCGAAACCCTTCTGGGCTGCTGGGCAGCTTATCGACCGAGATGGCATTTTGCTCAATATCAATCAGGCGACCTTCGCCTTCAACATAGAAGTGATGGTGGTCCGAAATATTCGTATCGAAATAACTCCGCGCTTTCTCGACTTGCACTTCGCGCAAAATACCCGCTTCGTGAAATTGGTTGAGCGTGTTGTAAATCGTGGCTTGGCTAATGCTCAGGCCGGCGGCGCGGGCTTCGCTGTGCAGGGCCTCGGCGGTAATATGGCGGTCGCCTTGACCAAAAAGCAAATGCGCCAAAGCCACGCGCGGGCGCGTGGTCCGCAAGCCCGCAGACTTCAGCTTAGCGACAATGGCCGCTTGCCTTTCATCATTCCTACCACCGTCGCGCATCGGTCGCTGCCTTTTCTCTTCGACATAGTTTTTGTGCGTAAAAGTTTTTGTTAGTTAAAATCATTCCAAAAAATAAACACTCGCCCCCCGACTGTCAAGCGGCTTCCCAAAGGCGGCGAAAAAACCGCCATTAACATTAGGATACAGTCCCAAAAAGTGATAGTTTCGTCACTTGATTTAAGGGAGATAAAGCATGACCAAACAGAATTCCTATTCGTACGAAGAGTTGATTGCGTGCGCCAATGGCGAGTTGTTTGGCGATGGCAACGCCCGTCTTCCGTCTCCGCCCATGCTGATGTTCGATCGCATCACGCATATTTCAGATGAAGGCGGCGCGCATGGCAAAGGCGAAATAAAAGCCGAGTTGGACGTCAAACCCGACCTTTGGTTCTTCGATTGTCATTTTAAAACCGATCCGGTTATGCCTGGCTGCTTGGGGCTCGATGCCATGTGGCAGCTGATCGGCTTTCACCTCGGCTGGCTGGGCAATCCTGGGCGCGGCCGCGCGCTGGGAGCCGGAACCGTGAAATTTACCGGCCAAGTGATGCCCGATGTAAAATTAGTCCGCTATGAAGTCGACCTGAAACGGGTGATGACCGGCCGCCTCACCATGGGTATTGGCGAAGCCCGCCTCTATGCCGACGATAAAATGATTTATACGGCCGACGGCCTGCGTGTTGGCTTGTTTACGCCCGAACAAATGTAACCTCGGTGTCAAACCGACCCCTATAAACTTAAGGATATGATTATGCGCCGTGTTGTTATCACTGGAATTGGCATTGTCTCGAGCCTCGGGAATAACGCCCAAGAAGTCACCGCCTCTTTACAAGAAGGCCGCTCGGGCATTTCGGCCATGGCGAGTTTTGCCGAGATGGGCTTTCGCTCGCAAATCGCTGGCCAGCCAACGCTGAACATCGAAGAGGCGGTCGAAAAACGCGTGCGCCGCTTTATGGGCGACGGCGCAGCCTGGAACTATGTCGCCATGCAGCAAGCCATTGCCGATGCTGGCCTCGAAGAAGACACGGTGCAAAACCCACGCACCGGCCTGATTATGGGCTCGGGCGGCCCCAGCACCAAAGCGCTGATTGCCGCCACCGATACGGCGCGCAATTCCAGCCCCAAACGGGTTGGCCCCTTTGCCGTGCCCAAGGCCATGAGCTCGACCAATTCTGCGACCCTGGCCACACCCTTTGGCATTAAAGGCGTCAATTATTCCATCTCCTCGGCTTGCGCCACCTCCACCCATTGCATTGGCAATGCGGCGGAAATGATTCAATGGGGCAAACAAGACGTGATGTTTGCCGGCGGCGGCGAAGAATTAGATTGGGCGCTTTCGGTTTTGTTTGATGCCATGGGCGCCATGAGCTCGAAATATAATGACACCCCCTCCACCGCCAGCCGCGCCTATGATAAATCGCGCGACGGCTTCGTGATTGCGGGTGGTGCGGGCGTTGTGGTGTTGGAAGAAATGGAACACGCGAAAAAACGCGGCGCCAAAATTTATGCCGAAATCGCTGGCTATGGCGCCACATCCGACGGCTATGACATGGTGCAACCTTCGGGCGAAGGCGCCGTGCGCTGCATGCAATTGGCGATGCAAGACCTCGACACCCCGATTGATTATATCAACCCCCATGCCACCTCGACACCGGTTGGGGACATCAAAGAAATTGAAGCTTTGCGCGAAGTCTTTGGCCCCGATTGCCCGCCCATCTCGGCGACCAAATCTTTGTCGGGCCATTCGCTCGGCGCAGCCGGCGTGCAAGAGGCGATTTATGCGCTGCTGATGATGGAAAATAATTTCATCGCCGGCTCGGCCCATATTACCGAGTTAGACCCCGATTTCGCCGATATGCCGATTGTCACGCAGCGACGCGACGATGTGAAGCTGAATTGCGTGATGTCCAATTCTTTCGGTTTTGGCGGCACCAATGGCACTTTGGTGATGAAACGCGTTTAACCGCGATTTTCTGATTCTGGATAAAGAAAAACCGCCGCGAGGAAATCCCCGCGGCGGTTTGTATTTTTAAAACAGAAGCTTACTCAGCGTCTTTGTTTTCCAGGTCTTCCCCGGTTTCTTGGTCGACGACTTTCATCGACAGGCGAACCTTGCCGCGATCGTCAAAGCCCATCAATTTCACTTTCACCGTGTCGCCTTCTTTCACGACATCGGTTGTGTTCTCGACGCGTTTGTCGGCCAGTTGCGAAATATGCACCAGACCATCGCGCTTGCCGAAGAAGTTGACGAAAGCGCCGAAGTCCATGGTTTTCACAACCGTGCCTTCATAGATGACGCCCTCTTCTGGCTCGGCAACAATCGAGTTGATTTGGTCCAGCGCCGACTTGATGGCCGCGGCATCCGCAGAGGCCACTTTAATCAGGCCGTCGTCGCCAATATCGATTTTGGCACCCGAGGTTTCCACAATCTCGCGAATAATCTTCCCGCCGGTACCAATCACTTCACGGATTTTATCTTGTGGCACCTGAATGGTTTCAATCTTGGGAGCATATTCGCCCATCTCGTCGCGGGCTTCGGTCAGAGATTTCGCCATTTCGTCGAGAATATGCGTGCGCCCGCCCTTGGCTTGGTCGAGAGCCACTTGCATAATCTCTTCGGTAATGCCGGTGATTTTAATGTCCATTTGCAGCGACGTAATACCATCTTTGGTACCCGCCACTTTAAAGTCCATGTCCCCCAGATGGTCTTCGTCGCCGAGAATGTCAGAAAGAACCGCGAAACGCTCGCCTTCTTTAATCAGACCCATGGCAATCCCCGCCACGGGTTTTTTCAACGGAACGCCCGCATCCATCATCGCCAGCGACGCACCACAAACCGTCGCCATGGAAGACGAGCCGTTGCTTTCTGTCACTTCCGACACAAGACGCAATGTGTAAGGAAACTCTTCTTTGCTTGGCAACATGGCTTTCAAAGCGCGCCAAGCGAGCTTGCCATGACCGATTTCGCGACGGCCCGTAAAGCCAACCCGTCCGGTTTCGCCCACCGAGTATGGGGGGAAATTATAATGCAGCATGAAGTTTTCGCGATAGGTGCCTTCCAGCGCATCGACGAATTGTTCATCATCGCCAGTGCCCAAAGTGGCCACGACGAGGGCTTGCGTTTCGCCGCGCGTAAACAAAGCCGAGCCATGGGTGCGAGGCAAGACGCCGGCTTCCGAGACAATCGCGCGCACATCGGCAAGACCGCGACCATCAATACGTTTTTCTGTGTCCAGAATATCGCCACGGACGATATCGCTTTCCAAAGATTTAAACGCGCCCGAGACCGCATTGCGCTCATCGGGGCTGGCATCGTCAGCGACCAAATCGGCATAGACCGTGTCTTTCAACGCAGCAATGGCACTTTGGCGAACCTGCTTGTCGGCTTCGCCATAGGCAGCCACAAGGCCGTCTTTGGCAATGCCCGCCACGCTGGCTTTCAAAGCGCTATCGTCTGGGATAACCACATCGCGAGGCGCTTTCGCGGCTTTCTCGCCCATGCGAATACACGCGTCGATAACCGGTTGGAACTCACGGTGACCAAACATCACGGCACCGAGCATCACGTCTTCAGCCAATTCATCGGCTTGCGATTCCACCATCAACACGGCGTCATCTGTGCCCGCCACAATGAGATCAAGCGAGGTATCCGCCATTTGATCCAAGGTTGGGTTGAGCACATATTCGCCATCGATAAAGCCAACACGCGCGGCGCCAATGGGGCCTTGGAACGGCAGACCCGAAATGGTCAGCGCGGCAGATACCGCCACCATGGCAACAATATCGGCGTCGTTTTCAAGGTCATGGCTCATCACAGTGGCGATGACTTGGGTTTCGTTTTTAAAGCCTTTCACAAAAAGCGGGCGAATGGGGCGGTCAATGAGACGACAAATCAGGGTCTCTTTTTCGCTTGGACGTCCTTCGCGCTTAAAATAACCGCCAGGCACTTTACCGGCGGCATAGGCTTTTTCTTGGTAATTCACAGTTAGTGGGAAAAAGTCGAGACCCGGCTTCGGGCTGCGATCGCCAACCACAGTGGCCAGCACCGAGGTTTCCCCATACGTGGCCAGAACCGCGCCGTCCGCTTGACGGGCAACACGGCCAGTTTCGAGGGTCAGCGTGCGCCCACCCCATTCAATTTCTTCACGAGTAATATCAAACATACGTTCTTCCTATCACGGCAAGCAGCTGTTTCAGCTCACTTTGCCAAAGCCCCTTTCCCTTGAAAGGAGCAGCTTCAATCGAGAACCAGAACCAAGGCCGGTTCTCTTTCCTCTGTTTTTTCTGACCTCATGTCAGAAAAAGGTCTGTCAGGCCTTGATGACAGAAATGAAAAACCGGCCTTTTCAAACAAAGGCCGGTTTTTAAATTTACGCAAATTAACGACGCAGGCCCAGACGCTCAATGAGGCTCTTATAGCGCTCAACATCGCGACCCTTAACATAGTCAAGCAAGCGACGGCGTTGGCTTACCATTTTCAACAGACCGCGACGCGAATGATTATCCTTGGCGTGGGTTTGAAAATGTTCGGTAAGATTGTTAATCCGTTCAGACAGAATGGCAACTTGCACTTCTGGTGACCCAGTGTCGCCAGCGACGGTTGCATATTCTTTAATCAGCGCGTCTTTGCGCTCGGCAGTAATCGACATCGCACTCTCCTTTATAAAAGACCTTGCGGTCTCGATGCGAACCTTTTGGGTTCTAGAGGTTAAACACCCGCAACGGCTTTAGGGTTTCCCCATCTTGGTGCGCGATGGCGATAGGAAGCCCCTCATGTGTGAGAAGCACCGACCCCTTAAACGCCAACCCTTGCGGTGATATAGCTTGCCCCTGCTGTATGCGGGATGCCTCGTCACCGCGAATGGCCACCGCCGGGATGTCGTCCAGCGCGGTCGTAAGGGGTAACAGGCAAGCATCCAGAGCCGCCAAATCGGGCGCACTATGGCCCAGATTGGTTAATTTATCCAGCCCTAAAGCAGATTTTTCCTCAAACGGGCCAACCCGCGTTCGGCGCAATTTGGTAACATGGCCGCGGGTGCCAAGTTGGGCGGCTAAATCGCGCGCCAAAGAGCGAATATAAACCCCTTTGCCGCAATCTACCTCGAGGGTGAAATGGTCTTCATCGACCCGACGCAAAAACCGAATATGGTCGATGCGCACGCGGCGCGCCTCCAGCTCCACCAATTCGCCCGCCCGCGCCTTGGTATAAGCGCGCACACCATCTTTGCGAATGGCCGAGAATTGCGGCGGCACCTGCTCAATGTCGCCGATGAAGGAAGCCAAAGCGGCTTTAATCTCTTGCGTTTCGGGCCGATGCGGGCTGGTCTCCAGCGGCTCGCCTTCTATGTCATCCGTGGTGGTGGCCACGCCAAGCCCAATGCTGACACGATAGGTCTTGGCCGCTTCTTGCATAAAAGAAACGGTTTTGGTGGCCTCGCCCAGAGCAATCGGCAAAACCCCGGTCGCCAAAGGGTCGAGCGTGCCAGCATGACCCGCTTTTTGCGCATGAAACAACCAACGCACCCGCGAGACGGCGGGCGTCGAGCCTAATTCATAGGGTTTGTCTAAATTGATCCAGCCTGAAATCTTCCGGCCTTTTTTACGTCGTGCCAAAGCGCAGCCCCTATTATGCAAAAACTCTAGGCGCCGTCTGGCGTCTCTAAATCCGCGATATCGCCAGCCACGCGCTCCGATGATAAAAGCTCGTCCATAGCCGCCGCTTGGTCAAAGCTCTTATCGGCGGCAAATTTAAAATCAGGCGTATATTTCAAATGCAATCCCGAAAGCGAGATTTTCTTGAGCCGAGGCACTTCCTCGTTCAACAAAGTCACGATTTTTTCAATATGCGCGCCGCCCAACGGCATAATATAGGCGGTGGCATGGCGCAAATCTGGGCTGATGCGCACTTCGGTGACGGTGATATTGGCTTTTTTCAAAACCTTGGCTTCAAAATCGGCACCATGCAGCACCTCGCTCAAGCGATGGCGCAGCATTTCCCCAACCCGCAACTGACGCTGCGAGGGGGGTTTGCCGGCAATATTGTTTTTTTCAGCCATAGTTGTAAAAGCGTTAAGCTTAGCTATCTAACGTGCGGGCGATTTCTTCGACCTCATAGCACTCAATGATATCGCCAGGTTTCAAGTCTTTGTAATTCTCAAAGGCCATACCACATTCTTGCCCCGACTGAACTTCTTTGACTTCGTCTTTAAAGCGACGCAGCGACGACAACTCACCCTCGTGAATAACAATATCATCGCGGATGAGGCGCACTTTCGCACCACGGCGCACAAGCCCCGTGCCAACCAGTCCGCCAGCCGCTTTATCTGCTTTGCCGACTTTAAACACTTCCAAGACTTCCGCCGTGCCAAGCGCTGTTTCGCGAAGCTCTGGCGACAACATGCCCGCCATAGCGGCTTTCAAATCATCGACCAAATCGTAAATCACATTGTAATAGCGAATTTCGATACCTTCTGCCTCGGCCATGCTGCGCGCCTGGCCATTGGCCCGCGTGTTAAAGCCAAACACCACGGCCCGCGAGGCGGCCGCCAGCGTAATATCGCTTTCGGTAATGCCCCCGACGCCTGTATGAATCACCCGCGCCGACACTTCATCGGTGCCCAGTTTGGCAGCCGCTTGGGCAATCGCTTCCACCGAGCCTTGCACATCGCCTTTGACGACAATGGCAATCTCAGCGCGTTCTTGCGTCTCCAGCTGGTTCATCATTTGATCCAGAGAGGCCGCACGCGGGGCAATATCGCTCGATTTCTGACGCGCTTTGCGAGAGCGATATTCCGCCACTTCACGCGCATCCGCTTCGTTTTCAACAACAGTGAAAATTTCGCCCGCGCCCGGAACGCCGCCAGCGCCCAAAACTTCGACCGGAGACGATGGACCCGCAATTTTAATCTGCTGGCCTTTGTCATCGATGAGCGCGCGAACGCGACCCGATTCTTGGCCCACGACAAAAATATCGCCGACATTCAACGTGCCGCGTTGCACTAGCACTGTGGCCACTGCACCGCGGCCTTTGTCGAGTTTGGCTTCAATCACAATGCCTTCGGCCGCGCGGTTGGCCTTGGCTTTCAATTCCATCAGCTCGGCTTGTAACGCCACCGCTTCCAGCAAATCATCCAGACCGTTTCCGGTTTGCGCCGAGACTTCAATCATCTGCGTATCGCCGCCCATTTCTTCGGAAATGATTTCATGCTGCAGCAAGTCGTTTTTCACCCGATTGGCATCCGCCTCTGGCTTATCCATTTTATTGATGGCGACAATCATCGGCGCTTGGGCCGCTTTGGCATGGTTAATCGCCTCTACCGTTTGCGGCATAACGCCATCGTCGCCAGCCACCACGAGAATAACCAAATCGGTTACTTTGGCACCGCGCGCGCGCATCGCCGTAAAGGCCGCATGGCCCGGCGTATCGATAAAAGTGATGGTTTCCCCAGCGCTGGTTTGGGTCTGATAGGCGCCAATATGTTGCGTGATGCCGCCCGCTTCGCCATCGGCCACTTTGGCTTTGCGCAGCGCATCGAGAAGCGAGGTTTTACCATGGTCCACATGGCCCATAACGGTCACCACAGGGGGGCGAGCGACTTTATCATCGTCGTCATCATCGGCCATGACAATCGAGTCTTCGACATCGCTTTCCGAAACGCGTTTGACTTGGTGGCCTAAATCTTCGGCCACAATTTGGGCGGTATCGGCGTCAATCACATCATTGATTTGCGCCATAATGCCTTGCTGCATCAGCACTTTAATCACATCGACGGCGCGTTCTGCCATCCGATTGGCCAGCTCTTGAATGCTAATTGTGTCTGGCAATTGCACCATGCGCGCTACTTTTTCACCATCGCCCGAATTATTGGCTTGGCGTTTTTCACGCTCGCGACGACGCCGCATGGAGGCCAAGGAGCGGACCCGCTCTTCATCGTTGAGGGCATCATTAATGGTTAATTTGCCCGTCCGGCGGCGGCGCTCGCCGGCCCGCTTGTCTGGGGTGGCGGTGCGGCGTTTTTCTTCCGCCCGTTTTTTGTCTTCGGCGCTGGCAACGGCCGGCGCTTGTTTTGTGGCCCGCGGCACCAAAGCGGGTTCGGCAGGCGGGGCATCGACGGGGTCAACCACATCGCCTTTTTTGGCTTTGCGCGAATTAGCTTCGGCTTGTTTGGCCGCCTCGGCATCCAAGACAGCGCGTTCGGCGGCGCGTTCGGCGTCTTCTTCGGCGCGACGCGCGGCGTCAATCTCGGCTTGTTTGGCTTCTTCGACGGCCCGCACTTTGGCTTCTGCCACAGCGGCGAGACGTTTGTCTTGCTCGGCTTTCGACAGACCATCGGGCATGGCGGGCGCACTTGGGGCCGCTGGGGTTGGGGCTGGCGCAGGGGCCGGCGCATCCGCAGCCGGTGCCGCTTGGGGTTCTTCTTGCCCTGGTTTGACAACACGCTTACGGCGTTTTTCAACCAAAACAGATTTGGAACGGCCATGCGAAAAGCTCTGGCGCACTTGCCCGCTTTCCACTGTCCGTTTCAAAGACATGGTCTTGCCGCGTTTGGCTTCGCCGTCCTGAGGGGCATCCTCTTTGGGGGCGTCATCACCTGTTTTCGCGTCGCTCATTCGGTCTCACTCCTATCCATGCCCAATTGGTCGCCCAAAAAAGTCGCCAATCGCATGGTTTCTTTATCGATACGGGCCAACCAACGTGCATCGGTAAGCCCTGCATGTATCACATTTTCACGGCCAAAGGCCATGCCCAATTCATCTGCGCTAAATAAAGCGCATATTCTTGTGTTCGTCGCCCGGGCCTTTTGCGCCATGGACTGACGACCATTTTCGGCGCCATCATGCGCGGCAAAAAGCAACACAATCTGCCCCTTTTTTAGCGCGGCCTCCACTTTCATGAAGCCCATCACAATCGCCCCTGACTTGCGCATCAAGCCCAAAACCCCATGCGCTTGTTGGCGCATCAATCTCTCCAGCCTAATCTCTAGGCTTTCCAAGCCGGCTTTTGCCCCTTCGGTCGCCGCTTCCGTAGCTGGCGCCTGGCTGGCATATTTGGCAACCAAAGGCGCCACAAGGTCGCGCTGATTGGCCAGCCAAATACTCTCGCCGGGCAATTTTTGCCCTAAATCTGGGGTCAGCTCGCCATCTGGCGAGATAACAAAGCGCAACATATCCGCGCTATCAGCCTCTTTGCCACTTATCTGGCAGGTTTGAAGCCCCCCCATAATCTCAGCTCAAGCCTATTCCGCACGCGGCGCCGAAGCGACGGGGGCAAATGGGTCTGGCACCTCATCGGCTTCCGGGGTCGGGTTTTCCAACGCCTCTTGCGCCGCCAGCTCAGCCGCCACGCGGGCCGCTTCCTCGGCACGCTGCTGGTCTAGCTCTTCTTGCGTAATCCAACCAGCCAAAACCCGCGCCGCCATAATCAGGCCCTCGGCTTCTTCTGGCGAAACATCAAACCCATCGAGAATGCCATCTTGGCGCACCCGACGACGCTCCACCGTCTCAAACCAACCAGTTAAATCATCGGTTACACAGCCCGCAAAATCTTCCAGCGATTTAATATCGTTCTCGCCAAAGCGCACCAACATGGCGGGCGTCATGCCTTCCATGGCGGCCAAATCATCGCCAACGCCCATTTCTTTGCGCTGCGCGTCCAGCTTCTCATTCTCGCGGTCCAAATGATCGCGCGCCCGGTTTTGAATTTCTTCTGCCGTTTCCTCGTCAAAGCCTTCGATATAAGTAATCTCTTCGGCTGGCACATAGGCCACTTCTTCAACGCTCGAGAACCCTTCCGACGCCAGCAATTGAGCAATCATCTCATCGACATCCAAAGCCAACATGAACAAGGCGGTGCGTTCGGCAAATTCGGCCTGACGACGCTCGCTCTCTTGCGCTTCGGTCATAATATCAATATCCCAACCGGTCAGCTGCGAGGCGAGGCGTACATTTTGGCCCCGACGCCCAATGGCCAAGCTCAATTGCTCATCCGGCACCACAACTTCAATGCGCTGCACGTCTTCGTCCAACACCACTTTGGTCACTTCAGCTGGGGCCAGCGCGTTCACAATGAAAGCGGCAGGGTCTGGCGACCAAGGAATAATATCCACTTTCTCGCCTTGCAGCTCATTGACCACGGCCTGCACACGGCTGCCGCGCATACCCACGCAAGCGCCCACAGGGTCAATGCCTGGGTCATTTGAAATCACGCCAATTTTAGCGCGGCTACCCGCATCGCGCGCCACCGCACGCACTTCGATAACGCCGTCATAAATCTCCGGCACTTCCTGCATGAAAAGTTTCGACATGAAAGCTGGGTCGTTACGCGACAGAATAATCTGCGGGCCGCGCTGTTCGCGGCGCACATTTTGAATATAGGCGCGAATGCGATCGCCGGGGCGGAACACTTCGCGGGGAATTAGATTATCGCGGCGCACCACGGCTTCGCCACGGCCCAAGTCCATCACCACATTGCCATATTCGACCCGTTTCACCAGACCATTGATAATCTCGCCCACGCGGTCTTTAAACTCTTCGTATTGACGCTCGCGCTCGGCTTCGCGCACCCGCTGCACAATCACTTGTTTGGCAGCTTGGGTGGCGATACGGCCAAATTCAACCGGCGGCAATTCGTCGATTACTTCATCGCCAATTTTGGCTTCTGGATTATCGCGCTGGGCGACCGGAAGCGAGATTTGCGTATCGTCATTTTCTACCAATTCGACCACTTGCACGGCGCGCAGCAATTTTGTCTCGCCGGTCTTCGGGTCGATGTCGACGCGAATATCATTTTCTTGGCCATAGCGTGCTTTGGCGGCTTTCTCGATCGCATCTGCCATCGCCGATAAAACAATCTCGACCTCAATGCCTTTTTCACGCGCGACCGCGTCGGCAATTTGCAGCAACTCCAGCTTATTTGCGCTAATCCCTGTAGCCATTTTCATCTCCTAAATTGGCTGACCCAAATGGGTCGAATATCATTTATCGCGTCTACCGACGCGACCTGTTTACTTATCTTTATCGCCCTTCTTGGGCTTCTTCTGCTGTTTCAACGCCTGCGTAATGGCATCTTCGTCTGGCACCAACCGCGCCTCGGCAATATTTTGTATCGCCAATCCCAAGACTTGCGGCGTCTCAAAACCCGCCAATTGAACCTCTAACAAAGCCTCACCATCGGCAAACCCTTGCACCACGCCGCGAAACCGCCGCTGGCCATCAATGGCATCGCGCAGGCCTAATTTGGCTTCATAGCCGGCCCAGCGCTCAAAATCGACGGGCCGGGTTAGGGGCCGCGCCACACCTGGCGAAGAAACCTCCAACGCATAAGCGCCGGCAATCGGGTTCTCAACATCCATCACATCGGATAGAGCGCGGCTAATTTCTTCGCATTGCGCAATGCGCAACCCACCTTCGTCGTTTTCCGCCATAATCTGCAGCACCGCCTGGCCATCATCGCCGGTCATGCGAATGCGCAAGAGCGCATAGCCAAGGCTTTCGATAACTGGCTCCACCAGTTCCAAAAACGGCCGCGCGGGGCCTGGCGCCTTTAAATGCGGCGTATCTAGAGCCGTGTCTTGCGACATGACATCTCCTTCAAACTCCTGCTTTTTTCATCTTGCACCATCACCGTGCCCAAAGCGGGCGTTTGGCCATGAAAAAAAGCGGGGCCGTTTCCAGCATCCCACTTTCAAAAAGCAGCTTCCATTTGCGGTCACTATAGCGATTTTTAACGACGGCGCAAGTCTGTGTTATCCGCCTCTAATTTTCCCGGTGTGGGGCTGTCGAGACGGATGAAATCCAGATAGGTCGGCACCCGGCCCTCGCGAAGGGCCTTGGCTTCATAGCGCGTGCCGGGCCAGCCTTCCGGCGCCCTTTGGCGGTCGCCCGCCGCATTGTGCCAAGCAAAGCCGCCGTGCGCGCGTATGTGGCTGAGCGTCCAATCGATATAGGAAGGAATATCACTGGCCACCATAAACCGTCCCTCGGGGCGCAAAACCCGAAACACTTGATCGAGGTTTTGCGGACTGATGAAGCGGCGTTTGTCATGCCGGTTCTTGTGCCATGGGTCGGGGTATAGCAAATAGATTTGCGCAAGACAGTGGTCTGGCAGGGCTTCCAAAACATCTCGCGCGTCATCATCATAGATGGCAATATTGTCGAGATTGGCTTCGTCTATCTCAATCAGCAATTTGGCAACCCCGTTTAAAAACGGTTCGCATCCAATAAAGCCCACATCGGGCTGGGCCCGCGCGCGCGACGCCAAATGCTCGCCGCCGCCAAACCCGATTTCTAAAGCATAGGCCTCAAAGGCACGCGAAAACCAATCGGCAGGGCGCGCCTCGGCGCCCACATCGACGCGCAATCGCGGCAAAAGCGCCTCGACCAATTTAGCTTGTCGCGGGTGCAATTTATGGCCTTGGCGTCGGCCATAGACGACGCGTTTTATAGCGTCCCCTTTTCTGTCGTCTCTTGGGGTTTTCGCTGGAGGTTTTGGCTGCTCCGCCATAGACGCCTAAAGCGCGCCCTTAATGGCATCCACCAAGTCGGTGCGCTCCCACGAGAAGCCGCCATCGTCTTGTGGTTTGCGGCCAAAATGGCCATAAGCCGACGTGCGAGCATAAATCGGTTTGTTGAGGCCCAAATGTTCGCGGATACCGCGTGGGCTTAAATCCATCACTTGCGCCAAGGCTGTCTCCAACGCCGCTTCTTCGACTTGGCCCGTGCCATGTAAATCGACATAAAGCGACAAAGGTTGCGACACGCCAATGGCGTAGGAAAGCTGCAAAGTGCAGCGTTCGGCCAGACCGGCCGCCACAACATTTTTCGCCAAATAGCGCGATGCATAAGCGGCCGAGCGGTCTACTTTTGTCGGGTCTTTGCCAGAAAAGGCGCCGCCGCCATGCGGGGCCGCGCCGCCATATGTATCGACGATAATTTTACGACCCGTCAGACCCGCATCCCCATCCGGGCCGCCAATGACAAATGTGCCCGTTGGGTTGACATAAAAAGTCTCTTCGGGGCACATCCAGCCATCTGGCAAGACGTTTTCAACGAAAGGGCGCACGAGCGCGCGCACATCATCTTGTGTCAGGCCGTCATCATGTTGGGTCGACACCACAACCGACGTGGCGCCCACCGGCTTGCCGTTTTCATAGGCCAAAGTCACTTGGCTTTTGCTGTCGGGGCCGAGGCCTTGCACGCCGCCTGATTTTCTGGCTGCTGCCATATCGGCCAAAATTTGATGGCTATAAGCAATCGGCGCGGGCATGAGGTCTTCGGTTTCGCGGCAAGCATAGCCAAACATAATGCCCTGGTCGCCAGCCCCTTCTTCTTTATCACTGCCATCGGCGTCAACGCCTTGCGCGATATGCGCCGATTGGCCATGCACATGCACTTGCACTTCTGCGTTTTGCCAATGGAACCCATCTTGCTCATAGCCGATGTCTTTCACGGCGGCGCGGGCGATGGCTTCCATTTCTTCATTGGACACCAATCCGGCGGGGCGGACTTCGCCAGCCAGAACGATTAAATTTGTCGTCGTTAAGGTTTCCACGGCCACGCGGGCTTGTGGGTCGCGCGCCAGAAAGGCATCTAAAATACTATCCGAAATCCGGTCACAGACTTTATCTGGGTGACCTTCCGAAACAGATTCGGACGTAAATTCATAAGAAGCGCGCATCACAATATCCTTAACGATTTTTCAATGGCCTTTATTTGGCAGGCAAGGCCCCAATGGTCAAGTCTGTTGCGTGAAAAAAACTTATTTGCTGCGGGCCGGGTCGGCTTAATCTTGCGTCCGATTAACCCTGGCAATATTGGAGACAACCGAGAGTAATTGGCGGCGCAAATCATCATCAGTGATTTCCAAAAACGCGCGATTGAGCTCTACGCCTTGGCCGCTGCTGACAAAATCAAGATAGGGGTTTAACAGCGGCTCATCGGCCATTCCCGCTTCCGGATAAGGGTCTGTTGGCTCATCTAGGCCATCAAAGAAAAACTGCACAGGCACATCTAAAGCATGCGACAGCTCGAACAAGCGGCTGGCCGAAATGCGATTGACGCCTTTCTCATATTTTTGAATTTGCTGGAAAGTCACGCCCAATTGATTGCTCAATTCTTCTTGGCTCATGCCCAACATGAGGCGCCGCAAGCGCACCCGCGCACCAATGAAAGCATCGACGGCTTGATGTTTTTTTCGTGGCATAATCTGCCTCCTCTATTATTTTTTTTGAGACGCAGGTTACCCCAAAGACTATGGCGGAGAGAGGCGCCAAGGGCAATTGTTTTATCTGGAGAAAAGCTTACTGCGCGGGCGCTACCCGCCGAGGGCGCAGATAGACAATCACCAAAGCCAAACTCAGCCAAAGCGCAAAAAACAAACTATCGCCAAACCGCGCATAGACGCTCGGTGCCAAGGCCGAAGGCAGAGGTAAAGAAAAAACGCCCGCCTCGCCCAAGGGCAAACCCTCGAGCTGGCGTCCCTTGGCATCGAAAACAGCGGAGATGCCGGTATTGGCACTGCGCACCAAAGGCAAGCCTTGTTCGATGGCCCGCAGGCGCACTTGCGCGATATGTTGATGCGGCCCATGCCAATTTCCAAACCAGCCATCATTGGTTATATTGACCAGCACATCCGGACGCGCCACCCCCTTTGGGCTGGCAGATAGAGTTGGGAAAATACCCTCATAACAAATCAAAGGCGCCAGTATCGGCAAGCCCGCCGCGCTCAATCGAGCATGGGGGGGGCCATAGTCATAGCCACCGGGCAAGCGGACCAATTGCTGTAGACCGATCGCCTCCAGCCAGTCTTGCAGGGGCAAATATTCGCCAAAGGGCACCAAATGATGCTTGTCCGATTTGGCCAATAAATGGCCATCGCCCGACCATAGCATGGCGCTATTATAAAATTGGTCGCGCGTCAGACCAACCTCGCGTCGCACCGCGCCCGTGAGAATATAGGGGGGCAATTGCCCCTCGGCAGAGAGCGCTGGCAGGGCGGCGCGAAGCCGGTCGGCAAACCCCGTGCCTTCATCAATGAGGGCGGGGATGGCGGTTTCAGGCCAAAGGATAAGATTTGTCTTGGGCGCATATTCCAGCCCCAATTGGGTTAATTTCAAAATCGTCTCTATATGGTCCTCGCGTTTTTCGGGCAGCCATTTTTCACGCTGCGAAATATTCGGCTGCACCACGGTGACCACCGTCTCGCTGGCCGCCGGGTCGGCAAAACCGTGCAGACGAACCACCCCAAATAAGAGAGCCAGCAGCCCTAGGCCCAAAGCCATCCAGCGCAAATGCGCCCGCTCCGCCATGAGAAGAGCGACGCTGACCAGTGCCACCAACCCTAGCCCGTGCACGCCAATAAAACTCGCGGCTTGCGCTAAATAAAGCCAACTGCCCCAGCCCATGGCTGGCAAATTCCACGGCAGTCCGGTGAACACCGTGCCCCGCAGATAGGCCGCCAGAACCAGCAAAAGCGCCAAGCTCAAACTTGCCAACAAGCGCCGCATGGCAAAGCGCGCCATTAAATGCCCCCACAGCCAAAGCGCCAAAGCGCCAAATAAAGCCAGTCCCGCCGGCAATAAAGTTACGGCAAAAGGCAGCGCCCATAAAAAATGCTCCGCCTCGACCAAAAAGGCTTCGCCCACCCACAAAAGGCCGGTGAAAAATTGGCCAAAGCCAAACACCCACCCCAAGACAAACAATCTTTTGGGCGTCTCGCGACCTTGCCACGCGAGCCAAAAAAACAATCCATAGGACAGATAGAAAATCGGCAAGATTTGAAACGGCGCAAAGGCCAAAGGTAAAATAAGCCCGGCCAAAAGCCCCATGCGTTTGGGATGGGCCGCGCAAAAAGCCGCACAAAACGAGAGCCAACCAGCCATTAGCCAGCCTTGCCTTTTCGGCTTGGTTTGGGGCCCCGCGAAACCAGACGCACATCTAATTGTTTAATCCGGCGCGCGTCGCCGTCATGAATGATAAATTCGAGCGCCCGCCCCTCACCCATATCATGGGCAATCATTTCGCCGCGTTCGGGCACGCGTCCGGCTTTGGCAAACACCAGCCCGCCAAGCGTATCAATATCGTCATAGCCCTCCACGCTGGCGAGGTTGACACTCAAAGCCTCTTCCATATCGCTGAGCGGCAGGCGCGCATGGGCGCGCCAATGGCCATCTTCATTCAGCGGGCGCAAGAGCTCTTCTTCTTCATCATGCTCGTCTTCAATCTCGCCGACGATTTCCTCGATTAAATCTTCAATCGTCACCAGACCATCCGTGCCGCCATATTCATCGATGACCAAAGCCATATGGCCGCGCGTCGCTTGCATTTTTACCAGCAATTCCATCGCCGGCATCGAGGGCGGCACGAATAAAACCGGGCGCACCAAAGGCGCTAAATCGATAGCCTCCATGTTGGCGCCCGCTTGGTCGAGGCTCGATTGCACGGCCGATAAAACATCTTTGACATGCACCATGCCGATGGGCTGATCGAGCGTCTCGCGAAAGACCGGCATGCGCGAGTGACCGCATTCAGAGAACAGCGCCAGCAAATCGCGCAACCCAATATCCGCTTCCACCGCATCAATATCGGCGCGCGGCACCATCACATCGTCGAGGCGAACATCGCGAAAACCCAGCAGGTTTTTGAGCATATGACGTTCTTCGTCAGAGAAGTCGGCGGTTTCGCCTTGGGTCTCGTCCAATACATCTTCAATGCTTTCGCGCAGCGAGCTCTCGGCGCCGCCAAAGAGGGCGCGCCACCAGCTGGTTCCGGAAGAAGTGGCACTCATGTTTCATACTCCTGTTGAGGGGGCGCATCATAGGGGTTGGGAAACCCAGCCGCGCCGAGCAATTTGCTTTCCAAGCTTTCCATCACCTGCGCGTCTGGCTCGTTTTCATGGTCATAGCCCAAGAGGTGCAAAAGCCCATGGGTCAGCAAATGCAGGCCATGCGCCTGTTCGCTCTTGCCCTGCGCTTGGGCCTCGGCCGCTAAGCGGTCATAGGACATAACAATATCGCCCAGCAGCACAAAGGCGGGGTTCGATAAATCCTGCGCGCCCTTTACAGGCTTTGCAAAATCCAGCGCCGGAAAACTCAACACATTGGTCGGGCCAGATTTATCTCGAAACCTTTGGTTCATATCCGCCAGCGCCGCATCATCGGCCAAGACAAGGCACGCCTCGGCAGCGGGCATGGCGCCCTTGGGGTCTAAATGCGCCCAAATAAAATCTGCTTGCTGGCGCAAATCATCGGCAAGCGCCTGCCAGCGCGCATCGCGCATATCGATGTCTAAGGTGAGGCCCGGGGTTTGGCCCAGACTGTCGGGCTCCGCGTCATCATCCGGCGGAAGGGCGTTATTTTTCGTCATCACCTGGCTCGTTTGGTTTCTCATCCAGCACCTTTTTCGATGTCTTTTTGGGATGTCTTTGCAAGGGCGGTAATTTGCCGTCGCGCTTATTATAAGCCTTCACGATGCGCGTAACCATATCATGGCGCACCACATCATCTTCGCCGAAATGAATAATCTCACAACCTTTGATTTTCGGCAGAATTTCCAACGCATCCTTCAGGCCAGACTTGGCGCCAAAAGGCAAATCCACTTGGCTCGGGTCGCCGGTGATAACCATGCGAGAGTTTTCGCCCATCCGCGTCAGAAACATTTTCATCTGCATGGGCGTGGCGTTTTGGCTTTCATCGAGAATGACAAAACTATTGGCCAAAGTGCGACCGCGCATGAAGGCCAAAGGCGCGATTTCAATCTCGCCGCTTTCCAAAGACCGAATAACTTGTGGGCCGGGCAACATGTCATAAAGCGCGTCATAAAGCGGGCGCAAATAAGGGTCTACTTTATCGCGCATATCGCCTGGCAAGAAGCCTAAGTTCTCGCCGGCTTCCACGGCTGGGCGCGAGAGAATAATGCGGTCGACTTTCCCTTCCACCAACATGGCGGCCGCAGCCGCCACGGCCAAATAGGTTTTGCCCGTCCCCGCAGGGCCACATCCCACCACCAGCTCGCTGGTCAATAAAGCATCAATATAGGCGGCTTGCATGGGCGAGCGCGGCAAGACTTCGCGCTTTTGCGTTCTCAGCGCCGCTTTTCCCGTTAAGGGCGCCGCGGTTTTTCCATTGCCCTTGCCATTGCTGTTTGCCGATACGCCATTGCCGCCCGAGGGGGTTTCACCCGCGCCGAGGCTGAGACGCAAAGCGCCATCAACGTCGCCGCCGGTCACTTCTGCGCCGCGTTCGAGGTGATGATACAGCGTGCCCAACACTTGTGCGGCGCGCGTGCAATCTTCCTCGGCACCCGAAATGGAAACCTGATTGCCGCGATTGGATAAAGAGACATCCAAAGTCTGCTCGATGCGCGCCAGATTTTTGCCGTGCTCGCCATAGAGCTCAGGCAACAGCTGATTATTGTCGAACTGAAGCACGAAAGGCTTTGCCGCGCGTTTCGGAGAAGAGCGTTTTGGAGCGCTTGTATCTGCTGTGGATGGCTTTTGAGAACCGCTCAAGCGCGTGCTCCTAAAAGGCCTGTCATTTTGTCATGCATTTTGTGAACCATATATACCAAGTATCAGAAGTTTTCACGCGCTTGGCAAGTCCTAACGAAAGCTGTCGGCCAATTGACCGCTCAAACTATTGCGATGCGTGCGGGTAATCTCGACCGGCAGAATGCGCCCGCGCACGGCGGCAAATAAAGCCTCCCCATCTTGGCCCTCTGGCACTTTTACGTGCACGGGCTGCAAATAGGGGCTTCGGCCAGTAATTTGGCCCGCATGTTTGGACGGCTTATCGAATAAAATCGGCAAAGTTTTGCCCATTTGCGCATCGTTAAAGGCGCTTTGTTGAGAACTGATCAACGCTTGAATGGTTTGCAGACGGGCCGCTTTGACCGCTTCATCGACTTGGTTTTCTGCCTCTGCCGCTGGCGTGCCAGGGCGCGGGGAATATTTAAACGAATAGGCTTGTGCGTAAGTCACTTCTTCGACCAAAGCCATGGTGGCGGCAAAATCTTCGTCGGTCTCGCCGGGAAAGCCGATGATAAAATCGGACGATAAAGCCAAGTCTGGCCGCACGGCGCGAAACGCTTTGCACAGCGCAATATACTCGGCCGCCGTATGTTTGCGGTTCATGGCCTTTAAAATTTTATCCGACCCCGCCTGCACCGGCAGATGCAGATAGGGCATGAGCTTTTCATTTGCCCCATGCGCGGCAATTAACGCCGCATCCATATCGCGCGGATGGCTGGTGGTAAAGCGCAGGCGATGCAAGCCGTCGATATCGGCGAGAACATCCAAAAGACCCGCAAGCCGCTGGCCGCTATCGCGGTCTTGCCAAGCGTTCACATTCTGCCCCAAGAGGGTAATTTCACACACCCCTTGAGCGGCCAGCCCTTTGGCTTCGGCGATAATATCTGCGGCCGCGCGCGAGACTTCTTCGCCGCGCGTATAAGGCACCACACAGAATGTGCAGAATTTATCGCAGCCTTCTTGCACCGTCACATAGGCGCTGGGGCTGCGGGTAATCGGTTTTCGCGGCACATGGGTCAGGGCGGCAAATTTCTCGGCGGCGGGAAACTCTGTGCGCACCAATCTGGCCTTGCGCCCCTGCGAGCGCGTTTGCGACACTTCTTCCAGCATGGCTGGCAATTGCTGAAAGGTTTGCGGACCAAACACCATATCGACCATCGGCGCGCGCGACATAATTTCCGCCCCTTCAGCCTGAGCCACGCACCCGGCCACGCCGATAACCATGTTTTTATTGCGCTGCTTCAAAGGGCGCAGTCGACCCAGCTCATGATAGACTTTTTCCGCCGCTTTCTCGCGAATATGGCAGGTGTTGAGAATAATCATATCGGCATCGTCGGGTGTCTCGACCGCGCGATAGCCAGCCTCCACCAAGGCTTCCGCCATGCGCTGGCTGTCATAGACATTCATTTGGCACCCGAAGGTCTTGATATAACAAGACTTATCATTGGGGTCATTAGGGCCTTTATCTTTGATTTCTTGCGTCTCCATCATGCTTTCGCCTTAGCGCTTTTAGGCCTTGGAAGCAAGCGGCGCGCCCGTCGCGTCCCGCACGCGCGCCATATCTTCCAGCCCGCCTTTCACTTGCGCGTGCAACTGACGCGCCATTTGTTTGCGGTGGCTTTTCACCGCGTCGGGCAAAGGCTCGTGAAACATCACCTCGATGGTAAGCGGGCCGGAAGCCAGCATGAAGAGAAAATGCGGCGCCAAGGCCATGTCCCCCAACCACGCATAGCCCAGCCGCTGGCGCCGCCCCATCGCCATATCATGCAAGCGGAGATAGGCCAGGCTCATCGCCTGAACCGGCATAAGCGCGTCGGGGGCTGGCGTTGACTTCGCCAGACGTTCAATGCCAGCAAATAAAGTCGATTTAAACGGCAGCACTTTAAGGCCATCGGAGCTTGTGCCTTCGGCAAAAATCACCATCGTATCGCCCCCGAGCAAGCGTTGGGTTAGCCCATCGCCATCGGTTTTATTGTGCCGCCCGCGCCGCCGATCGACGAAAACCGTGCGTTGCAATCTGGACAGCAGGCCCAACAGCGGCCAGCCTTTGACCTCGCTTTTGGCAATAAAGGAAAGCGGCGTAATGGCGCCAATGACCAGAACATCAAACCACGACACATGATTGGCCACCAGCAGCGTGCCGGGGCGGGGCAAGGGGCCGCCAAGTTTCAGGCGCACGCCAAATATTTTTAACAGACAGCGAAAAAACCAAAGCGGGACCAGTGGCCAGACGCGAGATAAAGCGCTGGGAAACAGACGCGCCAGCAGCAATATGACAATTTGCGGCGGCACGAAAATAACCACCGCCAAGCCTAACCCAATCGCGCGCGTTAAAATTCTTAAGCTCTGCATGTTACGAAATTATCGTTGTTATTTTTTCGGCTTCTTCTCGAGCGGCACGCCGTAAAGCTCGAGACGATGGTCGACCAATTTATACCCGAGCTTCTTCGCCACTTCGGCTTGCAAGCGCTCAATCTCTTCATTGGTAAATTCAATCACTTTGCCGCTTTGAATATCGATAAGATGATCATGATGGTCATCTGCCACCGGCTCATAACGAGCGCGGCCATCGCCAAAATCATGGCGCGTTAAAATGCCCGCTTCTTCGAATAAGCGCACCGTGCGATAGACCGTCGCGATTGAAATGCCCGCATCGCGCTCGGAGGCGCGCCGATAGACTTCTTCCACATCTGGATGGTCATCGGCTTGCGACAAGACACCCGCAATCACCCGACGCTGGTCGGTCATGCGCATGCCCGCTTGCGTCGCTAGCGTTTCAATATCCATTTGAGATCCGGTTGTTTTTTCCATGGCGGTTTTCTAGCACAAGTGACACAAGAAATCACGCGCCCATTGCCCTTTTGCCAAGCTGGCGCAGATTATTGCGGCGTTTCGAGCTGCAAGATAAGCGCGTCCACGCGCGCGCCATCGGGGCGCTTATAATAGGCCGCCCGACGCCCGCATTCGACAAACCCCATGCCAGCATAAAGCGCGCGAGCGGGGCGATTGTCTTGCGCCACCTCTAAAAAAATACGCGCCGCGCGCAAAGTTTTTTGCGCCTCGCCAATCAGCGCGCGCGCCAGACCCGCCCGACGCGCATCTGGATGCACGGCCAAAGTTAATATCTCGGCTTCCTCCGCCACCGTTTGCAGCAAAATAAATCCATGGCTCGTGCCAAACGCCTGCACGCTTTTTTGCTGCAAAAGCCGTTCAAAGGCGGGCGCATCCCAAGCCTGGCCGATGGCAGGGTCAATGGCAGGGTCAAACGCTTGATGGTGCAAATCAGCCAGTTGCGCACCATCTTGCAAAGGCTGGATAACGAAACTCATGCGTCTGGCGTCGGCGCGCGGCGGGGGAATTTATCTGGATTGGGCAGGCTGGCATCGGGCGCGCGTAAATAAAGCGGTTCTGGCTGGCGCGCGTGCGCGTCATAGGCTGGCCAATCTAAATCTGCCGCAGCGAGGGCTGCCAGTTTTTCGGCTTGCGGGTAATCCAAGCCATTTTCAGCAGAAAAGCGGCTGCTTTCGGGATTTTTAAGGGAGGCCAAAAGCGGATCTGCACCGCTACCGAGAAGCCCAACCGCGCCTGTTTCCACGAGGGCGAAGACCTGCTCTGCGGTCAAAGCTTGGGGTGGTGTCAGCGGGGTTTTGGCCGCATCAAAGCTTTGCGCATAAAACACCGAGCGTCGCGCATCCACCGCCACAATCAGCGGCGTTTTGGCTTCGCTGGCCTGTGCCATAACCTCGAGTGTGCCATAGGCTTTCAACGGGATGGCCAGTGCCAAAGACAGCCCGCGCATGGCCGATAACCCCACGCGCACGCCAGTAAATGTGCCTGGCCCATGGGTGACCGCCAAGCGGTCTATCTCTTGCATATCTATTTTCGCCGTCGCACAAACCCGCGCCAGCATGGGCAGGAGGGCTTCGGCATGACCTTTGGTCATGGACAAAACCTCGCTGGCTAAGACAGACGCCTTATTGGCGTTTGAGCTGGCGCGATAGAGCGCCGCCGAGCACGCGCCCTGCGTGGTGTCGCAAGCGAGAAACAGAGGGGGGGCGGCATCGGACAATCAAATATCCCGCCTTAAAGGACCGCGCGGACTTCTGTGACCGAGGGAATGAAATGTTTCAGCAGGTTTTCCACCCCCTGTTTCAGGGTCGCCGAAGCCGACGGGCAGCCCGCACAGGCGCCGCGCATATGCAGACTGACCACGCCATCGGCGTAGCCATGAAACACAATATCGCCGCCATCTTGGGCGACGGCGGGGCGCACCCGCGTGTCGAGAATTTGTTTAATGGCGGCAATAATTTCGCCATCTTCGCCCGCATCCTCTACTTGCGCGGTGGATACGTCATGGAGCATCAGCGGTTTTTCGGCCACAAAATGTTCCATAATCGCTTGCAAAATGGCCGCTTTCACGTGCTGCCATTCGCCGCCCGATTTCGATACGGCAATGAAATCCGCGCCAAAAAACACAGCGCTTACCTCTTCGATGGCAAATAGGGCCGCCGCCAAAGGCGAGGCTTGGGCCGCATCCGAATTGGGAAAATCAGCGGGGGGCTTATCGCCCATCACTTCGCGGCCCGGCAAAAATTTCAGCGTGGCTGGGTTTGGCGTGTCTTCGGTTTGAATGAACATGGCACCCTATTCCTTTGTTAGCTCTACCTCTATATAGGCAATCTAAACGCAAAAGACGAGGCCTAGCTGTTTGAATGGCCCGTTTGGTTTTAATCTAGTCTCAATCTAGTCTGGCACGGATGGCGAGAAAAGCCAGACCACGCCCACTATCCATAGCGCGACCAGCACATGAAAAATATGCCAGCTGAGCGCCGCATCCAAATAGGGCGATTGGCGAAACACCAGAACATTAAACAGCATAAAACCAGCGACGCCGGCTTTTTGCCAAGCGGGGGAAAGCCGCAGGGGCGTATGGCGCGCGGCCAACCAAATAAAGCCCAGCGACCAAATTAAAAACAGCGGCACCCGCAGCGCTGGCATGGCCAGTGCCAAACCAAGGCCTAAGGCCGCCAAGGCCATATGACTTTGGGGCGAAAGGCGGGCCGTCTCAAAGCGCACTACCTGATGGGTTAAAGCCATCATCGCCAAGAGGCCACCCATTGTGCCCGCAAAACGGTGCATATCGGCCCAAGGCTCTATCAAGCCAAAAGAAAAGCGCACCGCGCCAATGGCGGCAGCGGCACCGAATAATAAAACGCCCAAGGCGGCGATCGCGCGGTCGTGGGCCACCAATCGAGTGCCCGCCCAAAGGGCGGCCAGCACAATCAGCAGTTCAGAAAGGGCGTAATGGGCCATGCGCGCGTCTCCTTTATTCGCCAGCCGGCGCAGAAGAAGCGGGGGCGTCTAACACGCCAGCCGCGCGCTTAATGTCTCGCGAGCTGAGACGCGAGCCATCATGGCTCCACCCGGGAGGCGCCAGCACATAAAGCAGCCGCTGTTTCAAACTCAGACCCCGCGCGAAAACATCTTTGGCGATGCCAATATATTCATGCGCGAAAATACGGAACGGGTTGTAAGTCTCCAAGTCTTTCACCAGCCCATAGTTGGGGCGATCATTGGCATCTTCGGCCGCGAAAGTTCCAAACAGCTTGTCCCAAATAATCAGCGTGCCAGCGTAATTGGAATCTAAATATTGCGGGTTTTTGCCATGGTGAACGCGGTGATGCGACGGCGTGTTAAAAATTGCTTCGAACCAGCGCGGCATTTTATCGACAGATTCTGTGTGCAAGAAAAACTGATAGACCGCATTAAGAGCGCCACAAAAAATGACCATCAACGGGTCGAAGCCGATGAGCACCAGCGGGACTTTCAAAAACGTCGTGCCAGTAAAATGCTTCGTCCACCCTTGGCGCAGCGCCACAGCGAGCGAGAAACGCTGGCTGGAATGATGAATAATATGCATCGCCCAAGGCCAACGGCACCGATGGGCAATGCGGTGATGCACGTAATAGCGCAAATCATCCAAAACGAAACAAGCGACCAAAACGGCAAAGGTCATTGGCAAAACCGTCATCTGATATTGCTGCGCCCATAGCAATAGGCCCAAAGTCAGGAAGGCGGCCGCGCCATTGGTGACGACAGAAAACAGCCCCATAAAAATGCTGACCGAGTCATCTTTGGCGTTCAAGCTGCCGCGTTGGCGCAAGAAGCGAACGGCCAAAATTTCCAAAGCAATGGCAAGGAAAAACACCGGAATGGCGGTAAGCGTTACTTTAATGGTGATAATCTCATTTACAGACATACGCGTCTCCCTACAGGTCTTAGGTCAGGCCATCAATCTCATCGTCAGATAAATCCCCAGGCACAATGGTTACCGGCAGATGGAACCCTGATTTACCCGAACCAATAGCCGAAACCAAGGGGCCGGGTCCATTATTATCTACAGCGGCCGCCAAGACCAAAGTCGAAATGGTGCGGTCTTCTTCAATCAATCGGCCAATCTCTTCAGCCAAGGAGCCGTGGCGAATATGGGTGGCGGGGCGTTCGCCGCCCAGCATTTCAACCAGGCCTGCGCAATCATTGAGTATTTTTTCGGCTTCGTTTTGCGCCTCTTCCTTCATCAAAGACCCAACGCCGAGCCAATGCTCATGGCTTTCGGGTTCAATGACCAGCAGCAGCGAAACTTTGCCGCCCGTGCCATGGGCGCGCCGCGCCGCAAAGCGCAAAGCGGCATGGCCTTCTGCCGAGCCATCGACGACAACCAAAAATTTGCGCTGTAAATGTTGATTAATATCCATAGCGCAATGCTGCCAGTTTGCTTTTATGAAAACAAGTCACAATGACCGCCCCCTAATTAGCCACCTAAGAAGCCAACCTTTTGGCGCACCTCGGCCATAATCGGTTCGGCCAAGGCGCGGGCGCGTTCGGCGCCATCGGCCAATATGGCATCCACCGTGGCGGGGTCTTGCGTTAGGCGTTTCATCTCTTCGCCAATCGGGCCAATTTTTTCAATCGCGACTTCGGCCAATTGCTCTTTTAAATTCGAAAATTGCGACCCCGCGAATTGGCTCATCGCGGCCTCCAAGGACACATCGGCCAGCGCCGCATAAAGGCCCAAAAGATTAGCCGCTTCGGGGCGTCCTTCCAATTGCGCCTTGGTTTCCGGCAAAGCTTGCGTATCGGTTTTGGCTTTGCGAATTTTCTTCGAAATCGCATCGGGGCCATCAAGCATGGTGATGCGCGATAAATCCGACGGGTCAGATTTCGACATTTTTTTCGTGCCATCGCGCAGGCTCATCACTCGCGTGGCGGGCCCTTGGATGAGCGGCTCTGGCTGCGGAAAAAACCCTTCGGCTTTAAAATCATGATTAAATTTTTGGGCGATATCGCGCGCCAATTCGAGATGCTGCTTTTGGTCTTCGCCCACGGGCACATGGGTCGCCTTATACAGCAAAATATCGGCGGCCATTAAATTGGGATAAACATATAGGCCGACCGACGCTTTTTCGCGGTCTTTGCCGGCCTTTTCTTTGAACTGGGTCATCCGGTTCAGCCAGCCCATGCGCGAGACGCAATTGAGCACCCAAGCCAGCTCGGCATGTTGTGCGACTTGCGCTTGGTTGAACACAATATGGTTTTTCGGGTCGACGCCCGCGGCAATAAAAGCCGCCGCCACTTCGCGCGTATTAGCGGCCAGCTCTTGCGGGTCTTGAAACACCGTGATGGCGTGCATATCGACCACGCAATAAAGGCACTCATGCGTTTCTTGCAAGCCGACAAAATTTCGAATGGCCCCCAGATAATTACCCAGATGCAAATTGCCGGTTGGCTGGACGCCAGAAAGAACCCGTGCGGTCATAATCAACTCCTGTTTCAAGCCTTCTTTTCAGGCCCTATCTTTCAAGACATCTCGTTCAAGACATGTCTTTCAAGCCTTATCGCTTATCGCTGGCGTCGGCGCAAGCGAGCCACAGCGTCATACACGCTTTGGCGCGCCACCCCGCCCAACAAGAAGGCTGCCAAGACGAACACCAATCCACCCAAGCCAATCATGCCAGTCAGCCACAGGCCGAGAGTTTGCGGCGGCGGCGGCAAGATGTGCATGGCCTGCACCAACACGCCCGTCATCAGCGCCGCGCCCAAAATTTGCGCCAATAAGCGCGCCAGCGTGCGCCCGCGCAAGTGCCAAACATCGCGTCTGGCGAGGCGCACCAACATGAGGCTCAAGGTCACATACCCCGCCGCCACCGTGGCCAAAGCAATGGCCACCGCGCCGTAAATCGGGAAAAATATCAGCGATAGAGAAATATTTACCGCCACCCCAAGCGCCCCATCGATAAATGGCGCGCGCGTGTCTTGGCGGGCAAAGAAAGAGGGCTGCAAAGCCTTGATGAAAACAAAGGCCGGCAGCCCCAAACCAAACGCCTGCAATAGCTGCGCCGTGATGGCGGTGTCTTGGGCGCTAAAGGCGCCGCGCTCAAACAATAGCGAAATAATCGGCGCCGCCAAAACAAACAGACCCGCCGCCGCGGGCAAGGTTAAAAACCCAGCCGCCAGCAGCGCCGTGCTTTGCGCCTCATGCGCGGCCTCGGTTTGCTTGGCAGCTAGACGACGCGCAAGCTCGGGCAAAAGCGCCACAGACATGGCCACGCCAATGACCCCCATGGGCAATTGATACAGCCTATCGGCATAATAAAGCCAAGCGGCCGCACCCGCCTGCCCCGTGGCAATGGAGGTGCCGACCAGTAGATTTATCTGCCCGATGCCCGCCGCCAAAATGCCTGGCACGGCCAAAACCCAAACGCTTTTGACCTCGGGGGTTATTTTGGGCGCCACCAAGGGCACCCGGAGACGCGCGCGCCAAGCAGCGATAAAGACGAACGCAAATTGCAAAACCCCCGCCAAAGCCACGCCCCAAATAATGTAATCTAACGGCGCGCCTTGGTGCGCCACCGCCAAAGCCATGGCGCCAATCAGCACAAGGTTCAATAAAATGGGCGCGAAAGCGGCAGCGAAAAACCGACCGGTCGCATTGAGCATGGCGGCAAATAAAGACACCAGAGACATAAACACAAGATAGGGAAAACTAATGCGCGCATAATGCACCGCCGCCTCAAACTTGGCCGCATCGCCGCTAAACCCTTGCGCCAAAGCCAAAACCAAAGCGGGCATGAAAATCTGCGCCAACAGGGTGAACACACAAAGCGCCGCCAAAAGCACCGCCAAAATGCGCCCCGCAAAAGCCAATGCCGAGGCCTCGCCCTCCGTCTCTAAGCGTTTTGTGAACAGCGGCACAAAAGCGGCATTGAAAGCCCCTTCGGCAAACAAACGACGAAACAAGTTCGGCAGTCGAAAAGCGATAACAAAAATCTCTGCCAATGGGCCAGCGCCCAAAAGCGCGGCTAAAAATATGTCGCGGCCAAACCCCGTGACCCGACTGGCGAGCGTAGCGCTGCCGACAAGGGCGGCATTCGACAAGACGCTCTTCATGCCGCTTTGGATTTCTTTTTATTGCGCGGGCGGCTTGCCTCGACCGGGTTTTCAATGACCCCCAGCAGCGCCTCCGTGACTTGCTTTTGGCGCTCGTTGCGGGTGATTTTACCGCCCGTCAAATTGCTGACATAAAATACATCGACGGCGCGTTCGCCAAAGGTCGCCGCGCGCGCCGCCAGTACCGAAACATTGAGGTTAAATAATTCGCGCACCAGCGCATATAAAAGGCCGGGCCGGTCAAGCCCACTGACTTCAATAACGCTGGCTTCATCGGACAGATTATTATCGAGGCGCACTTGCGGGGTGATATCAAAGGCTTCTATTTGCTTGCCCGTTGGCACCCGCTCGAGGCGCTCTGGCACGCGCAACTCGCCCGACATGACATTGGCAATAATCTCGCGCACGCGCGCGCCTTGCGCCGCGTTCAACGGGCCGGGGTTTTCGGAATGGCCGACATGCAAAGTATCAATCGCCATGCCATCATTGGTGGTGGTGATGCGCGCATCATAAATGCTCAAGCCCGCCACCGCACATGCCCCCGAAAGGCGCGCGAACAGGCCAGCATGGTCTTGGCAAATCACCGTCACTTCCGAACAATCGCGCAGCGTGTCGGCCGAGATATCCAAGGCCAAATTAGCGGCTTCGGCTTGCGCTTCCATATCCTCCATCATGGCGGCATGGCGCCATTGCGCCTCTTGCGAGAAGTTAAGCCAATAGGTATCGGATTGGCGTTTCAAATATTGGTTAATCTTGGCTTTCGACCAATCCAAACGCAGCCCTTGCACAAAGGCATTTTGCGCGCCCTCGACCCGCTCGTCGCGCGCCACAAAGGCGGCGACCGAATTAAACGTCGCTTCGGTTTCTTGATAAAGCTCGCGCAATAATTGCGATTTCCAAGCCGTGAACGTGCCCGGCCCGACCGCCTTAATATCCACTTCGGTCAGCACATATAAATGCTCTAGCCGCTCCGTGGTTTGCACCGCTTGGGCAAAATCGGCGATGGTGCGCGGGTCGGATAAATCGCGTCTTTGGGCGACATCGCTCATCACCAAATGCTCGCGTACCAGCCATTCTGTGAGCGCCGTTTCGGCTTTTGTGAAGCCCAATTGCGGGCCCAATTTGCGCGCAATGCGCGCGCCGGCCACACTATGGTCTTCGGGCCGTCCCTTGGCGATATCATGCAGCAGCGTCGACAGATAAATCACCCGCCGATTGATCCGCCCGTCGCGCAACAATCGATGCGTCTCGGGATGCGCCTCGGCTTGCGCGCCGCTTTCAATTTCGCGCAGCAGACCAATGGCGCGCAGCAAATGCTCGTCAGCCGTATAATGGTGATACATATTAAACTGCATCAGCGCCACGATACGGCCAAAATCTGGCACAAAGCGGCCCAAAACGCCCGCCTCATTCATCCGACGCAAACTGCGCTCGGGGTCTTTTTTCGAGGTCAGAATATTCAAGAAAAGCCGATTGGCCTCCACATCCGAGCGCAAGGCAGTCGTAACCAGTCCGGTGGATTGGGTAATGACGCGCAACGTATCGGGGTGAATATCCAGCCCATATCGATCGGCCAGATAGAACACCCGAATAAGATTGACCGGGTCTTGCTCAAAACAATCGGCGCGCGCCATTTTCAAACGGCTGGTATCGATGATAAATCCAGACACTTGTTTTTGGCGGCGAAACAAAGCGGGCAGGCGCTGCAAAGCTTTCGGCTTGTTTTGGCTTTCTTCCAGCGAAGCACAAAAAATGGCGGTCAGGTCGCCAATGCTTTTGGCCACGAGAAAATAACGCCGCATAAATTTTTCCACCGGCTTCATACCCGCCGCGCCTTCTTTGGCCTGTTTCATCGGATAGAAAAACTCGGCCAAGGATTTTTGCACGTCGAAGCTCAAACGCTCTTCCGCGCGCCCCGTGTTAAAATGCAAATGACAGCGCACTTGCCATAAAAACGCATCGCATTTTCTGAACAATTTCAGCTCATCCGCCGTCAGCACTTTCAGCTCGACCAAAGCGTCCAGCTCCTCGACTTGATAGCTATAGCGCGCAATCCAAAACAGCGTGTTTAAATCTCGCAAACCCCCTTTGCTTTCTTTTAAATTGGGCTCCACCAGATAACGAGACCGGCCTGCGCGTTCGTGGCGCGCATCGCGTTCTTCCAATTTGGCAGTCACGAAATCTCGCGCCGTGCCGCGCATAATTTTTTGCGCAAAAGCATCGCGAAAATCAGCATAAAGACTGGGCGCGCCCCAAAGAAAGCGGCTCTCCAACATAGAAGTTCGAATGGTCATATCTTTTTGCGCTTGGGCAACGCAATCGGAAATCGAGCGCGTGGCATGGCCCACTTTCAGCCCCATATCCCACAACATATAGAGCACGTATTCGACAAAGCTCTCGCTCGCGGCGGTGCGTTTATAGGGCAGTAAAAACAGCAAATCGATATCCGAGCCCGGCGCCAATCGCCCGCGGCCATATCCGCCAACCGCAACCATGGTTACTTTTTCGGCGTCCGTGGGATTGGATAAATAAAGAATATCGGTCTCGACAAATTCCGCCAGCGTGCACAATAAATCATCTTGCAGCGCCGATAAAAATTCGGCGCATTTGGCGCCTTTAAACTTTTTGGCTTCTAATTGGGCCCGGGCTTCGTCGCGGCCTTGGCTCAGGCTTTGGCGCATGGCTTGCAAAACCCCCGCCCGAATTTGCTCTTGATTTCCGGCGTGCTGCTTGGCGATGACCCGCAATTCCGCCAAAAGCTCGGCCCGCCACGCAAGGCGCGCAGCCGCTTTTGGGCCAGAGGCCGGCTTGGGGGCAGACACAAGAGGGGACGAGACTTCAGACATAATGAGACAACTCCTTAGCGTCTCTATAGCATAATTTTAATCGTCTAAGGAGGCTTTGAGCGCTTTCAAATGATAGACATATTCCAAAGCCTCGCGCGGGCTCAAACGGTCTGGGTCCAAAGTCTCGAGCGCTTGCAGCAAAGCTTTTTCTTTCGGCGGCGCCTCTGAAGGCTGTGGCGCGCTGGCAAAAAGTGGTAAATTATCCAACATCGGCGCGTCATTTTGCTTATCTGTAGCTTGTTTACTCGCTTCCAATTGCGCCAAAACCTGTCTCGCCCGTTCGGTCACCGCCTCTGGCAAACCCGCCAATTCCGCGACATGAATACCATAAGAACGATCGGCCGCGCCGGAGCCGACTTCGTGCAAAAACACCAAAGTGCCCTCGTGCTCGCGCACCTGCATGGAGGTATTGGCCAGCCCGTCGAGGCGCGCTTGCAGCGCCGTCAGCTCGTGGTAATGGGTGGCGAATAAAGCGCGGCAGCCCACTTGGTCGTGCAAATATTCCACCGCCGCCCAAGCAATGGATAGGCCATCGAAAGTCGCTGTGCCGCGGCCAATCTCATCGAGAATAACCAAAGCCCGTGGGCCGCTTTGGGTTAAAATCGCGGCGGTCTCGACCATCTCCACCATGAAAGTCGAGCGGCCGCGGGCCAAATCATCGGCCGCGCCGACGCGCGAGAACACGCGGTCGACCAGCCCTATTTCGGCCTCCTCGGCAGGCACGAAACTGCCCATTTGCGCCAGAATGGCAATCAGGGCGTTTTGCCGCAAATAAGTCGATTTACCCGCCATATTGGGGCCCGTCAAAAGCGTTAGACGCGGCGCGGTTTTGGCGCTGGCATCGAGCGTGCAAGAATTGGCGATGAATTTTTTGGCCTCTTGGCGCAGCGCCGCTTCTACGACGGGATGGCGCCCGCCTTCAATTTTAAACCGCGTGTCTTCATGCAGGGTCGGCGCGTTCCAATTGCGGGTCACTGCCAATTCCGCCAAGGCGGCGGTGACATCTAGGGCTGCCAAAGCTTGCGCGCGCGCGTCTATCGCCGTGGCGGCCTGCAAACAAGCGTCACAAATTTGCGCGAAAATTTCCAGCTCCAAGGCCAAAGCGGTTTCGGCGGCACGCGAAATATCGCCAGCTAAATCGGCCAGTCTTTGGGTCGAAAAACGCACCGAACTGGCCAGCGTTTGGCGATGAATAAATTGCTCATTGAGCGGCGGCGCCATAAGTTTGTCACCCTGCGCGGCGGGCACATCAATGTGATAGCCCAACACCCCATTATGTTTCACTTTCAGCGCTTTAATACCCGTTTGCTCGGCATATTCTTGCTGCAAGGCGGCGATGACGCGGCGCCCCTCATCGCGCAATCGACGCGCTTCATCGAGGCCCTCATGATAGCCCGGTTTTACAAACCCGCCATCGCGCGCCAACATCGGCGGCTGTTCGTCGAGACTGCTGGCCAATAATTCTCGCAAAGCACTTACCTGCGGCTCAGCCACAGCCAATTGGGCGCTTTGCGCCTGCAATTCTTGCGCCTCGACATGGGCCTCCAGCAATAAAGCTTGCCCGTGGCGTGCCGCCTCGAGCCCTTTGGCCAAAGCCAAAACATCGCGCGGGCCGCCGCGTTGCATAGAAAGACGCGAGAGCGCGCGCGCCATATCGGGCACGGGTTTGAGGGCCGTGCGAATATCGGCACGCAAATTATGCGCGCCCGCCAATTCATTGACCCCCGCCAACCGTTGCTCAATCGCCCCGCGATCGGTAAGCGGCGCCGCCAAACGCGTGTTTAACAAACGCGCGCCCGGTGCCGTCACCGTCTCGTCGATACTGTCCAACAGGCTGCCCTTGGTCTCGCCCGTTAGCGTGCGGGTGAGCTCTAAATTGGTTCGCGTGGCCGCATCCAGGCCCATCAAATGGGTTTCGCGTTCAAGCTGGGGCGGCTTTAGATTTATCTCCAGCCCGAATTGCGTGGCATCGAGATAGCTGACCAGCGTCGCGCAAGCTACCCGCGCGGCGCGGGCGGCGTCTTCGTCGAGCCCGCCAAAAATATCGTCCACACGGGCGCCAAAACGCTGGGTCAAAACATCGCTAGCTTGGTGCGAACTCAAATCGTCGACCGGCGAGCGCATCATCGCATCGCTTTGCAGGGTGTTTTTTTCGTCCCCCAAACACGCCTCCAGATGCGCCGACCAAACCAATTCGCGCGGCGCAATGCGCGCCAGATTGGCGGATAAATCTTCGCGAGCAAAAGCTGCGACATAAAACGCATTGGTCGACATATCGAGCCAAGCCATGGCCCAATTTGTGCCGCCAACGCAAACCGGGGCGGCTAGAAAATTATGCTGGCGCGCCTCCAGCAGCGCCTCTTCAGATAAAGTGCCCGCGGTTACCAAGCGCACCACTTCGCGCCGCACCACAGATTTGGAACCGCGTTTTTTCGCCTCGGCCGGGTCTTCCGTCTGCTCACAAATCGCGACCCGATAGCCCGCCCGAATGAGCCGTTGCAAATAGCCCTCGCTGGCATGATAGGGCACGCCGCACATGGGAATATTCTTGCCCAAATGCTTGCCGCGATGGGTCAGCGTAATATCCAAAGCTTGCGCCGCCTCTATGGCGTCGTCGAAAAACAGCTCGTAGAAATCGCCCATCCGATAAAACAAAAGCGCGTCTGGATGGGCGGCTTTTATTTCCAAATATTGCGCCATCATCGGCGTTGGGGGCGCAGGCGAAACCGTGGCGGCGGGTGGGGTTGGGCTGGAAGACATGCGCCAGTTTAACAAAGCCCACGCAGCAAGCCAGCTTAGATATGCGCTTCCCCCCAAAAACCTGTTGAATTTCTGACGCTTTCCCGCCGACGCAAAACCCGATGCTTTCGCCTTGTCTTTACCCCATAGAACCCCTAAAACGAGCGGAACCACAGCGAAAGTTAATTTAAGATGACCGATACAGATAAAACCTTCACCGATGCGGAAGCCCTGCGCTTTCACTCTCGTGGCAAGCCGGGTAAATTAGAAATTACCCCGACCAAGCCGATGGCGACACAACGCGATTTATCGCTTGCCTATTCGCCTGGCGTGGCGGTGCCCGTGCAGGCCATCGCAGACAACCCAGACGCGTCTTACGACTATACTTCGCGTGGCAATATGGTTGCGGTTATCTCTAACGGCACAGCTATCTTGGGCTTGGGCAATTTGGGCGCTTTGGCCTCCAAACCGGTTATGGAAGGCAAGGCGGTTTTGTTCAAACGCTTCGCCGATGTTGATTCCATCGATTTAGAAATCGACACGGAAGACCCAACCGCTTTCGTCGATGCGGTGAAACATTTGGGGCCAAGTTTTGGGGGCATTAATCTGGAAGACATTAAGGCGCCAGATTGCTTCATCATCGAGCAGCAATTGCGCGAGCTGATGGATATTCCGGTGTTTCATGACGACCAGCACGGCACGGCAATTATATGCGCCGCCGGCCTGATTAATGCGCTGCACCTGACGGGGCGCGATATTAAAGATATTAAAATCTGCGTGAATGGCGCGGGCTCGGCCGGCATTGCTTGCCTCGAGTTGATTAAAGCCATGGGGCTACCGCATGAAAACGCTGTTTTATGCGACACCAAAGGGGTGATTTATCAAGGCCGCAAAGAGGGCATGAACCAGTGGAAATCTGCCCATGCCGTGAATACCAAAGCGCGCTCCTTGGAAGACGCCATGACCGATGCCGATGTCTTCCTTGGCCTATCGGTTAAAGGCGCAGTGACCAAAGATATGGTGGCCGCCATGGCACCCAATCCGATTATTTTTGCCATGGCCAATCCCGACCCAGAAATTACGCCCGAAGAAGTCGCTGAAATTCGCGATGATGCCATCATGGCCACGGGCCGGTCGGATTATCCGAACCAAGTGAACAATGTTTTGGGTTTCCCTTATATTTTTCGCGGCGCGCTGGATGTTCGGGCCAAGACGATTAATGATGAAATGAAAATTGCCTGCGCCGAAGCTTTGGCCATGTTGGCGCGCGAAGATGTGCCAGATGAAGTCGCTGCCGCCTATCAAGGCGAACGGCCTCGCTTTGGCGCGCGCTATATTATTCCCGTGCCTTTTGACCCGCGCCTCATCAGCGTTATTCCGCCTGCCGTGGCGCGCGCCGCCATGGATAGCGGGGTCGCCCGCGCGCCGATTGTGGATTTGGAAAACTACCAAGAGCGCTTGAAAGCGCGCCTCGACCCAGCCGCCAGCTCGCTGCAAATCATCATGAATAAATCGAGACAGAATGCGAAACGGATGATTTTTGCCGAAGGCGAGCAAGAACAAGTGATCCGCGCCGCCGTGGCCTATAAAGACAGTGGTTTGGGCGAGCCTATTCTCATTGGCACGCAAGAAATTGTGCGGGCCAATATGGCGCAATTGGGACTCGAGTCACGCGACGATATTGAAATTCGCGACACCCGCACCTCGGACAAAATAGAGGCCTATACGGCGTTTTTATATTCGCGCCTGCAACGCCACGGCAAGCTGTATAATGATTGCCTGCGGATGGTGGCCAATGACCGCAATATGTTTGGCGCTTGCGCCATTGCCCAAGGCGATGGCGATGCCATGGTCACCGGCGTGACCCGGTCTTACTCTTCTATTCTGGAAGAAATTAGCCAAGTTATCGAGCCGCGTGCCAACCAACGTGTGATGGGTATTTCCATGCTTATCGCCCGCGGCGGGCGCACGGTTTTGGTTTCAGACACCAATGTTATCGATATGCCAAGCAGCGAAGAGCTGGCCGATATCGCGACCCAAACGGCTGCCACCGCCCGCGCCCTCGGCCATGAGCCGCGCGTGGCCATGTTGGCCTATTCAACTTTCGGCCATCCCGAAGGCGATCGCTCGGTCTATGTTCGCGAAGCCGTTCGTCTGCTCGATGAGCGCAAAGTGGATTTCGAATATGAAGGCGAAATGGCGGCCGACGTCGCCTTGAACCGCGAAGCGATGAAGCGCTATCCGTTTAATCGCTTGTCCGAGCCTGCCAATGTTTTGATTATGCCTGCCATTCACTCGGCGTCGATTTCCACAAAAATGCTGGAAGAGCTGGGCGGGGCGACGTTAATCGGGCCCATATTGGTTGGCCTCGAGCATCCGGTGCAAATTGCCCGCATTGGCGCAACCTCGACAGAAGTTTTGAACATGGCAGCGATTGCGGGCTACGGTCTCGAAAAAATCTAGCCTCGGTCGGCGCTACGAAAGCGATACGCCGCGCCAACTTAGCGCGGTGGCAATGTCTTCTGCCGCTGGCAAATCTCGGGCTTGCAAATCCGCCAGACTGCGCGCCACGCGCAACACCCGATTGAACCCGCGGGCTGTCATGCGGCCATCTTCGATAATCGCATCAAGCAGTTTTTGACCCGCCGCATCTGGGCTGGCCAACTCCCGCAGGCGGTCGCCATCGAGGCGCACGTTTAAACATTCTTGGCGTCGGTATTGGCGCGCTTGGGCGGCCGCGACGAGCGCGACAATGGCGGCGCTTGGCTCGCCTTTTTCTTCCGACATCATGCTCGACAAAGCCACGGGCGGCACATCGATGCGAATATCAAACCTGTCAAACAAGGGCCCCGATAGTTTGCTGAGATATTCCTGCCGACATAAAGGCAAGCGATGGCAGGCCAAATCGGGGTCATCGGCATGGCCACAACGGCAGGGGTTCATGGCCGCAATCAACTGAAAATCGGCATTATACGACACATGGGCTTCGGCCCGTGCCACCTCCACCCGACCTGTCTCAATGGGTTGGCGCAAGGCGTCTAAGGCTTGGCGCGAAAATTCGGGCAGCTCGTCGAGGAACAAAACCCCGCAATGGGCCAAAGAAATTTCTCCGGGCTTGGCATGGCGTCCGCCGCCGATAAGCGCCGCCATACTGGCCGAATGATGCGGTGCGCGAAACGGGCGTTGGTCGGCCAAACGAATGCCCCCGCGCGGGCTCGAGAGACTTTCGATGACCGATATCTCCAAGCGCTCGCGCGCGTGTAGCTCTGGCAAAAGACCGGGCAGACGCGCCGCCAACATCGATTTGCCAGACCCTGGAGGACCGTTCATCAATAAATTATGCCCGCCAGAGGCAGCCACTTCTAACGCCAGGCGCGCCTGCGGCTGGCCGCGCACATCGGCCATATCGGGATGGTTGTTTGGGCGGTGGGCGCGTTGCGTTTTCGGCGGCAAGAGAAGCTGTGTGCCGCGCAAATGATTCAGCACATCTAACAAATGCCCCGCCGCCACAATGCCCGGCTTATCGGGCGCTGCCAAACCAGACCACGCCGCCTCGGGGCCACATTGTGCGGGGCAAATAAGACCCAGCCCAAGCTCCAGCGCCGCCATGGCCGCGGGCAGGGCGCCGGGCACGCCGATGCACGCCCCATCTAGCCCCAGCTCCCCCATGACATAAAAATCGGTCACGTGCTCTTGCGGCAACACCCCCATGGCGACCAGCAAACCGAGCGCGATGGGCATATCGTAATGGCTGCCTTCTTTGGGCAAATCGGCGGGCGAGAGATTTATCGTGATGCGGTCATATGGCAAAGCGAGGCCCATGGCGCTGAGCGCGGCGCGCACGCGTTCGCGGCTCTCTGCCACAGATTTATCGGGCAAGCCAACGACGGTGAAAGCATTTTGACCGGGGGCCAAATGCACTTGCACATCAATCGGCAAAGCATCGACGCCGTGAAAGGCAATTGTTTTTATATGAGCAACCATGATTTTTTTCTTTTTTTAACGGGCAGGCTTATTGGCAAAGCATAGGGATGAAACCCAAATGCCACAAGCCGAGCCTTGCACGAAGCGAGCCAGGCGTGTAAAAAATTTAAGACGAGGTTGCGTAATGTTTAGGTCAAAACGTGTCAGCGTGCAGCCGGGGGATGTCTTTCTCGAAACCCTCGGCCGCGAAAAAAAGCTTCCCCTCCTGCGAGGAGAGCTTCCTGCTGCGTGCCAAGACCCCACCGACAACCGCTGGGTCGTGAGCGCTTTGACCACATTCAACGATTTGCCCCATGCCCGCCTGACGAATGAAGCCACGGGGCGGGTTCGCACCCTCTCTATCGATGCGTTGGAACTGCAAGAAATATATAAAAAAGCGAAATAAGAGAGACCAGCGAGGGTTAGGCGCGCGCTTCAATCGCATCCAAAATCATGGCGGCGATATCTGGCCCGCCGAAAGCCTTAATCTCGCGCACACAGGTGGGCGAGGTCACATTAATTTCGGTCAAATAATTCCCGATGATATCAATGCCGGCAAAAATAATCCCCATCTGTTTCAGCCGCGGGCCGATTTGCGCGGCAATCTCATAGTCACGCGCGCTTAGGCCAGCGGCTTCTGGCGTGCCGCCCACATGCACATTGGCGCGGGCATCGCCTGGCGCTGGCACGCGGTTGAGCGCGCCTACGGCCTCGCCTTCCACCAAAATCACCCGCTTATCGCCCGCCCGCACATCGGGCAAATATTGTTGCGCGATAATCGGTTCGCGCTCAGCCATAAACATGTCGACCATGGAGCCAAAGTTTTCATCGTCTTTACGAAGCCGAAACACGCCGGCCCCGCCATTGCCAAACAGCGGCTTTAAAATCACATCGCCAAACTCTGCCCGAAACGCTTCCAAGGCCGCGCGGTCGCGGGTCATGAGCGTCGGGGGCAAAAGCCCGTCAAAGGCGACGGGGAAAATTTTCTCCGGCGCATTGCGCACCGAAGCTGGGTCATTGACCACTAAAACATCTGGCTGTAGGCGCTCTAAAAAATGCGTGGCGGAAATATACTGCATATCGAAAGGCGGATCTTGGCGCATTAAAATGACGTCCAACTCGCGCAAATCCGTAACCATCGGCGCGCCCAGCTCGAAATGCGCGCCTTTCACATCTGCCAATTTCAAGCTCTGAATGGCGGCGCTCACCTGGCCATCGCGCATGCTCAGGCGGTCGGGCTCGTAATAAAACAAGGCATGGCCTCGGTTTTGCGCCTCTAACGCGAGGGCAAAACTTGTGTCGCCGACAATATCAATGTCTCCAATCGGGTCCATTTGAACCCCAATTTTCAACCGCTTTCCCTGTGCCATAAGTGGCTCCTCAACCCAAATGCGCTTGCGCGTGCTTCTTGTTTAGCGCGCGCGCCACGCATCTTCAATATGTTTGGGCCAAGCGCGCGGCGCACACGCCATCACATCAAAGCGCCATAGTTTATCTTGCAAGCCCTTATGGCTGGCGACGAAACGATTGGCCGCGCGTTCGATGCGCTGCCATTGGTGGTCTCGAATGGCATTTTGCGCGCTCTTGATATCGCCGCGATATTTCACTTCGACAAAAGCCAGCACGCGGCCTCGCCTTGCAATCAAATCAATTTCCCCAACCGCGACACGGTAATTGCGGCGCAAAATCCGATAGCCTTTGAGCCGCAAAACACAGGCCGCCCAAAACTCTGCCCGCCGTCCGCGCTTATCGGCTTGGCGTTTGGCGGCGGATTTATTTTGCTTTCTTCTTTGGTTTCTTCTCTGGGTTGTCATCGGCTGGTTCTCTGTTTTTATTTTTCGTTGCCGCGCCGGAAACGGGTGCGCCCAGCGATAGGGCGCGGGCGTATATTTGTTTTCGGTTTAAGCCCGTCATTTCGGCCACCGCCTGCACGGCATCGCGTCGGCTCATATTGGCCAGCGCATCGTCGAGCATGGCGTCCAAATCATCGCCTTTCCATTCGGCTTTTTCGCCAGGCCCAATGAGCACCACAATCTCGCCGCGCGGCGGTGTCTCGGCCAATTGAAGGCGCAATTCTTCGGGCGTGCCGAAAATAAGTTCTTCGAATTTCTTGGTCAGCTCGCGGGCCACGCAAATATCGCGGGCGCCCAACTCGGCTTCAACATCATCAATTAAAGCAGTCAGCCGTTTGGCGCTTTCGAATAAAGCCAGCGTGCCAGATTGGCTGCCCAGCTCTGCCAAGGCGCGGCGGCGCGCGCCTTGTTTGGGGGGCAAAAAGCCGGCGAAGGTAAAGCGGTCGGTGGCCATGCCCGAAATCGACAAAGCGGCGATCGGGGCCGAGGCGCCGGGCACGGTAAAAACGCGGTGCCCCGCGGCACGCGCGGCGCGCACCAAGGGCATGCCCGGGTCGGAGATGAGCGGCGTGCCGGCATCGGAGATGAGCGCCAGAGCCTCGCCTTTCTCCAACCGCGCCAATATTTTTGGCCGCATGGCTTCCGCATTATGCTCGTGATAGGCAATCCGCTGTGTGGCGATTTGATAGCGGGTCGTCAATTTGCCTGACACCCGCGTGTCTTCGCATAAAATCGCTTGCGCCGAGGCCAGCACATCCAGCGCTCGAAGCGTAATGTCGCGCGCATTGCCCAAAGGGGTTGCCACGACATAAAGTCCGGGCGCCAGAGATATCGGTTGAACCTGTGTCATATTTCTAGAAACCGCAGGCCGCAGACAAAGGCAAGAGAAAAAGGCAATTAAAATCCGCCCTATTATTCGCCCCGCGCTCCCCATTGCTGCCACATTTGCGTGTTGCCTATAGGGCTTGCCCGAAACCGTCGCGCGCTTTACTTGCGCGCAGGAGACAGATAGATTTGCGGCTAGGATAGCGACAAACAAAAGCCCCGACCAAAGGACGAAGCGCCCATGACGCGAAGAAACCCGAAACCTTATGCGGCCTGGAGCCTCGCCAGCGCCTTTCTATTGGCGGCTTGTGGCGGCGGCGCGCCAACCTCCGACCGCGCGTCAAATGTGGCGCCGATAGGAAGCTCTTATTACGATGCGCCCCTAGCCATCGCCGCGCCCGACCTAGAAAAAATCGAGTTTGATACGAGCCAATATCCAGCCCCGCCCCAACGCGCCAGCGATGCGGTGGTGGTCTCGGTTTTATTGCCCGTCAGCGATGCGCGCGACAATATTCGCAAGCTCAGCCGTCACTTATATAATGCCGCACAACTCGCCCTCTTCGATGCGGGACAGGCGGAGGGTCAAAGCCTTACCGCTTCGTCCAGCCGAAACACCAGCTTTGTTTTGCGCCTGCAAGACACCAAGGGCACGCCAAGTGGCGCCGCCGAGGCCGCCAAGGCCGCCATTGCCGCTAAGACAGATATTATCATCGGCCCGCTTTTTGCCTCTTCTGCAAAAGCCGTGGCGCCGCTGCTGGCCGGGCGCGATATTCCCGCCCTCGCGTTTTCCAATGACAGTCGCGCGGCAAGCCATAATCTTTGGCTGCTCGGCTTTCTGCCAGAACAGAATATCAGTCGCATCGTCTCGCAAGCCATCGCCCAAGGCCTCACCCGCTTCGGCGCGCTCATCCCCGAAGGGCCATATGGCGAGCGCATTCAAGAAAACCTCGCCCGAGAAGTGGCCCGCTTCGGCGGCACAGTGGTGCAGACCGAAATCTATCCCCCTGACGCCAAAGGCATGTTTGATCCGGTGCGCCGCTTGGCGCATTTCGACACGCGCACCGCCGCCCATAAAGCGGAAATGGCGCGGCTGATCCAAGAAGGCCGCGCGCTTGCCCCCGCCGATGTGCTGGCCCGGGCTCTGTCTGGTGGCGAAGAGACCAACACGCCAGAAACGTTAAACCCCGAGGCTCTGTTTAAAGGGTTGAGCAATGTGGCACCAGAATTGGTCTCCGCCTATGAGGCACTCAAGCTCACCGAAACGCTGGGCGAAATTCCCTATGACGTCGTCTTCATGCCCGAAGGTGGTTTGGCTTTGCGCAATCTGGCGCCGCTGCTGCCGTATTTTGATATCGACCCAAGACGGGTAAAATTCATCGGCACGGCCTTATGGAATGACCCCAGCCTATCGCAAGAGCCGCCCCTGCATGGCGGTTGGTATGCGGCGCCCAATCCCAAAAACTGGGCTGGTTTTGCCGCCCGCTACGACCGCATTTATGGCGCCGCCCCGCCCCGCTTGGCCTCTATGGCCTATGATGGCGTCAGCCTCGCGGCGCGCTTGGCCTCGGTAAATGCGCAACAACCGTTTGAAAGCCAGATGCTGACCAACGCCAATGGCTTTCGCGGCATCGATGGCATCGTGCGGCTGCGCCCCGGCGGGCTGAACGAACGGGGCCTTGCGGTGCATGAAATTACCGCCCGCAGCCCAAGAACCATAAGCCAGGAGCCGGCCAGCTTTGTGGCGCATGACCGTCGGGTCAGCTCGGCTTTATCTTTGGCAGAGACTTTGAAACGCGAAAATCCGGATATTGTTTTGGCCGCCCTTCAGGCCGAGCAACAAGCGGCCAACCAAGAAGCCTTGCAAGGGGCGAGTTTGAACGAACAGTTTCAGCGCGCCCTTGAGGTTGAAGCTAGCCCAGAAGACGCCCGGTAAGATAATCGAGCAGCACGCGACCGCTGGCGCTGGCCTGCAAGCGGGTAGGGTCTTGGGTTAAGAGGCCATCGGCGCGCAAATCGCGCAGCCGCGTTTCCGCCAGCGCAATGCCGCGCGCAGATAAAGCCTCTAGCGACAGGCCCTCCGCTAGGCGCAAGCCTAATAATATTGCTTCCATTTTGACGCTCTCCGCATCCAAAGCGTGCAGCTCGCCCCAGCCGTGTCCGTCTTGCTCGACTTGCGCCAGCCATTGCGCTGGCGAATGTTGCGCCACGCTGGACAGACGCGCGCCGCGCTCTAGGCTGGTGACACGGCCATGCGCGCCGGGCCCAATGCCCAAATAATCGCCGCCCTGCCAGCTCGCCACATTGTGCCGACAGGCATGGCCTTCGGCCGCGTGATTGGAAATTTCATAGGCCGGCAGACCGGCACTGGCGCAGAGGCTTTGCGTCAACTCATACATTTGGGCGGCGCTGTCTTCGTCGGGCAGGGTTAATTTACCCGCTGCTTGGTGTTTGTAAAACGGCGTCTCTGGCTCAATGGTCAATTGATAGAGCGACATATGTTGGGGGCCTAAAGCCAGCGCCGCCGACAGCTCTTGCGCCCATGCCTCGGGTGTTTGATGGGGGCGCGCATAGATAAGGTCAAATGAGGCACGGGGGAAAATCCGCTGTGCCGCCGCGAAAGCCACGCGCGCATCTTGCGCCGAATGCGTGCGGCCCAAAAACTTAAGCGCGCCATCCTCAAAAGCCTGAACGCCCAGCGACAAGCGGGTGACGCCCGCCGCGCGCAAAGCCGTCAAATGCGCTTCTGGTGCGCTCATCGGGTTGGCTTCTAAAGTTATTTCGGCGTCGCGCGCCAAGCCCCACATCTCGTCGATGGCCGATAGAATGCCGCCAACCAGCTCGGGCGACATAAGCGATGGCGTGCCGCCGCCAAAAAACACGGTCTCCACCGGGCCTTGCGGGCGCAGGCTTTGCGCATAGGCCAATTCGCGACGATAAGCCTCCAGCCAATCGGCGGGCGAGCCTTGCGCTTTGCGCATCAGGTGAACATTGAAATCGCAATAGGGGCAAATCGCCTCGCAAAACGGCCAATGCACATAGACCCCGAGGGTCGGGAGGCTGGCCGCAGAAAGCGAAGCGTTAATGGGCGATGTGGTCGGCAAAGCAGGCCTCTACCAATTGCGTGAAAGCATCGGCACGGTGCGACATAGCGTGTTTGGCCTCGGGGGCCATTTCGCCAAAGGTTAAATCACCGCCCAGCGGCAAGAATATCGGGTCGTAGCCAAAGCCATTTTTGCCGCGCATTGGCCAAACCAACGTGCCTTCCACTTTGCCCTCAAAGCTCTCGACGTGGCCATCTGGCCAAGCCAAAGAAAGCGCGCAAATAAACCGCGCCGTGCGCGGAACCGACGGCTGGTCTGGCTTTTGCTTTTGTGCCAAAGCCATTTCGATTTTATGCATGCCAAAGTCAAAATCGCGCCCCTTGGGGGTCTGCGCCCAGCGCGCCGAATAAATGCCCGGCGCGCCATCCAAAGCATCTACCGCCAATCCGCTATCATCGGCCAAAGCGGGCAGGCCGGCTGTGGTCGCCGAAGCCAAGGCTTTCAACTCGGCATTGGCGATGAATGTTTTGCCAGTCTCCTCCGGCTCGGGCAGACCCAATTCATCGGCCCCCACGGTAGCCACCTTAAACCGCGTCAACAGCTCGGCTATCTCGACCAACTTGCCTTTATTATGGCTGGCGACGATAAGTTTTTCTTCGGTAAAGCGTCTCGCCATTGGGGTTATAGACCTACGGTTTTTTTCTGCAGAGCCACTAATTCGGCAATGCCGTTTTTGGCAAGCGTCATGATTTGGGCAAATTCATTTTCATCAAAAGCCGCGCCTTCGGCGGTGGCTTGAATCTCCACCATTTTGCCAGCGCCGGTCATCACGAAATTGCCATCTGTGTCGGCAACGCTGTCCTCATCATAATCGAGGTCGGCAACGGGCAAGCCTTCGTAGATGCCGCAAGAAAGAGCCGCCACTTGGTCGAGCAAAACCTCGCCCATAATCTCGCCCGCAATCAGCCCCTCGGCTTTCATTTTTTCGAGGCAAACATAAAGCGCCACCCAAGCGCCAGTAATCGACGCGGTGCGAGTGCCGCCATCGGCCTGAAGAACATCGCAATCGAGGCTAATTTGATTTTCGCCCAGCGCTTCGAGGTTCACCACGGCGCGCAAACTGCGCCCAATCAGGCGCTGAATTTCTTGCGTGCGGCCCGATTGTTTGCCCGCATTGGCTTCGCGACGCATGCGCGAGCCGGTGGAGCGGGGCAACATGCCATATTCCGCCGTTACCCAACCGCGACCTTGGCCGCGCAACCAAGGTGGCACGCGGGTTTCTAACGAGGCGGTGCATAACACATGGGTATCGCCAAATTTAACCAAACAGGAGCCCTCTGCGTGTTTGGAGACATGGGTCTCCAGGCTGACGGCGCGCAGTTGATTGGCGGCACGGCCCGACGGGCGTTCAATATCTTTCGAAGAAGTCTGTGTCATGCGAGTTCCTTTATAGGGGGAGGCGTAAAATATCACTCCGTGTTATCTAGCCTGTCGGCCTGCAGGAAACAAGTCGCATGCCAGGGCCGAGCATCCGTAGAGCCATAGAATTTACGTGCCCCCTTGACCTCAGCCCATAGGACGCCTACCTAATCCTCATCGGGAGAGACAATCTGTGTCTCGCGAGCGACGAGACTGTTATTTTAACCGCCAGCGTGAGTGGAAAATATGAGCGACGAAAAAGACATGCCAGAAACCGACGCAATCGCAAATGGAGCGGCCGCAGCCGCAGACGTAGAGGCCGCAGACGGGGAGGCGCAACAAACGCCAGACCCTGAGACCGAGGCCCCCACGCCCGAAGCCGACCCTGAGGCTGGTTCGCAAAGCCCGACCCAAGACGCCGCGCCCGAAGAGCCGCCTGCGCCCCCCACGCCGGAAGAACAAATTGCGACGTTGAACGATCAGGTTTTGCGCACTTTGGCCGAGCTGGAAAACACCCGACGTCGCGCCGAACGCGACCGCGCCGAGGCCCTGAAATATGGCGCCGTGAGTTTTGCGCGCGACATGGTGGGCGTGGCCGATAATTTGCAGCGCGCCCTCAAAGCAGCCGACGAAATGGACGAGGCCAGCAAGGCCGCGCTATCCGAAACCGTTAAAGCTGTGCTCGACGGCGTTGCCGCCACGGAGCGCGATTTATTGGCCGCGCTTGGCCGCCATAAAGTGAAAGTTCTCTCGCCCATGGGCGAAAAATTTGACCCCAACCTGCACGAAGCGCTATTCGAGGCGCCCGGCACAGGGCAAGACGCAGGGACGATTATCGATGTCATTGAGACCGGCTATCAAATGGAAGAGCGCCTGTTGCGCCCGGCCAAAGTCGGTATCGCGAAAGATTAACCCTTATATAGACAGTCAGCTGCACCCCTATTCTTAGCGGGTCGTGCAAAAAACCGGCTCTATCGCCTCTAAATCAAGATGAGGCCTTGTAGCCCGCCCGCTGGCTACCTATATAAACTCCAGATGAAACAGAACCGCCGCTGGCGGGCATAAACAACGAGGCTTATTATGGGCAAAGTAATTGGTATTGATTTGGGAACCACCAACTCATGTGTTGCCGTTATGGATGGTAGCACGCCGCGAGTGATTGAAAACGCCGAAGGCGCGCGCACGACCCCTTCTGTCGTGGCCTTTACCGAAGAGGGCGAACGCCTGACCGGTCAGCCCGCCAAGCGCCAAGCGGTCACCAATCCGATCAACACATTATTCGCGATTAAACGCCTGATTGGCCGTCGGTTTAGCGATCCAGCCACCAAAAAAGACATCGATATGGTGCCTTATAAAATCGTCGCTTCCGATGGCGGCGATGCTTGGGTGGAAGCCGCGGACGACACTTATTCGCCCTCGCAAGTCTCGGCTTTTATTTTGCAGAAAATGAAAGAGACCGCAGAAGGCTATCTCGGCGAAAGCGTCGACCAGGCGGTGATTACCGTTCCCGCTTATTTTAACGACGCCCAGCGCCAAGCCACCAAAGATGCCGGCAAAATTGCGGGCCTTGAAGTCTTGCGCATTATCAACGAGCCAACCGCAGCCGCGCTGGCCTATGGATTGGACAAAAACGATGGCCAAACCATCGCCGTCTATGACCTTGGCGGCGGTACATTTGACGTCTCGATTTTGGAAATCGGCGATGGTGTTTTCGAAGTGAAATCAACCAATGGCGACACCTTCTTGGGCGGCGAAGATTTCGACATGGCCCTGGTGGAGCATTTGGCCGATGAGTTCCATAAAGAAAATGGCATTGATTTGCGCGGCGATAAATTAGCCCTTCAGCGCCTGAAAGAAGCCGCTGAAAAAGCGAAAATTGAGCTTTCCGCTTCGGCGCAAACCGAGGTCAACTTGCCGTTCATCACGGCCGATGCGTCGGGCCCGAAACATTTGAACCTAAAGCTTACGCGCGCCGCTTTTGAATCGCTCGTCGATTCCTTGGTGCAGCGCACCCGTGGCCCTTGCGAGGCAGCCATTAAAGACGCTGGCATTAAAATCAGCGATATCGACGAAGTGGTTCTCGTCGGCGGACAAACTCGCATGCCACGCATTCGCGATTTCGTAAAAGATGTGTTCGGCAAAGAACCCAATATGAGCGTCAATCCAGATGAAGTGGTGGCCATGGGCGCCACCATTCAAGCCGGTGTCTTGCAAGGCGACGTGAAAGACGTGCTACTGCTGGACGTAACGCCGCTGTCGCTCGGTATTGAAACCTTGGGCGGCGTGTTCACCCGTCTTATCGACCGCAATACCACCATCCCAACCAAAAAGAGCCAAGTGTTCTCCACCGCCGATGACAATCAATCGGCTGTGACCATTGCGGTTTACCAAGGCGAGCGCGAGATGGCCGCCGATAATAAGGCGCTGGGCCAATTTAACCTCGAGGGCATTCCGCCGTCACCGCGCGGCGTGCCGCAAATCGAAGTGACTTTTGATATTGATGCCAATGGTTTGGTCAATGTCTCGGCGGCCGATAAAGCCACGGGCAAAGAGCAGAATATTCGCATCGAAGCTTCGGGCGGCCTGTCGGATGACGACATCGAGCAAATGGTGAAAGATGCCGAAGCCAATGCCGCGGCAGATAAAGACCGCCGCGAACAGGTCGAGGCGCGCAATAATGCCGAAGGGCTTATTCATGCCACCGAGAGGTCGATTGTTGAAAACGACAGTCTCATCGAAGCGGGCGACAAAGAAGCCACGGAAGCCGCGATTGCCGATTTGAAAGAAGCCCTAGAAGGCGACGATCACGACGCAATTAGCGAAAAAGCGCAGGCGCTGAGCGAAGCGGCCATGAAAATCGGCGAAGCTGTTTATAAAGCCCAACAGGCAGAGAGCGAAGCCGCGGCCGCCCAAGACGCCAATGAAGATGGTGCCAAAGTGGTGGATGCTGATTTTGAAGACGTCACAGAGCCAAAAGGCGATGAGGACGGCGACCAAAAAGCGTCTTAAGGTTCTGGCTTTTTCACCTTTCGTGAGAAGCGCCTTGAAGAGAGCCCGGTAAAAGAGGAGGCCTGTTATGGCCAAGGCCGACTATTACGAGCTATTGGGCGTCGACCGTTCGGCCGATGCGGCTAAGTTGAAATCTGCCTATCGCAAAATGGCCAAACAATATCACCCGGATCTCAATCCGGGCGATGCGGTAGCCGAGCAGAAGTTCAAAGACGTTTCCGAAGCCTATGAAGTCTTGAAAGACGACCAAAACCGCGCCGCCTATGACCAATACGGCCATGCTGCTTTTGAAAACGGCGGCGGCCGAGGCGGTCAAGGGGGCGGTTTTGGCGGTGGTTTCGGCAATGACTTCGGCGGCATGGGCGATATTTTCGAAGAGTTTTTTGGTGGCGGACGCGGTGGCGGACGGGGTGGCAGACGCCAGCAAGCCCGCCGCGGCGATGATTTACGCGCCGAAGTAGAGATAACCCTGCAAGAAGCTTTTGACGGCACCGAGCGCCAGCTGAAACTCAATCGCGCCGCCGCTTGCGGCACTTGCGCAGGCTCTGGCGCCAAGGCGGGCAGCAAGCCCACCACCTGCTCTGTTTGTCAGGGACACGGCAAAGTGCGCGCCCAGCAAGGCTTCTTTATGGTGGAGCGCACCTGCCATCAATGTAATGGCGCGGGCCAAACGATTAGCGACCCGTGCCGCGATTGCAGCGGCCGCGGACAAGTTTCCGAAGCCCGCAATCTATCTGTCTCCATTCCCGCTGGCGTAGAAGATGGCACAAGAATTCGCCTGTCTGGCGAAGGCAATGCGGGCCCGCAAGGGGCGACCAATGGTGACCTTTATGTATTTGTCAATCTTCGCCCGCATGCGTTTTTGCAACGCGACGGGGCCGATTTATTCTGCGCCATGCCCGTGCCGTTTCATCTGGCCATTCGTGGCGGGGCC
>JABJKE010000014.1 GCA_018660505.1 Rhodobiaceae bacterium | reverse complement strand
GTTATTTGCGCGGGCCATTTGAGCTGACCATTGGCGCCGATAAAGAGTTTTGGGGGGTCACTGAGTTTCTCCACTTGGTGGATATCATCAATCAGACCGACAATGTCGAAAGCGTCGATGGCGAGGCCAAGCTTGGCCAACCGATGGTAAAGCTTGCCTATAGCGCGCGCTTTGGCACGTTAACGGGCTATGTTTTGCCGTTTTTCCGCATCCGCCAATATAATGATCCGGTAACGGGGCGTCCCAATTTGGGTTTTGTGGTCGACGATAATACCAGTCTGTTCGAAAGCCGCGAGGCCCGCCGCACAGAAGATTATGCGCTGCGCTATCAACATAATATCGGCCCGTTTGATGTCGGCCTGTCGGGCTTTAAAGGCACCTCGCGTGACGCGCAATTGCTCGCCACAGGGGTGTTTTCGGCGGCCAATAATCTGCCCAAATTACAAGCCTATTACGCCTATCAAACGCAGATTGGGCTCGACGTGCAAGCCACGCTCGGCTCTTGGTTGTGGAAGCTAGAGGCCGCACAAGGCAAGCAAAACCGTTTCGCCGGCCCCGTGCCGACACTCAACTCGGCGTTCGACGAAGTGGACTATACGCGCGCCACTTGGGGCTTTGAATATACCTTTTATAATCTTTTCAACAGCAGCACAGACGTCGGGCTGGTAACCGAACATATGTGGGATGACCGCGAAGAAAAAGCGCCGCACCCGTTTGACAATGACATTGGCATTGGCTTTCGCTGGACCGCCAATGACACGCAATCGACCGCCGTTTTACTCGGTGGCCTCATCGATATCGACACCCGCTCAACCGCCATATCTGTGGAAGCCGAACGCCGCTTAGGGCAAAGCTATAAAGTAACCCTCGAAGCCCGCTTTCAAGACAAAGTCGGCGACGACGACGCTTTTGCAAAGGCCAATGCCGACGAAGATTTCATCCGCTTGCGATTGGCTTATTTTTTCTAAGCCATCCATAGTTTCCCTCGCCAAATTGCCTTTTCCCGTTTAGGCTTCGGGTCTAAAGGGAGAGACATTATGACCTCAACAACATCTGGGCAAGCGGCCCCTGTACCCAAGTCTGTTCGCAATTATACGCTGTTCATGCTGGTGCTGATTTATGCTTCCAGCCATGTTGACCGCCAAATTGTCTCCATATTGGCCGAGAGTATTAAGCTGGAGCTGATGCTCAGCGATACCCAATTAGGGTTTCTCATCGGCCTGTCTTTTGCACTTTTCTATGCCACGCTCGGCATTCCCATCGCCATTTTGGCCGACCGATATTCGCGGCGCAATATTATCGCCGTATCGGTGATTATCTGGTCGGCGATGACCGCGCTGAGCGGCATGGCGGCCAATTATCTGCAGCTGGCACTGGCGCGCATTGGTGTGGGCATTGGCGAAGCGGGCTCCAGCCCGCCCAGCCATTCGATGATTTCAGACCTCTTCCCACCCGAAAGCCGGGCCACCGCCATGGGCATTTACGCGACCGGCATTAATGTTGGCGTGCTCATCGGGTTTCTGGTCGGCGGCTGGATTGACCAATGGTATGGCTGGCGCATGGCGTTTTTCGTGGTCGGCGTCCCGGGCGTTATTTTGGGCCTCTTGATGTTTTTCACGGTTAAAGAACCAGCCCGTAGCCAACCGGTAAAACCCCTAAAACTGAATATTTTCTCGGAAGTTTGGGACACGTTTAAACTGATGATGTCGATACCCAGCCTGCGCCACATTGTGATTGGCTGCACCTTGGTGGTGTTTGTCGGCTATGGCGCTTTATATTGGAACGGCGTTTTCTTCCGCCGCATCCATGGCCTCTCGTCGGGAGAAACCGGAACCCTCTTGGCGCTCATCGGCGGCATCGTCGGCGGCATAGGCACCTATTCGGGCGGCTTGCTGGCCGATTATCTGGGCAAGAAAGATAAGCGCTATTACGCTTGGCTGACGGCGGGCGTGAAACTGTTTATTTTGCCCATCGCGGTCGCTTTCTATCTCGCCACAGATTTGAAACTGGCCATTGGGCTGTTCACCATCACGGCGTTTTTTGGCGGCTTTTATCTGTCGGTCAGCTTCGCTATGACGCAAAGCCTATTGCCCGGCCCAAGCCGCGCACTGGGGGCCGCTTTATTATTGTTCTGCATTAATATCATCGGCCTCGGCTTTGGCCCGCAATTGGTCGGTATTCTGTCCGATTATTTCTTGCCAATCTATGGCGTCGACGGCCTGCGCTATGCCTTGGTTAGCGTGGTGGTGGTCAATCTTTGGGGCTCCGCCCATTACCTTTGGGCCGCCAGAACCCTGCGCGAAGACTTGGCCGCCAATAGCGACAGCTAAAATAACGGCGCTGCCTCTTATCCAAGAAGCAGCGCCGTATTTTCACACAGTTAAAAAGCCAAGGCTAAAGTAAGGCCAAGAGTTTCCGTCTCGGCCGTATTTTTTGCATTGGCTGTGGTGAGCTCGGCTTCGGTCATTTGATAGTAATAGCCAAATTCCACGCCCTTCATGAGCTTCCTGCCGCCGCCAATCATAATCTCTTCATAATCGGTGCGGTCCCCAGAGGAGGCAACAGTGCTCTCTTCGCTTTGCGTGAAGCCAATCCCCCAATAGCGGTCGCCTTGTTTATATTTCAAAGCATAATTCAACGTCTCAATATTGGCGCTGCCGCTATATTTATCATCTGGCAAAGCCTGCAAATTCTCATATTCAGACAGATTGGCGCCAAATACCCAATCGTCCCAATATACCTGTAAGCCTGTGCTGTTGCTTTCCGGGTCGAGAGTGCCCAAAAGCGTGTCGCTGCTCACATTTGAATGGCTCAATCGATAGCCAAAGCCACGATACGAACCGGTAAACCGGAAGGCCATTTCGATGATATCTTCTTGCAGCCTGTGAGAGCCGTCCCCGGGGTAGCTCGTCGCAACATTGTTTTCTCCCCCGTTTCGGTCGCGGTTATTCGGCGTGAAAGAGACGCCAACCTGCAAGCCGCCTACTTTCGGGGTGAGATAGGAAAATTTATTCGCATCACCCGAAATATGCTCGAGCTTGGTCGACATATGCGCATCTTCAATCACATCTGAGCCCAATTGCAGGTCATAAGCATCTTCGATAATCTCTTCGGTAACTGAATTATCAAACATCTTAAGACCCGGCACAAAGCGCGGCGCACGCACTTGCATGAGATGGCCAACGCCATTCTCGGCGCCCAAAATCACCTTGCCCCAATCGCCCTTTAGGTAGAGATAATGCTCATCGATTAAATCATCGGTCGCCCCTTCGGCCTCGAGTTCAACGCGCACGCCAATTTCTGTGCCGCTGGGCAAAATGGTTTTCGCTTTAAAATGAATTTCGCCCTCTTGCGCCAGAACCTCATCTTCAAAGCTCGCGCCGCCTTTTGTGTCCACATCCACCAGATTTACCGATTGGGTGAAATAGCCGTCCAGCGTCAAATCGATAGTCGGCTTATCTTGAGCCATGGCCGGTAAACTGGCGCCTAGCAGAGCCAGCAGCGCAAAACCGCGACGTGGCGTTTTCAAATATCTTATCATTGTCCATATCCTTATTCTTATTTTTGGATACAGCCTGCCGCAACTCGTAGCAGGAACGCGTGAGGGCCAACGCTCGAGTTCACTCGAAAACCCTTGCCCTAGTAATACGCCCCTGAGGCGAACAGTCAAATAACAATAGAAACGAAAAAGGCGGAGCCGCAGCCCCGCCTTCATTATTTTGCGCGGAGATTAAAACTTCAGCAAGAGGCCCACGCCGGTAAAACTAGCGTCTTTCGCCAGAGCGCCACTGCTTTCCACGCTCTCATGCGTATAGGTCAGCTTGACGCCAGAGCCCAATTTGGTCGAGCCGCCGATAATTGTGACATCGGTATCCATATCCGCATCGCTATTGGTCTGCGTATCTTTTTGCGTATGCACCGCGAAGCCCAAAGTGGTGGCTTTCGACCATTTATAGGCCAGGCCCAGATGGGTGATTTCCCAATCATTGCCGCCGGCGGAGGCTTCGTCGGAGATGAAATGCGTGCCCCCCAGCGTAAACCGACCCGACGATAGGCTTACACCATAAGCGGTTTCTTCCATTTCGCCTTTGTTCTCGCCGTCTTTAATATAGTCGCCTTGTTCGGTGGTCACCGAGGCTTTAACCCGAACGCCGCCGAATTTGCCCGTATAGCGCACGCCCAAAGAGGTAATATCCTCGTGGGTTTTCGCGCCTTCCAGCTCTGCCAAAAGCGCGTCCGTGCCGGCACCATTTTTATTCTCCGAGCTTGGCGTGATGGAAACCGCTGCCTGCAAGCCGCTAATCTTGGGCGAGTAATAGGTCAGCTTATTGGCATCGGCGGAATAATTATCATGTTTCGGCTTTTCGTATTTTGCCACGGAGCTCCAAGTGCCAAAATTATTGTCATAGGTTTTCCAACCGGCAAAGCGCGGCGCTTGAATTTGCAATTTATCGGCGCCAGAGTTTTCCGCCCCGACTTCTAATTTGCCAAAATCGCCCGACACATAAATATAATGCTCGTCGATTTGATCGCTCTCTGTCGCGCCTTCCAGCTGAATTTGCATGCCAACGGTCAAGCCATTATTGGTTTTGCCTTTGGCTTTAAAAATAATTTCGGCATCTTCTTGAAACGAGATGTCTTTGAAGGCTTTGGCCGCAGAGGCTTTCGACCCATCGTCATAGCCGGTATCGGCATCGACGCTATAGAGGACCGAATTGAAATAGCCACCGACGCTAAAAGAAAAAGGTTCGGCAACGGCGGGGGAAAGAGAAAGGCCAGCGGCTGCGGCCCAAAGGATAGATTTTTGCACAATATACTCCTGTTTTACCAATGGGCAGGCGCGGAATAAACCCTTTGCGCATGCCAACTCTAAAAGCCCCATTGCCAATCTAGCTGGCTTAGGGAAATCACATCTTCCCTTAAACTAGCACGAGCGCATGGGACTGCTTCGACTTTTTGAAACTAGCCAGCCAACATCACAGTTTTGTGACGCCTAAGTGAGCGTTTCGTGAAATGGGGGATAAAGGAAAATGGTACAGCCTCTCCGGATTGAACGGAGGACCTCTAGATCCACAATCTAGCGCTCTAACCAACTGAGCTAAGGCTGCACCGAGGTTTCCAAAGCCACCGAAGCAGCTCAGGTGAGGCGAAAATAGTCGGCTTTTAGATAAAGTTCAAGCCATGATGCAGCCAATTGTAAGATTTTGTCTCGCCACGCCCCGCCAGCCCCTTCCAAAACACCCTGGAAACCGCTAAACCTAGGGCGGAATTATCAAACAGGAGCCGCTCCATGGGCATTAATACACCTTCCGACGTTTCAGCCGAACTTTCCATCGGAGCCACCGACCAGAAAATGGTGCGGATTTTCATCACCACCGAAACGCAAGAAATTCCGATGGATTTTCTGGCCGACGAAGCCGAGGAAATCGCCCGCGAGCTCATGGCCGCTGCGGCCGCTTGCCGCTCCTAACTAGAACCCCTAACTCGAACTAAGGCTTTTCATGCTCTGGCCGCTAGGCTAAGGTCTGCGGATGAGACTTACTCGCAACTATAGCCCACGCGCCCTCCGATGAGCCAATCCACCTCTTTGTCTTCTTTTAAGCCAGTTTGGCGTTTGGATGTCTGGCGCGCGCTGACGCTGGCGGCTGTCGCCTTGCCGATATTGCCGCTGCTGGCACTTGTGTGGATTGCCTTGGCACCGGCACCGGCTCAGGCTCCGATTTGGGGTCATTTATGGGCTTCTGTTTTGCCGGGCCAAATTGTCACCACGGCCTTGCTGATGGCTGGCGTCGCGACGGTGACTGGCGTCATCGGAACGGGCAGCGCTTGGGCGGTGGCCTTCTATCGGTTTCCGCTGCGCCGCACCTTAAGCTGGGCGCTGCTGCTGCCGCTGGCCATACCGACCTATCTGATGGCCTATAGTTATGCCGAGGTGCTCGACCACGCGGGGCCGCTTTACCAAATTTGGCACAGCCTGCTGCCTGAGACCGCCTATCCCGATTTCCGATCTTTGCCAGGCGCGATTATTTTACTGAGCTTGGTGCTCTACCCTTATGTCTATCTATCGGCGCGCGCGGCCTTTGTGCAGCAATCGGCGGTGCTAATCGAAGCGGGACGCGCGCTTGGCCTTGGGCCCCTGCAATGTTTTACCCGCATTGGCTTGCCGATGGCCCGCCCTGCCATCATCGTTGGCGTGGCTCTGGCGATGATGGAATGTTTAAACGATATCGGCGCCGTTGAATTTCTCGGCGTCACGACGCTGACCATGGGGGTTTACGATACTTGGGTGGTGCGCGGCAATCTCGCCGGCGCGGCGCAAATCGCGCTTACCCTTTTGGGCTTCATGGCGCTTTTATTGGTTCTGGAACGCAGCCAACGCGGCCACGCAGAACACCACATCCGCAATGGCCGCCACCGCAGCCTGCCAGATTTTCAAACCAGCCGCGCAGCGCGTCTGGCTTTGTGTCTCGCTTGTCTGCTGCCGGTGACGCTGGGCTTTATCATTCCGACGGGGCTGTTGATCGATTATGCGCTGATTGGCGCCACGGCGGACGGCGTCTTGGCCTCGGCGGGGCGTTCATTCTCTTTGGCCATGCTTGCCGCGGGTCTTACCTGCCTGCTTGGGCTCGGCCTTACTTATGCAGCGCGCAGCGGCCGCACGCCCAAACAACGCCGAGAGATTCAACGGTTGGGCCAAATCGCTGCCTTGGGCTATGCCGTGCCGGGAACCGTGCTGGCCATCGGCGTCATGCTGGTGTTTGCCCGTTTGGCGGATGCAAGCCTTGGCTGGATAACGCTCGGCGGCACGTCGGTGGCGCTGGTGTTTGCTTATGCCGTACGGTTTCTATCGCTCTCCTACGGCACGCTCGAGGCTGGTTTTGGACGCATCTCGCCGGGCCTCGATATGGCCGCACGCGGTTTGGGCGCCACGAAATCAGCCCTGTTATGGCGGGTGCATTTGCCGCTTTTACGGGCGCCCTTGCTGACCGCCGCGATTTTGGTTTTTGTCGATGTGATGAAAGAATTACCCGCGACGTTAATTCTACGGCCGTTTGATTTCGAGACTTTGGCCACCCACGTCTACACTTACGCCTCCGTCGGCCAAATGGAGGACGCTGCACTGCCCGCCTTAATGATTATTCTTGTGGGCCTGATTCCCGTCGCCATTAGCTTGAGCCTTCTCGAACAAATCCGTAAAGGCCGCCGCAAAGCGGCCTAGCTGGTCTCGGAAAATAACTCGCGGCCGATTAACATGCGGCGAATTTCCGAAGTGCCAGCCCCAATCTCCGCTAATTTCGCATCGCGCAAATAGCGCCCCACGGGATTGTCGTTCACATAGCCATTGCCGCCCATCAGTTGAATGGCATCGAGGGCGCATTGTGTGGCGTTCTCGGCGGCAAATAAAATGGCTGCCGCGGCATCTTTGCGCGTGGTTTCGCCGCGGTCGCAAGCTTGCGTTACCGCGTAAACATAGGCGCGCGAGGCGCTTAATTTCGTATACATGTCTGCCAATTTGCCTTGCACCAATTGAAACGTGCCGATGGATTGACCGAATTGCTCGCGCTGATGCACATAGGGCAGCACCGTGTCCAAACAGGCCTGCATAATGCCCAGCGGCCAAGCGGCCAAGACAGCGCGCTCATAATCCAGCCCGCTCATCAACACCTCGACGCCGCCGTTTTTCGGGCCCATGATGTTTTCCTCTGGCACTTCGCAATCTTCAAACACCAGCTCGCCAGTTTCGGAACCGCGATGGCCCAGCTTGTCGAGTTTTTGGGCGCAGCTAAAGCCTTTGTAATCTTTCTCGACGAGAAACGCCGTAATGCCGCGCGAGGCCGCTTCGGGTTCGGTTTTCGCATAGACCACCAAAACATCGGCCGAAGGGCCATTGGTAATCCAAAACTTGGAGCCATTGAGGATATATTTGTCGCCTTTTTTCTCGGCCTTTAATTTCATCGAAACGACATCCGACCCCGCGCCGGGCTCGGACATAGCCAAAGCGCCCAAATGTTCGCCAGAGACTAATTTAGGCAGATATTTTTGCTTCTGCGCGTCATTGCCCCAACGATAAATCTGATTGATGCATAAATTTGAATGCGCGCCATAAGACAGACCAACAGAGGCCGAGGCGCGCGAGATTTCTTCTACCGCAATCGCTTGCGCCGTATAGCCCAAAGCCACGCCGCCATAGGCTTCCGATACGGTCAGCCCATGCAACCCCAGCTCGCCCAAAGGCTGCCATAAATCGCGAGGAAACGTATCCGTGCGGTCAATCTCATCGGCGCGCGGCATAATTTTCTCATCGACAAATTTACGAATGCTATCGCGCATCATGTCGATGTCTTCGCCAAGATTAAACTGCAACATAGGGTAACTATTGGACAACATAGGTTGCGTTCCTTCCACGTTTGGACGTCAAAAAGATAAAAAAAGGCTGGCAAGTTTCCTTGCCAGCCCCAAAATTACTCAGCTGCGTAACCGAGAACCGCTTTGGTTTCGAGGAAGTCCTCAAACCCATGCTCGCCCCATTCGCGGCCATTGCCAGACTGTTTGTAGCCGCCAAATGGCGCGGCCAAATCAGCGCCAGCGCCGTTCAAATGCACGTTACCGGTGCGCATTTTAGAGGCCACATCGGCTGCATGTTTAATGTCGCCAGACTGCACATAACCCGACAGGCCATAGACCGTGTCATTGGCAATCGCGATGGCTTCTTCTTCTGTCTCATATTTCAGAATAGACAGAACCGGGCCAAACACTTCTTCGCGCGCAATGGTCATATCATTGGTCACATTGGCGAAAATCGTCGGCTTAACATAATAGCCAGCGTTCAGACCATCGGGCTTGCCCAGACCGCCTGTCACCAATTCTGTGCCCTCATTAATGGCGGTTTCGATAAGCGTTTGAATTTTCTCAAACTGCATTTCGCTGACCACCGGACCGATGGTTGTATCTTCGCCATTGGGGTCGCCAACTTTCACTTGCTCGGCTGCCGCTTTGGCAATTTCCACCACTTCATCGTGGCGCGCCGCAGGCACCAACATACGGGTTGGCGCATTGCAAGACTGGCCCGAATTCATAAAGCAGCTTTGCACGCCTTGCGCGACCGCTTTGTTGAAATCGGCATCATCGAGAATAATATTGGCCGACTTGCCGCCCAATTCTTGTGCCACACGTTTCACCGTATCGGCCGAGGCTTTGGCCACCGCCACGCCAGCCCGCGTCGAGCCCGTGAAGGACATCATGTCGATATCTGGGTGATGCGACATAACTTCGCCCACCTCAATGCCATCGCCATTGACCAAATTGAACACGCCCGCAGGCACGCCTGCATCGTCGAGAATTTCAGCCCAAAGAGCGGCGTTTAAAGGCGCGACTTCAGATGGTTTCAAAACCATCGTGCACCCCGCCGCAATGGCGGGTGCCACTTTGCAAGCGATTTGGTTAATCGGCCAATTCCATGGCGTAATGAGACCGCAAACGCCAACCGGCTCTTTGCGAATCATCGTGTTGCCTTGCTGTTTCTCAAACGCATAGGTTTCAAGAATGCCGCGCACGGTCGTCAAATGAGCAATGCCCATCGCCGCTTGTGCCGCTTTGGAAAGCCACATGGGCGCCCCCATTTCAGCCGAAATGGTTTCCGCGACTTCATCCATACGCGCGCCATAGGCGGCAATAATCGCGTCGAGAAGCTCGAGGCGCTCTTGCACGCTGGTTTGCGAAAAGCTTGGGAAAGCGCACTTGGCAGCGGCTACCGCTTTGTTCACGTCGTCTTTATTGCCCATCATAATCTGGCCAATAACTTGCTCATTTGCCGGATTGATCACGTCAAATGGTTTTGGATCACTTGGCTCTACCCAAGCGCCGTCGATATAAAATTTAAGACAATTTTCCATTGTTTCACTCCCTGTAAAATCCAACCGCTATGAAAGCAGATTTTAGCCTTGGGTCAAACGGAATCGTTCATTTTTCCGGCAAATATTGCCGCAGATTTTCAACATGGGTTTGTAAGTGGCGCGCCAAGCGCTGAGGCGGCAAATGCGCCTGCAATTCGGCAAAAGACAAAGGCGCGCCAACCACCATGGCCAGCTTAGTGCCCATGCGGCGGCGCACCTCATGAAAAATAAGCGCGACGCGCAAACTATAGCTCATATGACTGGCGATTTGAAACAGCGCCGAGTTTTGCCCCTCAAAATGCACCGGCACGACCTGCGCTTCGGTTTTTCGAATGAGCTGACCAACCAGCGGCGCCCAGTCTATCTCCGTCGCTTTTCGGGCAAATAATTTCGGCGTTGTGGAAATCGTGCCCGATGGGAAAATAATCACCACGCCGCCCACCTTCAAAAGCTCAAGGGCTAGGCGGCGAGACGCCAAATTGGTCTGCAAAGCTTCTGGCGTTTCGTCAAAATCGACGGGCAAAGCGCAAGCCGCAATCTCGGGCGCACGGCACAAAACATTATTGATGAGAATTTTAAAATCAGGGCGGATTTGCGAAACCAGCCAGCAAATCGCCAGCCCATCCAAAACCCCATAGGGATGATTGGCCACAATCACCAAAGGCCCTTTTGCTGGTATGGGCGCCCCCACGTCATGCACCTGCAGGTCGAGCTGAAGGCGCGGGATGACCTCGTTCCAAAACTGGCTCAGCGGCAGGTTTTGCGCCTGATAATCGTGATAAATGCGTTTTAACTTTGGCTGTCCACTGACCCATTCAATGGCTCGAATAAGCATCTGACGAGGCCAGGCATGTGCGGTGGACGCATAAGAAAAATTATCGATCTGCATACGAACTTGTGTGGCCTGTGCTGTTGCCAAATTAAAACAGGTTTAATTTATACACTCTGCGCCCGCGAGAAAAGCTTTGTTCTGTGTGGCGTGGTTTTTCTAGGTTCATATCAGCATTGCGTTAGAGGTTCGTTTCGACATGACGAGACAAGTGTCATGCAATGTGTCGGCGTTTCATGTCGTTGAAATTAGGCGGAGCTTCCTGTCATGGTCCCTCCCGTTCCGGCTAATTTGTGCAAAGGCCAGATACCTGGTCTTTGCACCCCTCCTCTTTAGCTTTCGAGCGCTTTTTGAATTTCGCAGACCAGCAACCAAATCCGGTCGCGCCCCCAGCCGGCATAGAGCTCTTTGCCCATCTCATCGAGCAAGCGATAGCTTGGCACGCCCCATAAATCAGACGCCATCATGCGCAGCCGATTTTCTTCGGCCCAGACTTCCCAATCTTTATTGTCGATAATTTTTTGCGCCTCGTTCCAATCGAGGGCCGCGCGCTCGCACACTTGGCGCATGCCATCGTCGCTGCCCGTGTCCACCCCGTGCGCCCAAGCAAGGTCGGTAAAGGCGTGCAGTAAATCGCCGCCCTTGTTTTGCTCATCGGCCCAAGAGAACAGCGAATAGACGCGCTTTACAGGCTCGCCAACGGGGTCGGCGATTTTACCAAAGGGCACCCCAATCCGGTCGGCTTCGCGTTTCGTGTCGCGCAAAATATAAAACCCTTTGCGTTTGGGCACAGGCAGATTGCGCATCACCATCGGCAAGACAGGGCGCACCTCTAGGTTGACCGGATAATGATTGGGCAGGTCTAACGTTTCAGCCATGGAGATGGCCGTATAGGGGCTGCGGGCCGAGGGATAAAACTCCACCGTTAAGCGTTTGCCATTGCTTGGCTTGCTCATAAACTCAGGGCGGGTTTGAAACTGGCTAACCTGACGGCACCCGCTTAAGCGAAGGCCGGCGTTTTTCATCCGCTCTTCTAAATAGGGCAAACGGTCGAGACCCCAATACCATTCGCCTTCAAAATAAAACATCGCGCCAAGATAATGCGAAAGACTGTCGCGAAGCTTGGTGCCCTCTTGAAAAACCTGCTCGGTTTTTTCTTCCGACACCATCGCCATACGATCCAGCGCAGTCGTGTCATCTGCCCAAAACGCCTTGCCGATTTCTATCGCCGCATGGGCCAAATTGCTAGACGCCGCCAAGGCACGGCGCGCCGATTGATAACTGCTAGCCGAGGGCTGGCGGCCGATATCGGTAAAACTCAGCTCATGATAAGGCGCAATGCTGGCGGCATCGCGGCGGCCATAATTTTGCAAAGCCTCGCGCTCGGGCGCCACATCCTCGAGCGGCGGGTCGACCAGTTTAATTTGCAGGTCAATATCATAGCGCGCTCGCAAGTCGCTTAAAACTTGCGCCGCCAAATGGCTATAGGGGTCATCTGGCTGATGGAAATACAGCAACTCGGCTTTCGCCCCACCCATGCGCCGCGACATGGCCTTCAGGGATCGGCGTGCCGATTGCACTCGGTTCGATAAAATCAGTGAGGAAATAAGTCGTGTTGCGCGATAGGCCATGATAGTCGTCTCCCAAGGCCACAAAATGGCCATCCGTTGGCATTTTGTCAACAACCCACGGCAGCCAATCGTGCCTCTTTTGGCTGTTCTGCACGCCCGCTTGACCTGAGCCCCACGCGGCCCCATTTTAGGGAGGAGGTAACAGGAAGTTTAAGTAACCGATGAAAATGCGTAAAAAATCTGAGCTACCGCAAAAGCAATGTCTGACCTGCCAGCGCCCTTTTGCGTGGCGAAAGAAATGGGCCCGAGATTGGGACGCGGTAAAATATTGCTCGCATAAATGCCGCACCCAAAAAGAGGCCCAAGCATGACCGATTTAATTCTCGTGCTGGGGGATCAATTATCGCCCCATCTATCCAGCCTCCAAGCCGCGCCCGATGCCCATGTGGTGATGGCCGAGCTTTATGACGAAGCCACCTATGTGGCGCACCATCAGCAAAAACTGGTGTTGGTATTTTCGGCGATGCGCCATTTTGCCGAAAGCTTGCGCCAGCAAGGCCGCGAGGTCACCTATATCGCTTACGGCGAAACGCCAGAGCTGAAAAGTTTTACCGACGTGGTGGCGCAAAAATTAGCCAGCGGCAGCTATCAACGCCTGTTCGTTACCGAACCCGGCGAGTATCGCTTGGCCAGCCAATTCGCTGATTGGGCGACCCAATTTAACCTTCCGGTGCATATCTTGCCCGACACACGGTTTATCGCCAGCCACGACGAATTTCAAACTTGGGCAAGTGGCAAAAAACAACTGCGGATGGAGTTTTTCTATCGCGAGATGCGCCGCAAAACCGGCCTGCTGATGGACGACAAAGAACCGCTTGGCGGGCAATGGAATTATGACGCGGAAAACCGCAAGAAATTACCCAAGGGACATGTTTTGCCCGCTCGCCTCAGCACCCCGCCCGATGCCCTTACCAGAGACGTTATGGCGCTGGTCACCGAGCATTTCGGCAGCGGCGAGACCGCTCATTTTGGCACGCTCGAGGGTTTCGGCTGGCCCGTGACGGCGCAACAAGCCGAAGCGCAATTCGATGATTTTCTCGACCATTGCCTGCCCCAGTTTGGCGACTACCAAGACGCCATGAAGTCTGGCGAGACATTTATGTATCACGCTTTGATTGCGACCAGTTTGAACCTTGGCCTGCTCGACCCGCTGGATGTCTGTCGCGCCGCCGAGGCACGGCTCGAAAGCGGGCAGGCCCCGCTCAATGCGGTTGAGGGCTTCATTCGGCAAATCTTGGGCTGGCGCGAATATATCCGTGGCATCTATTGGCTTAAAATGCCCGATTATGAGCAAGAGAATTTTTTCGACCATGACCGCGCCCTGCCCGATTTCTTCTATAGCGGCGATACTGATATGGCGTGTTTGCGCGAGGCCGTGACGGCCAGCCAAACGCATGCCTATGCGCATCATATTCAGCGGCTGATGATTACCGGCAATTTCGCTTTGCTGGCTGGCCTGGCGCCAGAGGCGGTCAATCGTTGGTATATGGAAGTCTATGCCGACGCCTATCAATGGGTGCAATTGCCCAATACGCATGGCATGGCGCTATTTGCCGATGGCGGCTTGGTGGCCTCAAAACCCTATGTGTCTTCGGGCGCTTATATCAACCGCATGTCGGACTATTGCAAAGACTGCCGATATCAAGTCAAGCAACCCAATGGCGACGATGCCTGCCCGTTTAACTATTTATATTGGGATTTCATGATGCGCCACGCCGATACGCTGTCCAGCAATCCGCGGATGGGCATGGTGTATCGCAATCTCGAGAAAATGGATGAAGCGAAAAAAGCCGCTGCCAAAACCAGTGCGGCCAAATTTCTGGAGACTCTCAAATGAGCCAAGAGCCAACCCTTCCCAAAGACGCGCTCGCCCTGAGCATCACCAATTATGTGGCTTGCAGTAAATGTGCCGATGAAGTCGCCAAATTAGACCCGCCCGAGAGCTTGCAAAATTATGCCGCCATGGACGTTGGCTTCACCGACTGGGGGGTGCAAGTTTGGTGTCGTCGGCATAAAGTAAATATTGTTCATATTGATTTTGAAGGGCAAAAATTGCTAGCTGATTTTCGCCGCCTAGAGATTGTATAGGAGACCCATATGGCCCGCCCGCTTCCGTTTACCGCCATTACTGATACGGCTGAAAAATTTGACATTACTTTCGCGCTTCACCCCTCCACAGAGGCGCCCATGCGCGTGCATCAATTGCTTGGCGATATACTCGAAACCGTAAGCCGCGACGTGCGCCGCGAAACCATGTCCAACGGCGATGTTTTGCAAGCCATGGCCATGGCGTTGGCGGTTCGGGCGCGGATGATTGCCAGCGACCCAGAAACCACCACCCAATTGGCCAATGACCTCTTGCAAACCGCGATAGAAAGCGTGTTAGACGCGCAAGTATTTGCGCCCCAATCTGGCCAAGCCTGAACGCAGATTAAGCCGGGATTGGACGACCATCCCAAGCCAACACTTGGCCACTATCTTGCGGCGTCGCCGCGTCGATAACCGCCAGCAAATAGGCTACAGATTGCGCGGGCGTGAAAAGTTTCGCGGCCTCTACGCCACCGCAAAACGGGGCCGATAAATCTGTTTCCACTGTGCCCGGATGCAGCCCAATAATAATCTTCTGTTTATCGCGCCGCGCCGTCTCGATGGCGGCATTTTTAACAATCATATTTTGCGCCGCTTTGGCCGCCCGATAGCTGGTCCAACCGCCCATGCGATTGTCAGAGATAGAGCCCACACGCGCCGAGAGATGCGCCATAACCGATTTTTCTTCGCGCACCAAAAACGGTAAAAAATACTTCAACACCATGGCGGGGCCAATCGCGTTGACGGCCAAGACGCGCGCCATTTTATCGGCGTCCAATTGCTTCAGGGCTTTTTCCGGTTGCAAATCGGCACGGGCATCATGCAGCAAGCCCGTGGCATTTATAATCAAATGAAAGCGCTCGCCTTTTAACTGCTCTGCCAAAGCGGCCAGACTGGCTTCCTCGCAAATATCGCCTTTCAGCATATTGCCCGTCGGGTTTCGGGCCACGCCCTGCACATGGCAACGCGGCGCCAAAGCCTCCATAAAGGCCGCACCAAGGCCACCGCGCGCGCCAAACACAAGGGCGCGAAAATGACTTGGAAAACTATTTGCTAAAACACTCATAAAACCAATATGCCGCTATAAATCGAATAAATCTCGCATCTCTTGAAGGGTCGCCTCGGGCTGGTCATGGACTTGCGCTTGGCCAACGCCCCAAACCGGGCCCGGCCAAGCGGCGTCGCCAATATGGCGCGCCACCACATGGACGTGCAATTGGCGCACCTTATTGCCAAGGTTCGCGACATTCATTTTATCGGCGCCGGTGGCTTTTTTCAGCCTTTGTGCGGCCTGCATGGATAGCGTAAATAAATCGTCTCGCATCGGCTGCGCCAAGTCGTGCCATTCCTCGGCATCGGCCACTTGCGGGATTAACACCAGCCAAGCATAGCGGGCATCTTTCATCCATCGAAACTCAATGCCGTTGCGCGTGCCGAGCCAAAAGCTGTCTTGCTCTAGCCGTTCATCCAACCGCCAATTTGCGGTCATTAATTTAGCGCCGCGTCAGAGCAAAACGGATTGGTTTTCTTTTCGTGTTCAAACGTCGACGTGGGCCCATGACCGGGAATAAAGGTAATGTCCAAACCCAAGGGCCAAAGCCGCTCGGTAATGCTGTCGATGAGCTGCTGATGATTGCCTTTAGGAAAATCTGTGCGTCCGATGGAGCCCTGAAAAATAACATCGCCAACCATGGCCACTTTATCTTGCCTTTGCACAAACACCACATGGCCTGGCGTATGGCCCGGGCAATGCACCACATCAAAAATAGCGCCCGCCACTTCCACGCTATCGCCATGCTCTAGCCATTGGTCGGGCTCGAAAGCCAAAGCTTCGGGAAAACCATATTGAGCGGCCGCATCTGGCATGCCGTCGATCCAAAACTTATCGTCTTTATGCGGGCCAATAATGGGGATGGCGCGGGCTTGCGCCATATGCGCCACCGCGCCTGCGTGGTCTAAATGACCATGGGTGACCAAGATTTTTTCGACCTCAATGCCCTGCTCATCGATAAATTTATCCAGCAACGCAAGGTCGCCGCCGGGGTCGACAATGCCGCCCTTTTTGGTGTCTTCGTTCCAAAATACCGTGCAGTTTTGCTGAAACGGTGTCACGGGAATAATTTGATAGCGCAGCATGTCATCTCCTCTGGGTCGCGCCAGCATAAAGCTTTTGGCAGCAGAATCAAATCAGCTTAGAGTTTTACGGGTAAGTTTAACAATCGAAAGGAGGTGATCCATTGTCTATTATTCGGAAGCATTTGAG
>JABJKE010000015.1 GCA_018660505.1 Rhodobiaceae bacterium | reverse complement strand
TCGGCGTGCCGATTCCCGTTCGGTTTGTCGAATTTTTGCGCACCAATATGTTCGATGGCGCGGCCGATAATGGCCCCTTGCGGGGCGGCAAAGGCTCTATTTTAGAGGGCGGCATTCGCGTTCCTGCGATTATCCATTGGCCGTCAAAATTAGCCAGCGCCAATTATGAGGGCCGTATGCAGGTCACCGATGTGCTGTCGACCCTTATGGAAGCCGCCACGGGCACGCCTGAAACGGGGCAATTGAGCGATGGCAAAAGCATGTGGCCGGCGCTCATCAAAGACACGAAAATAGCCCCTTCGGATTTCGTGACCGTGGGACTGGACGGCTCGGCTTTTATCAGCGGCCAGTGGAAATTGATCGAGCGCAGAAATGGCGATTTAGAACTTTACGACATCAACCAAGACGCGACCGAAAGCCATAACCTCGCAGCCGAAAAACCAGCCCTGGCGGAAAAACTGCGGCAACAATTCGCCGCTTCCGCCGCTGGCCCAGACACGCATATTCCAGTGGCCAAGGCTATCTTGAATTCAGACGGATTTGGTGGAGAAGAAACCCAGCCGCCTCTGGCCGAGATGGCTACTGAATAAGCCTTCTGCTCAGGTATTCTAGCTTTTTCTAATTTTGAAAAATGGTGCCCGGGGGCGGATTTGAACCACCGACACGAGGATTTTCAGTCCACTGCTCTACCCCTGAGCTACCCGGGCCTTAAACGAAGCCGCTGGAAAAGGATAGTGGCACGCTTGATTATGCTTGGTTTATAAGTGAAGGGAGTGCGCCTGTCTAGCTATAGGACGCGCAAAAGAAAGTTTTTAATGAAACTCGTCTGGCGAGCTTTGTTCGGCCAAAGCTTGCTCAATTTCCGTGTCAAAATCATCCGGCGGCTCTACCGCAGGAACCGCGTAATGGCCGCCCATCCAGCGGTGCAAATCGATATCCGCACAGCGTTTCGAGCAAAAGGGACGATAGGCCTGCACGGTCTCAGATTTTTTGCATATCGGACAGTTGGCCATCAGGGCTCTCTACTCGCTATCGCTCTGGCGGCTCTGGGACCTTTGGCGCATGGCTTCGGCCAAACTCATCACATCGCGCCGACGCGTCATCTCGACCACGCCAAACTCCGACATTGGGCCAATGCGCACCGGATTTTTATCGCCTTCAAAACTGGCCTCTAAGGCCGCCAAGACGGCCTCATTATCCGCCGCATCGCTCATATCGATAAAATCAATCGCCACCAAACCACCGAGGGCGCGCAACCGCAATTGAGCGCCAATCGCTTGCGCCGCCGCCAAGTTCACGCCGCGCGCATCTGCCGTATCGGAGCCCGAATTCACGTCAATTGTGGTCATCGCTTCGGTGGTCTCAATCATCAGCCAGCCGCCCGAGGCCAAGTTGACCCGATTGGACAAAGCTTGCGCGAGCTGCCCCGCGACGTCATAGCGGTCGAATAAAATCTCGCCTTTATCGCTGGCTTGCAAAAGCGCCAAAGCGGCGGGCATATGGGCACCGGCGAAAGCTTTGGCCTGGGCCAAGCTTTGTGCGTCTTCCATCACCACAGCCGTGGTTTGCGCACGCACGAGATCGCGCAACGCTTTTTCGATCGGCCCCAAATCTTGATATAAAACCGCTGGCGGTTCGCAATCCTCAGCCTGCGCCAAAAGGCTTTCCCATTGCGCGGCAACGCTGGCCATATCGGCGGCCATATCGGCGCCTTGCATACCAATCGCGGCGGTACGAATAACCCAACCTGCGGGGCCGTCCATGCCTTCGACATCCAGCCCATCGCCTTCTTTGCCATCGCGGATAGCACCCGCTAAATCTGCCAAACGCGTGCGTTCGGCCTCGTCTTCGATTTGGCGCGACACAGCAATGCGACTGCGGCACGGTGCCAACACAACAGCGCGCCCGGGCAAAGTGACATCGGCGGTGATTTGCGCGCCTTTATCGCCATGCGGTGGACGCGTAATTTGCACCAAAACCGTATCGCCATCTTGCACACAATCTTCAATCGGGGTTTCGCGGTCGCTGCCCGGCAATAGGGCGCGGGCTTCGCGGGCGCCTAAAAATCCGGCGCGCTCCATGCCAATATCCACAAAAGCGGCTTGCAAGCGCGGCACCACGCGTTCGACTTGGCCGAGGTATATTTGCCCGATGAGGCTAGGGCCCTCGCCCGCGGTTTGCCCCATGGGGGCGGCTTGCAGGCTGGTGAGCTGAGCGTCTTCTATTTGCGCCACGCGCAATAAACCATTTTCGACACTCATCAAAATTTCATGGGACATGTTCTACTCTTTTCCTGATTGAAACGGATAGCCAGCACCGCGCAAGACTTCGCTGACTTCATATAAAGGCAAACCTACAATATTCGAGTAGGAGCCAACAAGATGGCTGATAAAGGCGCTGGCGCGCCCCTGAATGGCATAGCCTCCGGCTTTGCCCTGCCATTCGTCGCTCGCCAGATAGGCGTTTATTTCGCCCGCCGAAAGGTTTTTAAAGCGCACGCGACTGGTCACACATTTGCTGACCTGTCGCTGTTTCGACAATACGCTAAATCCGGTATGGACGCGGTGACCGCGCCCCGCCAAAAGAGCCAAACAGGCACGCGCTTGCTCTCGCGTTTCGGTTTTCGGCAAAATTCGACGGCCCACGCTAACCACGGTATCGGCGGCCAAAATAAGCGTCTCCCCATCTAGCTGCGCGCGCAAGGCCTCGGCTTTTTCCATGGCTAATCTTTGCGCCAAAGCCCGCGGGGCCTCGGTTGGCTTTTCGGTTTCATCAATATCTGCAGGAATAATCTCATCGGGCACGAGCCCAATTTGCGCCAGCAAATCAAGGCGGCGCGGGCTGGCACTGGCCAGCAGCAGCCGCTTATTTGTAGCGATAGGTGATACGTCCTTTGGTGAGGTCATAAGGTGTCATTTCCACTAGAACCTTGTCGCCGGCCAAAACCCGAATGCGATTTTTGCGCATCTTGCCAGCCGTATGAGCAATCACTTCGTGCTCATTTTCTAATTTTACCCGAAACGTTGCATTGGGCAGTAATTCCACCACAGTTGCATTAAATTCTAGGAGCTCTTCTTTGGCCATAAATCTCACTCGTAAAGTCGGCTCGTTGCACGCCAAGGAAAGAGGCGGCGGCAGTGGCGGACGTAATTCGGGGACAATGGCCAGAAACTGGCCAAAAATCAACTGTTTTATCTTAGCTACGCATTTTCAACACGCTGATGAGCGTGAACAAGCGCCGCGCCGTATCGTCATCCACCTCGACATGCGGCGATAGGCGGTTTTTTAACAATTCGGCACTCTCATTATGCAAAGCGCGGCGCGCCTGATCAATCTCTTCAATGCGCTCGGGCGTCGCCGTGCGAATGGCCTCGAAATAGCTTTCGCAAATCATAAAATAATCGCGAATATTGCGCCGAAACGGCGTCATGGCCAATTCAATCTCGGCCAGACTTTCGTTCTCGCTATTGGAAACCGAAAATAAAATGCCTCGGTCAACCACCGAAAGCACAACCCGATACGGCCCCTTCGGGCCCTCAACCAAAGCGAAATGATTGCCCTCGATAAGGTCAAAAATCGCCACCCGACGCTCGTGTTCAATATCTGGATTGCGCGCCACCAAAGCCGGGTCGTTCAGGGAAATATGCACCATGCGCGCCGATTTATCCGCAGTCGGTTGCGCGATCGCTTCGGCCATAGCTAGCTCTCCTGACCGATATTCAAACGGATGGAAATAGACCGCCCATGGGCGTCTAGCCCCTCTTCATCGGCCAATTGCACGGCCGCCGGACCAATCGCCGAAAGCGATGCCGCATCGCATTTTACCAAGGACGTGCGCTTCATAAAATTCAGCACCGAAAGCCCCGACGCATAGCGCGCCGCGCGCGCCGTCGGCAGCACGTGGTTGGGGCCAGCGATATAATCGCCGACCGCCTCTGGCGTGTAACGTCCCATAAAAATGGCGCCCGCATGGCGAATGTCACCCGCCATGGCTTCGGGGTCTTGCACGGCCAATTCTAAATGCTCTGGCGCCAATTGATTGATTAAGGCGGGCGCCTCGCGGGCCAAATCATCGACCACTAAAATCGCCCCGAAATCTTGCCAGCTCTTGCGCGCAATCGCGGCGCGCGGCAGCGTTTCCAGCGCGGTTTCCACCGCCTGCTCTACTGCATCCGCATAATTCGCATCGTCGCAGATGAATATCGATTGCGCCACTTCATCATGCTCGGCTTGGCTGAGCAGGTCAGCGGCCATCCAAGCCGGATCATTTTGCGTGTCAGAGACCACGAGAATTTCCGAAGGCCCGGCAATCATATCAATGCCAACCTGGCCAAATACTTGTTTCTTGGCCGCCGCCACATAGGCATTGCCCGGCCCCACAATCACATGCACCGGGGCAATCGTGTCAGTGCCATAGGCCAGCGCGGCAATCGCTTGCGCGCCGCCAATACGATATATTTCATCGACGCCCGCCAAACGCGCCGCCACGAGAACCAGAGGGTTGACCTTGCCATCGGGCGTTGGCACCACCATCACGACACGGGGAACCCCGGCCTCGCGCGCGGGGATGGCATTCATTAAAACCGAGGAAGGATAATTGGCCAAACCGCCGGGCACATAAAGGCCCGCGGCATCGACGGGCGTCCAACGGTGGCCCAGCTCGACGCCTGCGGTATCGGTGAAACTCTCGTCTTGGGGTTTTTGACGGGCGTGAAAATCGCGAATGCGGCTGGCCGCAAGGTCGAGCGCCGTGCGCGTCGCTTCGGGGCAAGCGTCAAAGGCAGCATCTATCTCGGCTTGCGAAATACGCAAACTCTCAGGGCGCAAAGTCTGGCGGTCGAATTGAGCCGTCAGCTCGATAAGGGCAGCGTCGCCGCGCGCGCGCACATCGTCGATAATCTGTGCCACGGCGGCGTTCACATCTACCGATTGCTCACGCTTCATCGATTGCAACTCGCCAAAGCGGCTTGCGAAATCGGCATCTTTTAGGTGGGCACGCAAGTATGGAGCCATAATCTCTATTCAGTCTCTTGTTTCGTATCAACCGCATGGGCGGGCCGCGAAGCCGCCGCCCAAGGGGCAGTAACATCTTCTAATATGGCCTCGCAAGCCTCGACTTCCAAGCGGATTTCGCCGCCGCCCGAAAAAACCAACAAGATAACCCCCGACGGGCTCTCTGTTGGCTCAAATTGCACCGCCAAAATCGACACAATGCCATCGCGACGGGTTAAATTTAACTGCCGTTGTTGAATTGCCTCGACACCAGAAATTTGCAACGCCGAGCGCACCCGCATCGGCACGCCGCCGTCGCGCTCCCAGCAGAACCGATTGACCAAGATAACAAACCGACGCGCCCCTTCGAGATAAGTCATATCACCGATTTGCGCCACGCTATCTTGCAGGCACGCCGAAACAACCTTCATATCGTCGCCGTCGCGGGCATAGAGTTTGAGAGGTTTGACCGGCATTAAACGCGCTCTCGCCAAATATGGGCGCCGGCCGCCGATAGTTTTTCTTCAATCCGCTCATAGCCGCGGTCGAGATGATAGACCCGCGAGATACGCGTCTGGCCTTTGGCCATCAGCCCGGCAATCACCAAAGTCGCGGAGGCGCGTAAATCCGTCGCCATAACAGGCGCACCTTGCAATTGCGCGACGCCCGTCACTATGGCCGTGTCGCCCTCCAGCGTGATATCGGCGCCAAGGCGCACCAGCTCTTGCACATGCATGAAGCGATTTTCAAATATCGTCTCGCGAATGCGCGACACGCCGTCGGCCCCGCACATCAGCCCCATGAAGGGGGCTTGCAAGTCGGTGGCAAATCCGGGGTAAGGCTCGGTTGTCACCGGCGTGGCAATGGCGCGGCCCTTGGGGCCGATAATGCGCATAGCATCGGCTTCTTGGTGCAGCTCGCACCCCGCCAAGCGCATAGCAGGGGCCAGCGCGCCCAAGACATCTTCTTGAATGCCCGTCAGGCGCGCATCGCCATGGGTGGCCGCGATGGCCAAGGCAAAGGCGCCCGCCTCAATGCGGTCGCGCGAGACGCTATGCTCAGCGCCCGATAATCTATCGACGCCCGTGATGGTTAAATTTCGAGTTCCCAGGCCTTCTATGTTCGCGCCCATCGCCATCAGGCAGGTGCCGACATCGACGACTTCTGGCTCGGTGGCGGCATTGGTGATGAGCGTCGTGCCTTTGGCCAGGGTTGCCGCCATCATCAATACATGGGTGGCGCCGACCGAGACGAAGGGCAAATCGATCCGCGCGCCCTTGAGCCCACCCTTGGCCGTGGCATTGACATAGCCGCTCGCCACGTCAATTTCCGCCCCCATGGCCTCGAGGCCTTTGAGGTAGAGGTCGACCGGACGAGTGCCGATGGCGCAACCGCCGGGCAGCGAGACTTGGGCTTCGTGGGCGCGCGCCAACAGCGGGCCCAAGACCCAAAAGCTCGCGCGCATTTTAGAGACCAATTCATAGGGCGCGCGCGTGCAGCTCAAATCTTTTGTATGGACACTCAACCCCTCGCCCGGTCCCTGGCCAAATTCTTCGACCTCGGCTCCCAGCTCGCGCAAAACCCGGGCCAGCGTTTGCGTATCGGCAAGGCGCGGCGTGCCGCGCAAAATCAATTTTTCCGCGCTCAAAAGACCTGCCACCATCAGCGGCAGAACGGCATTTTTAGACCCCGAAATCGCAATCTCGCCGGTCAAAGCCACGCCGCCTTCAATGATAATCTCATCCATCTGATGCATCCTTCGGGGCTGACACTTGTGGTTGGTCGGCCTGTTTACGGCTTTCTTTGCGACGTTTCAGATTGGCGCGCAAAGCCGCCGCCAGTTTTTGCTGACGCGCTTGGTTTTTCACGGCAGGGTTTTGACCTTTGCTCATGCTTCTTCTTAACTTTGTTTGCCCCATTTGTCATGCCACAGTCGCAAGACCATGGCTGCGAAACAGACAATCAAAAGCCCCGCCGACATGCCTCGGCGGGGCTCGTGTTACGTCTTTAAAAAATAGCCCGCAGGCGAGGCTTTAAGAGGGGGCGGCGACCCTCGTCAGGTTTGGTGAGACGCGACGCACTCATTATGAAATGTTTCTTCTGTGTCGGCGCGCCCTTCAGTCGGGCAATTTTTCATGCCGCGACACCACGCCTTGCGTCCAACCCGCGCGATGCCAATCGGGGCGAAGAAACACCTCCCGCCCGCCACACGCGGCACACTGAAAATGAGCCTTCAGGGCTAAAAGCGCCACATCGCCAAATTTTTCCAAAAGCGGCGCCACCGGCAGGCTTTTATGATGACTGCAGCCCTCGCACCAAATCCACACCTGCAATTGGCGCGTCGCCAACCAGCTTAACCGAACCGGAGAAGGCCCTATATCTCGCATATAACCAGCAACTCTCAACGCAACAAAAGAACAAAGAGCGAACATATTAGCTCGCCAAATCACAAACGCAATCGTTACTTGCATCCCCCGTCCGCCTATGGCAAACAGCAGGCAACAAACGCTGCCGTAGCTCAGGGGTAGAGCACTCCCTTGGTAAGGGAGAGGTCGGTGGTTCAATTCCACTCGGCAGCACCAGTTTTCCAAATGGGTAAAAGAAAAATTTTGCGCCTTGGTTTCTAGCAAGAGAAAAGTGAGAGACAGCCGTGCGCAAGGCGTCCTAAGGCGGCCAAGCCGCCAAGGACTTTTAGCGTCGGCAACACCGGTTCTTTGTTCGCTTTGACAGCTTCTTTGATGGCGTTTATTTGGCGCGGCCTTGCAGTTTTTCGAATGTGCGCATGCCGCCTAAACCCAATAGAGCGTAAAGAATTGTGGTGAGAACCTCTAGGTGGAGCGGCGGCGGTGGCGGGGTTTCTGCATAGGTGAGGGCCAGCGCCCAGACCATAAGATCGCGGAAGACGAAATTATAAGCCAACGCGACACCGCACACCCAACCGATGAACGGACGCCAGCCCGCCACGAATATGCTTTTGTGACCCGCTTCCACTTTATTGATTTCGCTCTGCAGCAAACTTGGCTGCAAGGCAATGCGCGCCAGAACCGCCTTCTTGTCTAGCCGCTCCTTATCCGAGGTGAATAAAGCATCCAGCACATTGCCAATCGCCTCTATCGGCTCGGCTGCGGGTTTGGTCAAAAGAGAAAACATGCCCCACTATACAATGACGCCAAGCCGCGGGGACAAATTGGCAATTCATGAGGCTCAAAAAAAGGGGCGCCGAAGCGCCCCTGAATGTTTGGCTGAAAAGCAAGCTCAGTCGAAAGCCTAATCGAAAGCTTGATCCCAAGTGCCCTCGGTGGAGGCTTTGGCATATTCAGTGGCCCGGCCTTCAAAGAAGTTCATATGCTCAATACCGTTCAACATCTCGTCCATCCACGGCAATGGATTTTTCTCAATGTCGTAAAGCGGCTCTAGGTTCAGCTGCATCAGACGACGATTGCCGATAAAGCGAATGTAATCCTTCACTTCTTGCGCTTCCAGACCTTCCACGCCCCCCATCTCAAAAGCCAAATCGATAAAGGCATCTTCGTGGGTAACAACCGTTTCGCACGCTTTATATAAATCGCGCTTCATCGCATCGTTCCAGATTTCTGGATTTTCTTGCGTGAACGTATTGAACAATTTCACAATCGAATTGGTGTGCAATGTCTCATCGCGCGCCGACCAAGTTACGATTTGCCCCATGCCCTTCATTTTATTGAAGCGCGGGAAGTTCATCAAAATCGCGAAACTGGCGAACAATTGCAGACCCTCGGTGAAAGCGCCAAAGACGGCCAATGTTTTGGCAATATCTTCTTTGGTCTCTACGCCCCATTCCTGCATATAGTCGTATTTATCCTTCATCTCGGCGTATTTCATGAAGGCTTCATATTCAATTTCTGGCATCCCGATGGTGTCGAGCAAATGCGAATAAGCTGCGATATGAATGGTTTCCATATTCGAGAAAGCAGCCAGCATCATTTGCACTTCGGTCGGCTGAAACACTTGCGAATAATGCTTCATATAGCAATTGTTCACTTCCACATCAGCTTGCACAAAGAAACGGAAAATCTGCGTCAGCAAATTGCGTTCGCCGCCGGTTAGCTTCTTATGCCAATCTTTCACGTCTTCCGCCAAAGGCACTTCTTCTGGCAACCAGTGGATGCGCTGCTGGGTGAGCCAAGCATCATAGGCCCATGGATAGCGGAAAGGTTTGTAAGCGATGCGTTCTTCTAGCAAAGACATATGAGTACCCTTTATCTTTCAAATAATATTTTCAGACCTTGGCGTTTTCTAGGCCGCGGGACTGAAGGAGATTAAATCTAGCGTGTGGCCCGCTTCCCTATTGGCAAGCGAGGCACTCGTCCATTTCGTTTTCTTCGGCCACTTTAACCATGGCATCTTCCATCGCCTTGGTGTCGCCGCCGTCTTTCTCAGCCCGCTGAATAGACAGAGAACGGCAGTAATACAGGCTCTTCACGCCTTTTTTCCACGCTTGATAATGCACTTGATGCAAATCTTTTTTATGGATATTGGCCGGCAAGAAAACATTCAACGATTGCGCTTGGTCAATCAGTTGCGCGCGATCGCCCGCCAAATCAATCAGCCAACGCTGGTCCATTTCAAAGGCGGTTTTAAATACCGATTTCTCGTCATCGCTGAGGAAATCCAAATGCTGCACAGAGCCGCCAGAGGTCACAATCGATGACCAAATATCATCATTGTTCTGGCCCTTCTCGCTCAGCATTTTATCGAGGTGACGATTGCGAACGTTGAACGAACCCGACAGCGTTTTATGGGTAAAGCTATTGGCCGCAATCGGCTCAATGCCCGGGCTGGTGCCGCCGCAAATAATCGAGATAGAGGCGGTCGGCGCAATCGCGGTTTTATTCGAGAAGCGCTCATTGATACCGCATTCGGCCGCATCCAAACAAGGGCCGCGCTCATTGGCCAAATCAACCGAAGCCTTATCGGTGGCTTCTTTGATGTGGGTGAAAATGCGTTTGTTCCACACTTTCGCCATGACGCTTTCCCATGGAATCATATTGGCTTGCAAGAACGAGTGGAAACCCATGACGCCCAGACCCACCGAGCGCTCGCGTTGGGCGGCGTATTTGGCTTTGGCCATATCGTCTGGCGCGCGCTGGATGAAATCTTCCAACACATTGTCGAGGAAGCGCATCACATCGGGAATGAATTGCTCTTCTTTATTCCACTCGTTGAAATTCTCTGCGTTCAGAGACGACAAGCAGCAAACGGCTGTGCGGTCATTGCCCAAATGGTCGCGCCCTGTCGGTAGCGTAATCTCGGCACATAGGTTCGAGGTTTTGATTTCCAGATTGAGCAATTTTTGTTGCTCCGGACGCAGGTTGTTCACCGTGTCCTTGAAAATCATATAGGGCTCGCCCGTTTCAATGCGGGCGGTCAGCATACGAATCCACAAATCGCGCGCCTGCAATGTCGCCTGCACCGAATTGTCTTTCGGGCTGCGCAAAGCCCATTCTTCATCATTTTCAACGGCCCGCATAAAGGCATCCGAAATAAGAATCCCATGGTGCAAGTTCAAGGCTTTGCGGTTTGGGTCACCCCCCGTCGGGCGACGAATTTCGATAAATTCTTCAATCTCAGGATGGTCAATCGGCAGATAAACCGCCGCCGAGCCGCGACGCAGCGAGCCTTGCGAAATGGCCAAAGTCAGGCTGTCCATCACGCGAATGAAAGGCACAATGCCAGAGGTCTTGCCGTTTTCGCCGACTTTCTCGCCGATGGAGCGCAGATTGCCCCAATAGGAACCAATGCCGCCGCCGCGCGAGGCGAGCCACACATTTTCGTTCCACAAATTCACAATATCGCCGAGGCTATCATTGGCTTCGTTCAAAAAGCACGAGATGGGCAGGCCGCGCTCGGTGCCGCCATTGGAGAGGACGGGCGTCGCTGGCATGAACCAAAGTTTCGAGATGTAATCATAAAGCCGCTGGGCATGCGCTTCATCATCGCCATAATAAGACGCCACACGTGCGAAAAGGTCTTGAAAGGTCTCGCCGGGCATTAAATAGCGGTCGGTCAGCGTGGCTTTGCCAAACGCCGTCAGCAGCGCATCGCGCGACGGGTCGGTTTTGACGCGCGGGCGAGAAACATATTGTACCGCTTGGTCTTGGCGATCGAAATCGAGCTGCGGTTCGCTGGTGTTCCCACCTTCGGCACGACGAGCGGTGGCGGCTTTCGCGGCCTCATTTTTTAGCACTTCTTGTTCCATTTTATTTGGCTCGTCCTTTGATGGGTCTTTGACCCCGTTTGCTACCGCACTATCGCCCATTGGTGTATCTCTAAACATTTTGTCTCTCTCGATTTATGCCCACGATATAAAATCGCAACCGATTTAAAACAGCGCCAAAATCAGCCCTATTTCTCCCATTTAACCACCAAATCTTGCGATTCGGCGCCCAAATGTCTGTTTAGGTCGCCCCTATCCAAATTTAGCCCCAAAGATGCGTTTCTTTAGAGACAAGTCTTCCCATTGGGCACGCAACCGCGCTCCCCTGAATAGTTGATGAGGCTATAGAAAAGCCTATCACGGGTTGTTTGACCTTATGACAATTTTGGGTCGGTTTCGAAGAACTCTTGTGAACCAAATCACTGACCAAAGAATGCCAACAGACACTACATATAGTGTCTATTTGCCCCCATGGCGTCAACACATAGTTATAGGTATTTTTTACTTTTTTTTGGGGCGTCAAAAAACCATTGTTTTTCAGCCCCTTAATTAGATAAAAATCACACCCCAATCGGCGGCCGAAACGACAAACCATCCCCCAACTTATCCACAGGGTGACAGATTGGGCAAATCACTTGCCGCCAAACAACCCTTGGGGGACGAATTTTAGCTTTTCGACGTGGTTTCCAGCGGCAAAAACCGAAACACCACCCAGGCGGCGCTCACCACATGGCCGAGACCAAAAATCAGCAGGGCCCAAAGGGCAGCAACCCGCCAGTTTTTCTCATAAGTGACAATAATCGCGCTCATACATACGCCGCCCAAAAACACATCCCAAAGGGTAACCATGCCCCAGGGCTGCGCCAAAACCGCGTCAAACCCGCTCAAGCCCACCTGCATATAGGCCTCTATGCATTTAGCCAAAAAGGCCAGGCCTGCGAGGCCCACAATGATTCGTTTCATATGCTTGTTTCTTTCAAACCGCCGTCCATCGACAGCTATTTTCAGTAAACCATAAAAAAAGCCGCGAGCCATAAGCTCGCGGCTTTCTCATAAAAGTCTTGTTGTTACAGAACTTCGAACAGGCCTGCCGCGCCCATGCCGCCACCAATACACATGGTCACTACGACATTTTTCGCACCACGGCGCTTGCCTTCCATCAAAGCGTGACCGACCAAACGCGCACCCGTCATACCAAATGGATGACCGATAGCGATGGAGCCGCCATTGACGTTATATTTTTCATTGTCGATACCCAGTTTATCGCGGCAATAAAGCGCTTGGCTGGCGAAAGCTTCATTGAGCTCCCACAAATCGATATCGTCTACTTTAAGGCCTGCGCGTTCCAGCAAACGCGGCACGGCGAAAACAGGCCCAATGCCCATTTCATCCGGCTCACAACCAGAAACTGCATAGCCTTTAAAGGCCCCCAAAGGCTCGAGGCCACGACGTTCGGCTTCTTTGCCTTCCATGACCACAACAGCTGCCGCCCCATCGGAAAGTTGCGAGGCGTTGCCCGCCGTAATGAATTGGCCTTCGCCGCGCACGGGGTTGAGACCCGCCAGGCTTTCCAAAGTCGTTGTCGGGCGATTGCACTCATCGCGATCGACGGTGTAGTCGACGATGGTTTCTTCGCCTGTCTCTTTATTGACCTGCTTCATTTTGGTTTGCATGGGCACAATCTCGTCGGCAAACAGGCCGGCTTCTTGTGCAGCGGCCATGCGTTGCTGGCTTTGCAGCGAATATTCGTCTTGCGCTTCGCGCGATACATTATAGCGCTCGGCGACGATATCGGCGGTTTCAATCATCGGCATCCAAAGCGCTGGGTAGGTGCCCATCAGTTTTTCTTCCGTGATGTTATTATAGTTCGCGCCTTGCATCTGAACCATGGAAATGCTTTCCACGCCGGCCCCAATGGCCACGGGAACATTTTCGTTTTGCACACGGCCAGCGGCCATCGCAATGGTTTGCAGACCCGAAGAGCAGAAACGGTTTACCGTCACACCCGACGTGGTGACCGGGCAACCGGCCCAGAGCGCGGCAAGACGGCCAACGTTTTGACCTGTCGCCCCTTCTGGTGTGCCGCAGCCCATGATGACATCTTCTACGTCGCCCGCCTCAATGCCCGCTTTCGCAATCGCGTGCTGAATGGCGTGGCCGCCCATGGCGGCGCCGTGTGTCATGTTAAATCCGCCGCGACCCGACTTGGCAAGGCCCGTGCGTGCGCTCGAAACGATTACAGCTTCTCTCATAATATGCTCCCATTCTTTAAAAATTGGTATCTGTCTAAAACTGGCCGGATAGTGCGCCAGCTGCGAAAAAATTTCAATGGAATAATCAGTCCTTCCACGGTTTTCAAAAAACCGCTTCGCGTTCACGAAAACTTAGGACTTCGACGCCATACTCAAAATGTCGCCAGATAATAACAAGAAGATAGAAGAAGAAAAATAATAAGCGACTGAATAATAAGAGGCTGTCAAAAGCCCGCCGCCCAAGCCGCTATCCTCAAACTCCCCCTCTTCGGGGGCCCTTTTTCTTTTGGGGCGCTTTTTTTGCCAAAAGGCCTGCAAAAACATTCCCCAAAAAAGTCACGCTCTTGCCATTGTGCCGCCATATTTGGCGACTAGCTTAAGAGCATGGAAAATGAAAAAAATATCCCCTCGACGATTCCCTCCAAACGCACGTCTCCCGCGCGCTTAGAAGACGGCCTTCTGGTCGTGCTTCTGGCGAGTGTGCTTTTGGGCTTCAGTTTTTTTGGCGCGGCGGCGCAAACCTATTCGGCCGGTTTCACCAAACCTTCCGACAAAGAATTAAAACAATCGCTCTCGCCGATGCAATATGCGGTGACGCAGAAAGACAACACCGAGCCGCCCTATCGCAACCGATATTGGAACGAAAAAAAGCCCGGCATTTATGTCGATATTGTTTCGGGCGAGCCTTTGTTCTCGTCGCTCGATAAATATGACAGCGGCACCGGCTGGCCAAGCTTCACCCGGCCTTTGGTAAAAGACACGCTGGTAGAAAAAGACGATTGGAAAATTTTACTGCGCCGCACCGAGTTACGCTCGAAAGCCGCCGACAGCCACTTGGGCCATGTGTTCGAAGATGGCCCGGCGCCGACAGGCCTGCGCTATTGCATTAATTCGGCAGCCCTGCGCTTTGTGCCGCTGGCCGATATGAAGGCGCAAGGCTATGGCGAATTTCTGCCAGCCTTTAAAAAAGCTGGCTATTAATCTTCTGGTAAAATATCCGCTTGAGCGACGCGCCTGTTTTCGCCATGCTGGCGCGCGATAAACACCGCGCCCTCAAAACAAGTTAGGCGCGGCAAACAAGCGAGAGCCAAATGAACCAGCCAACCGACAATCTGCAAGCTTTCCTCGATGGATTAATTCCGGGCTATCAAGGGGTCGCCCAAAGTTGGGAATGCGATTTAATGGGACACTTAAATGTGTCGTTTTATTTTGGCCGCTCTTCTGACCAAGCGTTCTTCACCCGCCAAGCTTTGGGCATGAGCCCCAGCCAAATGCGGGCGCAAAACAGGGGCACTGTAGCGCTTGAGGAACATGTCCGCTTTCACCGCGAAGTGCCCTCTGGCGGCACCCTGGTGGGGCGCAGTGCGCCGATTGAGATTGGCGAGAAAACCATGACCATCCACCAAGAGTTTCGCGATAGCGACGCAAATTTACTGTGCACATTTAAAACCCTCATCGGCCATTTCGATACCGCCGCCCGCCGCCTTGTGCCATGGAGTGAGGCCACGCTTGCCTTGGCGCATAAATACCAAATTGCCCAACCCGATTTCGGCGCGCCCAAATTTCTACCCAGCAATGGCCGCGTCGGCGCCATCACGCGCGCGCAAACCCAAGCAGCAGGCTTTGCGCGCTGTGGCGGGGCTGGCGTGAACAGTTGGGAATGCGATCAATTTGGCCATATGAACACTATGTTCTATGTCCGCCGCCTAACCGAAGCGGCGCCGCATATGTGGCACGCCATGGGGCTGAATTTGCTCGATGGCATCAGCCAAGGGCGCGGCTCGGTGGTTGGCGAAATCTGCGTGTCCTATATCGGCGAAGTCAAAGAAGGCGACACGCTGGAGACCTATTCGACCATCCGCGAGATAAACGAAAAAACCGTTTTGGTAGAGCATAGACTGTTCAACGCCGAGACGGGCGCCCTATCGGCCTTGGGCCGTTTGCGCGTGGTTAATTTTAACCTCACCACACGCCGCGCCGAGCCTTGGCCAGACGCGGTGCGCAAAACCATCGAAACCCATATGGTGGCTTTCGACTAGGCGCCTATTCTAAATACTTGTTCTAAATGCCGGCCCGACTACAAATTTCGGCGCGCAGCAGCTCTGGCACTTCCATCGGTAAAAAATGGCTGGTGCCGGGCACGGTTTCAATTTTTTTATCGACCGATAATTTCTCAAATGGCTTGCGAAGATAGGTGGTCGAGCCATGCTCAGCCGTCAGCAAAGTTACGGGCATTTTCAGCCGCGCAATCGGCCGACGGACATCGATTTGCGGCCCTTTAAAATTTGCCGCCTCCCAAAGCGGCGCACAAGCCAAGGTTAGCCCGTCTTCCTCTCGCGCGCTTTTGGGCAAAAGGCCGCCGCGCAAATAAGCCTCTAGAAATCCATCTTCCCAAGTGGCAAAGGCGCCACGCCCCGTATAGGCTTTTTGGATGACCTCCAAGCTGGGCCAATCGGCTTTTCGTTTGGCCGCCATCTCGGCCAAGGCCAGACCCGAAGTGGGGGCCCTTTTTCCCATCACGCGCATGGCGACTTGCAGGATAAAATTAATTTTGGGCGTCACCACAGGGTCGGCCAAAATCAGACCCGCCACTAAATCGGGTCGTTTGGCGGCCAATAAAATAGAGGCGCATCCGCCCATCGAATGGCCGCCCAACCAAATTTTCTCGCCCGCTTGACCCGCCAAATGAGAAATCAGGGCTTCTAAATCATTGGCATAAATATCCCAGCCGGTCATGGTTTTGGGCGCGGCGGGCAGGCTGGTGTGGCCATGGCCGCGCGCATCCCAAGCATAAATATCAAACTTATCTTGCAAAGGCTCCAGCAGCGGCGCGTAGGTTTGGCCGTTAAACCCATTGGCATGGGCCCAATGCAAAACCGGCTTTGGGGCCCCGCTTGCGGCTTGGCGCCATTGGCACACGGATAGCGCGCCTTGCGGCAGCGAAAACTCAAATCTTTGCATAAAGGGCTCCCAAACTTTGTTATGTGGGAATATGCACCACGGTTTTAAAAAGGCAAGCCACGCGACATAATCAGGCAAATCTGAGCTTGGCTCTTCCTAGGCAAGACCCTGTTTTTGTGCTAGTCAGCAGGTCTATTTTACAGAAATTTCTTGAGGAACATAAGCTTCCAATGAATTGCCCGCAAACATGCTGATTTATTTACCCATCGCCGAAATGAGCGCCAACATCATGACCCTAATCGGCATGGGCGGCTTGGTGGGCTTTATGTCGGGTATGTTTGGCGTCGGCGGCGGGTTTTTAATGACGCCGCTGTTGATTTTCATCGGCGTGCCGCCTGCTGTGGCGGTGGCCTCGGAGGCCAATCAAATTGTCGCCTCTTCGGTGTCGGGCGGGCTGGCTTATTGGCAACGCCGCGCCATCGATATTCCCATGGGGCTTATTTTGATGAGCGGCGGTCTGGCGGGCGCTTATAGCGGCGTGCAATTGTTCAAATTATTGCGCGCCATGGGGCAAGTCGATTTGCTCATCTCTCTTTCTTATGTGGTTTTCCTCGGCGTCATCGGCACTTTAATGCTGCGCGAAAGCATTCAGGTGATTATCGCCGCGCGCAAAGGAAGCCCCGTGCAGGCGCGCCGACCGGGCCAGCATAGTTGGATTTTACGCCTGCCATTTCGGATGCGGTTTCGCCGTTCCAAACTTTATATCAGCGTCATCCCGCCGCTGGTTATCGGTTATTTTGTCGGCGTGTTGTCGGCCATTATGGGCGTTGGCGGCGGCTTTATTATGGTGCCCGCCATGATTTATATTTTGCGCATGCCAACCAATGTGGTGATTGGCACGTCGCTATTTCAAATTATTTTCGTCACCGCCTCGGTAACGATTTTCCACGCGGTGGAAAACCAAACCGTCGATATTGTGCTGGCTGGCCTGCTGATGATTGGCGGTGTCCTCGGCGCGCAATTGGGTGCCCGGCTTGGCCAACGCCTGCGCGGCGAACAATTGCGGGCGCTTCTGGCCCTCATCGTTTTGGGGGTTGGCGTCAAATTATTGCTCGACTTGGTCAATCAGCCCGACGAATTATTCTCGCTCACGCGAATGGGAGTGGGCGGATGATGCGATTTACTCTAGCCGCTCTGCTGGTGCTTATGCCGCTTCTCGTGAGCCGCCCTGCCCTTGCTACTGAGTTTCAAAACGTCTTGGTAACCGACGTCTCGAAAGACCAGATTTCCATCCGCTCGAATTACAGCGGCGAGACTTTATTATTGTTCGGCGCCATTGACACCCAGCCTTATGGCGAGGCCGATGGCGTGGTGGTGGTCTTGCGCGGCCCCGCTCAGGATATAATTTTGCGCAAGAAAAACAAACAATTCGGAATATGGGTCAATGGCCCCGCCTATACATTTGGCGATTTGCCTAGTTTTTATGCCGTCGCCAGCTCGCGCCCCATCGCCGATTTGCTGCCCAATGCCCGACGCGCGGAACTGGGCATTGGCGCCGATGTGCTCAAAGCCAGCAACCTCGACCCTAAAACGCCACACCCCACGCCAGGCGAAAGCGAGGCGGTCGCGGCTTTCTTGCGCTTGAAACAACAAGCCGATTTATTCGCCGCCCAAAGCGATGCGGTGGAGATTATTCACGGAAAATTATTCCGCGCCGAGATTAACCTGCCCGCCGGCATGCCCGTGGGGGCTTATACGACCGAATTTTTTGCTTTCCAAAAAGGCACGCTCATCGGCTATCAAAAAGGCGAGCTGCCGGTAGATATCGTCGGGGCCGGACATATTTTGCACGAGGCGGCCTATAATATGTCACTCCTCTACGGGATTTTTGGCGTGGCGGTCGCGGTGTTTATGGGCTGGGCTGTGGCGATTATTTTTAGGCGTCGATAAAACGGAGATAGAAATATGGACGGATTTTTAGCTTCGGCAATCGTGGCGTTTTTTGGCGGCGCGTTAAGTTTTTTATCGCCTTGCGTTTTGCCGCTGGTGCCCGGCTATCTATGCTTTGCGGCGGGCTTGCAATTTTCCGAGCTGGGCGAGCTGGATAAAAAGGGCGAAGCCACACGCGCCATTTTGCCCGGCGCTTTGGCTTTTGTCGGCGGCTTTTCTAGCGTCTTCATTGCGCTGGGGGCGGGCGCCAGTGCCATCAATCCCTTGTTAATTACCTATCAGGGCGAGCTGGGGCAAATCGCGGGCGTGATTATTATCGCGCTGGGCTTGCATGTTGGCGGGCTCATTCATATTCCGTTTTTGGCGCGCGAGGCACGCTTGCAAAGCACCGGCGTGGAAAAATCAAAAGCGCCCTTGGTGGCGGCTTTTGTTATGGGGCTGGCTTTCGCTTTTGGGTGGACGCCCTGCATTGGCCCGATTCTAGCAACCATTCTGGCGCTCGCCGCCGCCCGCGAGTCGATGGGCGAAGGGGTCACATTATTGGCGTTTTATGCTTTGGGTCTCGGCTTGCCATTCATCTTCGCAGCGCTTGGCGTCGGTCGATTTATGGCGGCCAGCCAGCGGTTGAAAACCAATATGGTTTGGATCGAGCGCAGTGCGGGAGGGCTTTTGGTGCTCACGGGCGGGCTCATCATGATGGGCAGTTTGCAATCAGTGGCGACCTATCTGCTCGACTGGTTCCCGTTTCTTTCGCGCCTAGGGTAATAGAGGATAATAGAGGGTAATAGAGGGTAATAGAGGATAGTAGATGAAAAAATTGGCGGCTTTCTCCTCCGCGCCCTTTATGGCGCGCCTGCTTGGTCTGTTGGGACTGCTTCCCTTTTTACTCGGCGGGCTGGGCGTTTGGCTGCCTATTTTGGGCGACCTGCGGTTTGCGCTGCCAATTATGGTGCTGGCCTATGGCGCGCTGATTGCCAGTTTTCTGGGCGGTGTGCGCTGGGGGGCGAGCATGCAAAACCAGTCGAGCGCAACCCAAGCCCGCCATTTGCTGATGTCCATCGTGCCCAGTCTCGTGGCCTTAGTGGCCTTTCTATTGCCTTTGCCGCAGGCTTTCACGCTGTTGATTGTGATGTTTCTCGCCCAAGGCGTATTGGACTTCGTGGCCACCGAAAGCGGCGAGCTGGCCGACTGGTATGCGCCTTTGCGCCTATGGCTGACGAGCGTCGCCATTTTGTCTATGGCGTCGCTCATCTGGCACAGTTTGACCCATTAATTGAGCCCAATTTATTTTAAATAGACGGCTAAATCTTGCGCCAATTGCACGCAAGCTTTTTGCGCCGTATGGCTGACCCGACCCATGATTAAATAGCTATGCGTCAGGCTGGTGAAACAATGATGCGTCACTTTATTGCCGGCCGCTTCTAAGGCTTTGGCATAGGCATTGCCTTGGTCGCGAATGAGGTCAAAGCCGGCGGTACCAATAACCGCTGGCGGCAAATCAGCCAGATTTTTATTTTTCGCCGGATTGGCCAAAGGATGGTCGAGGTTCTCATCATTGGGGAAAACCGTGGCGTTGAAAAAATCCATCGTCGTTGTGCTGAACGGAAAACATTCCGCGCAGCTCTGGCCCGAAACATCTCCCGACATATCTGTCGAGACCCAAGGATAGGCCAGACATTGAGCGGCGGGTTGCACGCCGCCCGCGTCGCGCAAAAGATGGGTCATCGAGGCAGAAATGAGCCCGCCCGCGCTATCGCCCGACAGCGCCACGCGCTTGGGGTCAATGCCCAGAGCGGCCGCATTTTCTTGCACATAGGCCCAAAGCGCCATGCCGTCGTCAATGGCAGCTGGAAAAGCCGCCTCGGGGCACAGACGATAATCGAGCGAAATAACTTTGGCACCGCATTCAGCGGCCAAAACCGAGCAAAAATAATCATCGGTCAAATGATGCATAATCACCAAGCCACCTTGGTGGAAAAACAAAACCGCAGGGTCATTTGCGCTGGCTCCGCGCGGCGAATAAATCCGCGCTTTGAGCGAATGGCCCGCCAAGTCGAGAACCGTATCTTCAATGCTCACGCCCGCGCGACGCGGCAGGCTCATGGCATCAAAAGCATTTGCCTGGGCGCGCCAAGCATCGACCGTGGTGGGCGGATCGCCAGCTTCGGCGGCCGACATATTGGCAACAATTTGAATATTGGTGTCCATCACATTGCCGTCAATTTCAACAGGCGCACCCGCCAAGCGGCGTTTTAAAAAATCTGGCGAATTGCGCAAAACACCGAGAATCAAATTTTGTAAGCTCATCCTAAATCTCCCTAATAGAGGGTGATTACACACTTTCTTCGGGGCTTACGTCAATCTCTGATGCGCGCTATTCGGAGGTCGAAATACCGCTCATGAACAAGCGCGTAGCAAATTCTGCGGCTTTTTCTGGCTGCACGGGGTCTCGTTGCATCATGTCATCGAGAATAGAAAAAGCCACCCCGCCAATGGCGGCCGTCAACATGGCCACATCTACCTGCGACACGCGGCCCAGCTGCATGGCTTGTTCGATATCGGCTTGCATCTCAGCCAGACCCGCTTTGGCTTGCGGCCCTTCCATATTGACATTGGCGCCATCGCGTCCACGGTTTGAGCGCGTGAGCGCATAATTTTGCGGGTTATTGGCGAAATAAGTAAAGTAAGTCAGGTAATTATTGGCAATCAGCTCTTCAAAGGTTTCGGCTTGTTGGCGCCCTTGCGCCAAAAGCGCGCGCAACTCTTCCCCGATTTGCGTGTTCAGCGCTAAGAAGACCTGCTCTTTATTATCGAAGTAATTGTAAAACGTCCCCGTCGCTAAATCCGTGCGGCGGATGATATCGCGCACCGTGGTTCCGCCATAGCCAAGCTCGGCAAACACCAAGCGCGCCGCTTGTAAGATTGCCTCTCGATTGGTCGCGCGATTGTTCTCCCGCTTGGTGGCAGGCTTTTCGTCAAATCGCTCAAAAGAAACTTGGCTGTCTAAATTCATAAGAAAGCCTAACAAAACCTAAGGGAAAACAAAACCATATATCGGCTTATAAAAACCGCTCGGCCAATTCGGGCGGCCGAGCGATAAGCGCTTGGGCGCCCGAGACCACCACAGGCCGCTCCAGCAATATCGGATGCTCGGCCATGGCTTGAATTAATGCCGCGTCATCGGTTTCTTGTTGCAAGTTCAACTGTTTATAAACCGCCTCGCCAGTGCGCATCATGGCGCGCGTTTCCACGCCCATTTTATCTCGCAAAACGATGAGGGCCGCCGCATCTAGCGGGGTTTTCAAATAATCGACAACCTCAGGGTTGGCGCCGCCCTCGGTTAATATCGCCAGCGCTTGGCGCGACTTGGAACATCTTGAATTATGATAAATCGTAACGGACATAAAGCTCTCCCGGTCTATTTCTGGTGTTCTCTATAATCGGCTCCAATGGCGTCAGAAATCCGTTCGAAGCCATCGGCCTGGAGCTGCCTGTCGATATCGCGTTTCATGCGCCCCACCAAGCCCGGCCCTTGGTAAACCAGACCCGTATATAATTGCACAAGGCTGGCGCCCGCGCGTATTTTGGCATAGGCCTGCGCCGCCGTCGCCACGCCGCCAACGCCGATGAGGGTCAATTTACCCTCGGTTGCGCCATAGACGTCGCGCAGCATTTGCGTCGACATATCAAACACCGGTTGGCCGGAAACCCCGCCCGCCTCGCTGGCATAGGGCGACCCGGCAACACCATCGCGCGCCAGTGTGGTATTGGAGATAATCAGCCCGTCGATTTGATTGTCGAGCGCCAATTGCGCCACTTCGCAAGCCTGCTCGATGGCGAGGTCTGGCGCGATTTTAACTAAAATCGGCGTCTTGGGCGCCACTTGGCGAACCCGCTGCATAATCTCTAAAACCGCTTCGCCGCCTTGCAAATCGCGCAAGCCCGGCGTGTTGGGAGACGAAATATTGACGGTCAAATAATCCGCCACATCGGCAAACCGTTTGGCGCCCGTTTCATAATCAGCAATGCGGTCGAGGGCCTGTTTATTGGCGCCAATATTGACACCGATAATACGGGCGCGCGCGTTTTTAGGCTGCTGGCGAAACGCCGTTAATCTGGCCAGCGCGTCCCCTTGGCCGCGATTGTTAAAGCCCAATCGATTGATCAACGCCTGTTGCGGCACCAAGCGGAACACGCGCGGCGCTGGATTGCCAGCTTGTGGCAAAGGCGTCAGCGTGCCAATTTCGGTGAAACCAAAACCAATGCGGTGGACGCCAGAAATAGCCTCGCCATCTTTATCAAACCCCGCCGCCATGCCAAATGGATTGTCAAACGCCAGCCCCATGAGCGTTTGCGACAGGCGGGGGCTGTCTGGTTTCGGGCGGCCAAATTTCGACAAAACGCGCAAACCGCGCAAGGTAATTTTATGCGCCGCTTCCGGGGGCAGCGTGAAAAGCAGCGGGCGAAGGGCGCGATAGATACTCATGATAGACCCTGCGCATCGCAAGCGGCCAGCCAAGCCTCAAAGCCGTCGCGCGCGCCATTGAGCGCAAATTCTTGCGCCACCATATCCTCGGTGAGCGGCGCATAAAGATGGGGAAATAAAGCCTTATCGCGCGACGCTTCCCAGCGCAAATCGGCCAATCCGCGAGCCTGTACGGCCACTAAAACCAACTCTTTGGCGGCACTATAATGCCGGTCCAGCGTCGCACCCACTTGCGCGGCGCTTGAGAAATGCACAAACCCATCAGCCGCATCGGCGCCCGAGGGCACCAGTGTTCCGGTTTGCGCCATTTGCGCGCGCGCCGCTGGGGTTAGAATTTTGTAGATGATTTGCGTCATGCGCTAGTTGTAGCCAGATTCCTAATGAGACACTAGCTCACCCGCCAAGCCGTCGGCGATGAGCGCACAGGTTTTCTCCAACCCATAAAGCGCCGCGAAAGAGCCAAACCTTGGACCTTGCGATTGGCCGAGCAAAATCTCATAGAGCGCTTGAAACCAACCGCGTAAATTCTCGTCGAAATGGGCTTTGCCGACCGCGTAAATCTCGGTCTGAATAAGCTCGCCATCGGCGGTCTCTGGTAAGGCTTTGAGTTTTTGCAACAGCTCTTCCAGCGCAAGTGTTTCTTCCGCTGTCGCCGCGCGATAGGTTTTATGGGGTGCCACGAAATCGCGATAATAGGTCAGGGCATAATCGGTCAGCCCGTCGAGAAACGGATGCGTTTGCGCGCTCGTGCCCGGGGCATAAGTATCGATAAAGCCCCATAGCACTTGCTTATTTTCCGCGTTAGACGCCGACACTAAATTCAGCAGCAGCGCGAAACTAACGGGCGATAAGGCGCTGGGCACCTGGCCATTATGGATGTGATGCGCCGGATTGGTGAGGCGTTGCGCCTCGTCCATAGCGGCGTATTTATCGACGAAAGTAATATATTCATCGACCGCTTTGGGGATGACATCAAAATGCAGGCGTTTGGCTTTGCGCGGGTTTTGGAACATATATAACGACAGGCTTTCCGGCGGTGCATAGGTTAGCCATTGCTCGATGGTCAGACCATTGCCCTTCGATTTCGAAATTTTCGCGCCTTGGTCATCCAAAAATAATTCATAGGAAAAGCCCTCGGGCGGCGTATGGCCCAGCGCTTGTGTGATGCGCGACGATAGTTTTACCGATTCCGATAAATCTTTGCCCGCCATTTCATAATCGACTCCAAGAGCGGCCCAACGCATCGCCCAATCGGCTTTCCATTGCAGCTTGCACGCACCGCCCGTAATCAGTGTCTCCATGGTTTCGCCGCTATCGGGATGCGTGTAGCGCACCAGACCTGCGGCGACATCCACCGGCTCAATGGGCACCATCAACACGCGCCCGGTTTGCGGACAAAGGGGCAAAAACGGCGAATAGGTTTGGCGACGTTCTTCGCCCAAGGTCGGCAGAATAATCGATTGCACTTTGTCGTAATTGGCCAGCACGTTGAGCAAAGTCGCATCGAAAGCGCCCGATTGATACATTTGGGTGGCACTGACGAATTCATAGGCAAAGCCAAAACTATCGAGAAACGCTTGCAAGCGGGCGTTATTATGCGCGCCAAAACTATCATGCGTGCCGAAAGGGTCTGGCACTTGGGTCAGCGGCTTTTCCAAATGCGGGCGCAAAATCTCGCCATTGGGCAAATTATCCGGCACTTTTCGCAAGCCATCCATATCATCGGAAAAGCAAATCAAGCGGGTGGGCATATCTGGCATCAGCACCTGAAAGGCTTGGCGTACCATCGTGGTGCGCGCCACTTCGCCGAACGTACCAATATGAGGCAGGCCCGACGGGCCATAGCCGGTTTCAAAAACCACCTCTTGCAAGGCCAGTTTTTCGGCCCGCTTCGCGACTTTGCGCGCTTCGTCAAAAGCCCAAATTTTACTGCTCTGTGCTGCTTCTAAAAGAGACATGGATTTTTAACCCTTACCTAATTACCGCTTCTGCTGGCGAAACTATCAGCCCCCAATATAAAGTCAATTCGCCATATCCCTAACCCGAAACCTGAACCCACCCGAGCTGCCCTCTTGCCAAGCGGAGCTTGCTTCGTCATAAGTTTTAAAAGCCAAAGACAGGGCATGACCATGACGATTGAAACCAATTCGGCCAAGCCGATCGAATTATCCGTGCAAGATGGGGCGCTCGCCGCCTTGGTTTTGGCGCGCGCGCTGGGGGTTGGCACGGGCGCACAGGTCCGCCAATTTATCGACCAGGCCCCCGCTTTTTCGCCACATGCAGGCGACCGACTGGATTTTCTCGACCCGCTGATTTGCGAAATGGCCACCGCCGCCGATGGCTTGGAGGCTGTGCTCGATATTATTGCCGCCACGGTGACCGCGACCACCCTCGCGCCGCTGTATATGTTGCTGGCCGATTTTATCGCCCTTCACGGCACGGCAAGCCCCGAAGAAATGCGGTTTTTGCAACGGTTCGGCGAAGCCATTGGCATCGACCGATTGACCCGCGCCGCGCTCGATAGCGCCGCGCAAGCCCGCGCCGCGAGCCTGACATGACGCCCGATGGGATGACAGGGTTCAGCCAATTTTTAACCAGCCAAGAGGGGGCTTTGCGCAGCGGCGTGTTTTTTGGCCTGTTGATTTTATTCCTCGCCCTCGAGCGATTGCGCCCGCGCCGTCGCCAGCAGGTGAGCGCCCGTCATTTTATTTCTAATTTAGCTTTTGGCGTTTTAAACGCCGTGATTTTGCGCTTTGCTTTGCCGGGCGGATTGGTCTTGCTGGCCATTTGGTTTCTAACGGCCTACCCCATGGTGGGTCTGATGGGCTGGCTAAATTTGCCACCATTTGTCGAGTTCATCGCCTGTCTGGTGCTGCTGGATTTGGTGTTATATTGGCAGCATCGTCTGTTTCATCAGATAGATTTTTTCTGGAAGTTTCATAGCGCCCATCATGGCGACCGAAACCTCAATGTTTCGTCGGGTGTGCGCTTTCACCCGGGCGAGGCTTTGGTCAGTTTGGCGGTGAAAGCCGTGGCCATTATGGCGCTGGGCGTGCCGGTCGCGGCGATTATTTTATTTGAAGTTTTGCTCAACGCCGCGTCGCTTTTCAACCATGCCAATTGGTCGCTTGGGCGTCTGGATGCTTATTTGCAAAAACTCATCGTAACGCCAGACATGCATCGTTTGCACCATTCGCGCCTAGAGACCGAGAGCCGCAAAAATTTCGGCTTTTTCCTCTCTGGCTGGGACACTCTTTTTAACTCCTATAAAGCGCACCCCGATAGCCCGCATAGCGACATCGCTTTGGGCCTAGACGATATGCCCGACGATGGCTTTGTGCAGACTTTGCAACGCCCCTTTAAACCAAGCGCCCGCAAAACTTAGCGCCGCCAGTCGAAAAACATGTGTATGAAATGGGCTGACAGCCCTATTCTCGCGCTTCAAGGGAAGTTCTAAAGGCAGTCAACCTTGGGCTGCTTGCTCGCCCAACCGCCGTGCCCCAGCTTGGGGCATATGCAAAATTTCCCCCCTCCCCAAGCCCAGCTTTCCTCAAGTTTCACACCCGTAAGCTGCCAAGACGCACGCCTCTATTTGCCAATTTTTCTGGTCGTGGCGGGCATCAGCTTTGGGCTGGTTTGGCAGCAAGATTATTATTGGCTGCTGCAGGCCCTCTATGGTCTGACGGTGATATCTTGGATACCCATTTTAGTGGGCGCAACACAGCTTGGTTTCGCCCATTGGACAAAACCGCAAGAGCCGCCCGTGCTGGCCTCGATAACGGGTAGATTGCCACGCATCACGATACTCCTGCCGGTCTATCAAGAGGCCAATATGATGGCGCAATTGGCTGAAATGCTCCGTGCGCTCGAGTATCCGGCGGCCAAATTGCAGGCCTTACTGCTCATCGAAGCGGATGATCGCGAAACCGCACAAGCGGCCATTGCGACCGCTTGGCCAAGCTTTTGCCAAATTATGAGCGTACCGACGGGCGGCCCCAAAACCAAACCACGCGCCTGCAATTGGGCGCTTGCGCGCGCCACGGGCGACCTGCTGGTGGTATTTGACGCCGAAGATAAACCGCATCCGCAACAATTACGCGAGGCCGCCGCCCGCTTTAAAGCGGGGGACGGGCAATTGGCATGCGTGCAAGCGCCGCTGGAAATTCAAGCCAAACCCGGCCGCTGGATGCAAGCTCAGTTCGCTTTAGAATACGCCATGTTATTCCGCGTCCTCTTGCCGTGTTTAAGCCGCGCCTCGCGCGCTTTGCCTTTGGGCGGCACGTCGAATTATTTCCGCACCCGCGTGCTGCGCCAATTGGGAGGATGGGATAGTTATAATCTGACAGAAGATGCTGACCTGGGGGTCAAATTGGCGCGTGCCAATTTTCATACCCAAACCCTAAGCCTGCCCACGCTGGAAAACGCCCCCGATAGTTTGGGCGTTTGGTACCGCCAACGCACCCGCTGGCTGTCTGGCCATATTCAAACGTTAATTGTGCAAAGCCGCCCGCCAATGGCCGCGGCCATCCCGCTTTGGCGTTGGCTGATTTGCATGTTGGTGCTCAGCGGCCGCTTGATCAGTGGCCCCACCCATGCCTTGGCACTTTTGTGGATTGGACAAAACGCTTTGCACCCTAGCGCCCACGGGCCGGATTTTTGGAGCGGCTTGGTGCCCTTCCTCGGCTATTTCTTCTTATGGCTGGTATTGCTTTGCCTCGTGCCATCGGGCGGTATTGCCAACCGTATTTGGCTGGGGCTGGGTCATCCGATTTACTGGCTGATGACGGTGCCGGCCTTTCTCAACGCCATGAAGCGCATGGCGTTGGGGCAATTATCTTGGCTTAAGTCGGCCCATCAACCCTATGCCGGCCAGCTGCCCGACAAAAGGGCGCGATGGCCGGCTATAAAAAAACAAACGGCAAAATAAGGCTGGTCAACACGCCGTTGACGCCCATCGCAAGCCCGGCAAAACTGCCCATCAAGGCCGAGCGGCGCACCGCTTCGGCCGTGCCAATCCCATGGGTGACAACGCCCAACGCCAAGCCTTGTGCGCGCTCGTCTGTGAGGCCAAAAGTGGCAAAAATTTTCGGCGCGACCAAAACCCCGAAATTGCCCGTGACAATAACCACCCCCATGGCCAGAACCGGCAGGCCGCCAATTTCATCGGCCACGCCAAAGGCCATCGGCGAGGTAATCGATTTGGTGGCCAAAGTGGCGCGCAAAGCCGCATCAAAATCTAGCCAGCCGGCCATCGCGACAGCCGAGCCCGCCGCCAGCACCGAGCCCAAACCCATGGCCGTTACAAAGGGAACGGCGGCGGCGCGAATAACATGGCGATTGTCGTAAATCGGCACGCCGATGGAGACCGTCGATAAAGCCAGAGTGTAAATCAACCAATCGCCGCCCAATTGATAGCGCGCCAAGTCAATATCCAACCCAAGCAATAGGGCACAAAGGATAATCGCGCCCCAGATTAACGGCTGCGCCCAAGCGGTTTCTTGCAGGCGCGCCCGCAGTATCGATAGGCCGCGATAAAGCGCCAGCGTCAGCAAAAGCCAAAACAGGCCTTCAAGGCCCGGCCAGGCGGGGAGCTCAGTCAGCCTCATGCTTGGGCTCCTCCGGCTTCGCGGCATCCATCGGCGGCGCCAGTTTTTGAAAAATCCACGCCGTGACCAACAAAGGCACCACGGTCGAGACAATAAGGATGAGGCTCAAAGGCAGTAAAATCTCGCCGAGCCTTTCCGACAGAGCCAGCATGCCCACGAGAACCGGAATGAAAAACAGGGCCATATGGCGCAGTAAAAACTCTGCCACCAGACGCAACCCCTCTGGCACGCGGCCATAGAGGCCCAGCACAGCGACCAATATAACCACCGCCAAAACCGGTGCCGGAATCGCCAGCTGCGCGATATCTTTCACCGCTTCCCCCGCCAGAAGGCTGAGGCAAAGCCAGGCAATCCCAAGGATAATCTGCATGTTACGCCTGCTTGAAATGCTTCGACAATTTCAGGCCTTGCGCCTGATAATTGGAGTTGAGCCCGGCCCCATAAAGCGTTTCGGGTAAATCGGTCAGGCGTTCATAGACCAAGCGGCCGATAATTTGCCCGTGCTCAAGAATAAAGGGTACTTCGCGCGAGCGCACTTCAAGCACGGCGCGCGAGCCTTTGCCATTGGCCTCGGCGGCGCCAAAGCCGGGGTCAAAAAAGCCCGCATAATGCACCCGAAACTCGCCAACCAAAGGATTGAACGGCATCATTTCTGCTGCATGACTGGCCGGAATCGTGACCGCCTCGCGCGACGCCAGAATATAAAATTCATCGGGGTCGAGAATAATATGACCCAAATCATCGCGATACATCGGCTCCCAAAATTGCGCAATCGGCAAAGCCGCCAGCTTATCTACATCAATAAGCCCGGCATGGCGCTTGGCCCGATAGCCCACCAAACTGGTTTGCTTATCGCCCTGCAAATCAATCGATAGTCCCAAGCCGCCATCAATGTTGGCCGGGCCATCCACCAGCCCCATATCTTCGTGCAAGCGTTTCAGCTCCGCATCCGAATGCGAGGGGGCGCCGCGGCGAAACCGCAATTGCGATAATTTCGATCCCGTGCGAACCAAAATAGGAAACGTGCGCGGGCTCACTTCGAGATATAAATGCCCTTTATAGCCAGCCGGCACTTTGTCGAACTCTGTGCCGAAATCGGTAATCAGGCGGGTGAACACATCGATGCGTCCGGTAGAGCTTTTCGGATTGGCAAACCCCGTGGTGCGCGTCGGTAAATTAACCGCCTCCATCAGCGGTACCAAATACACGCAATCGGTTTCTAACACGGCGCCATTTTTCAAATCGACTTTATGATAGGCCAATTGTTTCAGTTTCTCGGCCACGGTGCCTTTTTCGCCAGGCAAAAAACTGGCGCGCACACGATAAGCTTGCTCGCCCAAGCGCAAGTCGAGGCTGGCGGGTTGAATTTGTTCGTCCAAAACCCCGCCCGACGCCCAGATTTGTTTCTCGCGCACCATATTGGCAATGCCATGGGCCGGCAAAATACCGACCGCATGGGTTTGCCCCTTGGTCATGAGAGGTATTTTGGCGTCTTCCTCAACGGGAAAAAGCGGTTCGGTTTGCGGCTCTTCACTCATGGACTTCTCGTGGTTTGCGACGGCGGGGAGACGAATCTCAGATAGCTATCTTACGCGCAAATTATCATAATGTCTTGACGCGACAGCTAATTTTCGACATGTTTCCCCGACTTGTGGAGATTTGAGCCGGCTGGCTTGCGACCACGTTAAATAAACGCTAAATCACGCCGGGGCACCGGCCTTTGGGTCGGTTTTTTTATGCCCGCGAGAAAACCTCGCGGGGGTATAGGAGCAAAAGGTGAAGAAAAATTGGTCAGCGCAAACGCAGCTTATCCATGGCGGTGGGTCGCGCTCGCACTTTGGCGAGACCTCCGAGGCGCTCTATCTGACGTCTGGCTTTGTTTATGACAGCGCCGAACAAGCCGAGGCCCGCTTCAAGGAAGAAGAAGATGGCTATATATACGCGCGTTTCGGCAATCCGACCGTGCGCGCTTTCGAAACCCGCATGATGGCGCTGGAAGGCGCGGGCGCCGAAGATGCGCGCGCCACCGCCACCGGCATGGCGGCCGTGACTGCCTGCCTGATGAGCCAATTGCAAGCCGGCGACCATATTGTGGCGGCGCGCGCGCTTTTTGGCTCGTGCCGCTATGTGGTGGAAACCCTGATGCCGAAATTCGGCGTCGCCTGCACATTGGTCGATGGCACAGATTTAGACGCCTGGCAGCAGGCCGTGCGCCCCGAAACCAAAGTGTTCTTTCTAGAGACGCCAAGCAATCCTTTGCTCGAGATTATCGATATGCAAAGCGTGGCCGATATCGCCCATGCGGCGGGCGCGCGACTGGTCGTCGACAATGTTTTTGCGACCCCCGTGCTGCAAAAGCCGTTTCAATTTGGCGCCGATATGGTGGTCTATTCAGCCACCAAACATATCGACGGACAGGGCCGCTGTCTGGGCGGCATTGTGCTGGGCAGCCAAGCTTACATTAAAGACGAGCTGGCCAATTTCATTCGCCAGACGGGCCCCTCAATGGCGCCGTTCAACGCTTGGGTATTGTTAAAATCGCTCGAGACTTTGGCCCTGCGGGTCGAGGCGCATTGCCAAAACGCCGAGCGCGTGGCGCAATTTTTAGTGGCGCAAGACGCCATCGGCCAAGTGTTTTATCCGGGCCATGAAAGCCATCCGCAATATGCTTTGGCGCAAAAGCAAATGACCCGTGGCTCCAACCTCATCGCCTTTGAAGTAAAGGGCGGCAAAGAAAAAGCCTTCGCGCTGGCCAATGCGTTAGACATCGCCTTGATTTCCAATAATTTGGGCGACGCCAAAACGCTCATCACCCATCCGGCCACCACCACGCACGCCAAATTGCCCGACGACGTAAAAGCCGATTTGGGCATCCATGACAACGTCTTGCGCCTATCGATTGGGCTGGAAGACGGCCAAGACCTGGTTGATGATTTCGCCCAAGCTTTGGCTCATGTTTTGGCATAGGCCTCATAATACGTTAGGCTAAGGCACGGCTGGAGAGCAAACCATGGTGAAAGCGATTACGCGCAATATTTCGGTTTCGGTAGAAACCCATTTTCTGGAAAAAGATAGCGATCCGGACGAGCAATATTTTGTCTGGGCCTATCGTATCACCATCGAAAATATTGGCGAGGAAACCGTGCAATTGCTCAATCGATATTGGCAAATCACCGATGCCATGGGGCGCGGACAAGAAGTGCGCGGCGCTGGCGTCGTGGGCGAGCAGCCCGTTTTGTCCCCTGGGGAAAGCTATACGTATTCGTCTGGCACGCCGCTTAACACGGCCAGTGGTTTCATGCGCGGCAGCTATCATATGCAGAGTAAAAACGGCGATGACTTCGATGTCGAAGTGCCCGCTTTCTCGCTCGATAGCCCCTATGATGCCCCGCAAGTGCACTAGCTGATGCGCGACAATCGAACCATATTTTTCATTCTCGGCCTGCTGCTCTCTGCGGTCGCCTTGGGCATGATATTGCCAGCTTTGGCGGATGCCGCAAGCGGACACGCTGGCTGGCAAGTTTTTGTGGCCAGCGCTTTGGTCACCGGATTTATTTCTGGCGCGCTCATTCTCACCAATCGCGGCACGCTGCCGCCGCTTTCGGTCAAACAGGCGTTTTTGCTGACCAGCCTCTCGTGGTTGGGGCTGACCGGCTTTGCGGCTCTGCCTTTTGCTTTTGGCGATTTAGACCTGAGCTATACGGATGCGTTTTTTGAAGCCATGTCGGGCCTGACCACAACCGGAGCCACGATTATCACCAATTTGGAAGACGCGCCGCCAGGCATTTTATTATGGCGCGCCTTGCTGCAATGGTTTGGCGGTATTGGCATTATTGTGATGGCGATATCGGTTTTGCCGATGCTCAATGTCGGGGGCATGCAATTGTTCCGTCTGGAAAGCTCGGACACTTCGGAGAAGATTTTGCCGCGCACGGCGCAAATCGCCGGCTCGATTACGCGGCTTTATTTTGCCATTACGCTGTTTTGTGTCACCGCCTATATTTTGGCGGGCATGAGTGTTTTCGATGCCATCGCCCATGCGATGACCACCATCGCCACCGGCGGTTTCTCCACCCATAACGAGAGTTTCGCCGCGTTTTCGCCATCGGTATCCGTCGTCGCCGTGGTGTTTATGCTGGCCTCCTCGCTGCCCTTTGTCGCCTATTTGCAATTGGTCAACCGCAAGTTCGATAAATTTGTGCAAGACGCGCAAATCCGCACTTTCTTGGCCATCGCCTTGTGCGCCACTTTGGCCATGTGGGGCTATCAACTCAGCCAAGGCGTGGAAATTGGCACGTCGGCCCTGCTATCGGCAGCCTTTAACACCACTTCTATTTTAACTGGCACGGGTTATGTCACCACAGATTATGGCGAATGGGGGCCGTTCGCGATTGCGCTGTTTTTCATTCTTACCTTCATCGGCGGTTGCGCGGGCTCAACGTCTTGCGGGTTAAAAATCTTTCGCCTGCAAGTCATCATCAAAGCGGGTTGGCGCTATATTCGCCAATTGACGCTGCCCAATGGGGTTTTTGTCATCCGCTATAATGGCCGCCCGCTCGGCGATGAAGTGGCCAATTCCGTCGTCGCTTTTGTTCTGATTTTCATTCTATCGTTCTCGGCCATCGCCATCGCCTTGAGCCTGATGGGGCTCGACCCGTTGACCGCCCTATCGGCCTCGGCGGCTGCCATCGCCAATGTGGGGCCCGGATTGGGCCCAGAGATTGGCCCCACGGGGACTTATGCCGGCCTGCCCGATAGTGCCAAATGGGTGTTGAGCTTTGGCATGTTGCTCGGACGGCTCGAATTTCTAACCATTTTAGTTATGTTCGTGCCCAGCTTCTGGCGTCGCTAGGGCTATTACTCACCGGCTTGGGCAAGCCCCATGCGCTTGGCGCGCCGACGCAGCATAAGGGCGCGAAAATCTTCCTGCATGCCCAAAACACTCGGCACGAGAAACAGCACGATAAGCGAGGCAAAGGCCAAGCCCCAAGCAATGGTAATCACCATCGGCAAGAGGAATTGTGCCTGCACGCTGGTCTCAAACAATAGAGGCGCAAGGCCCAGAACCGTGGTCAGCGACGTTAAGGTGACCGCACGGAAGCGGTCGCAAATGCCATTGATGACGGCCTCGCGAAGGGCTTCGCCCTGGTCTCGTCGCTCTTCAATGCGGCTAATCAGAATAATCGAATTATTCACCAAAATGCCCGACAGCCCCAAAAGCCCAACCATGCTGAGGAAGGTTAAATCGAACCCTTGCACATAATGGCCAAGCACCATGCCGACCAGCCCAAAGGGAATAACCGTCATAATAATAATCGGGCGCGAATAGCTGGCAAAGACAAAGGCCAAGACAACATAAATCATCGACAGGCCGATGAAAGCGCCGGCCCGCAAGGAGCCCAGCGTTTCCGCCTGCTCTTCGCTGCGGCCGCCAAAACTAAAGTCGATATTATATTTGGCAGCAATCTGCGGCAGCACGGTTTTCGCCATATCGCTCAACACATCATTTGGGTTGCCCGCGGTATCGTCATAATCGGCGACCACTTTCACGGTAACTTTGCCATCGGAGCGCCGGATAGAAGCAAACCCCGGTTTCTCGACAATATCGACCACCGCATCTAGCGGCACATAGCGCACCGGATTGGTGCCCGGCACGGGCAAGTCAATATCGCCAAGCTGTTTCGGGCTGGTGCCATCTCTGGGTTGCAACACGCGAATGGTCACTTCTTCATCGCCGCGGGCAAACCGTTTGGCAATTACCCCTTGCAGGGTGCTGCGCGTTGAACTACCGACAATCTGATTGGTAAACCCAAGCGCTTGGCCGCGTCCGTTCACTTCTAACAATAGCTCTTGCTTGTTGTAAAATAAGTCATCGCGCGCGCGGCTGATGCCCGCATATTGCTCGAGCGCATGGCGCACTTCCATGGCCGCCAGTTTCAATGTATCGGGATCACCATCTTGCAATCGAATATCGATATCGCGCCCGGGCGGGCCGCCGCGGCGTTCGCGCACGAAGACGTACCGCAAGCCCGCGATATCGGGAATACGCTTTTCCCATTCTTTCACAATATCGCGCGTGCGCACCTCGCGCGCTTCACTGGCGGTCAGCTCGGCATAGACCAAGGCACGCTCGTCGCCAAAGGCGGTGCGGGTGCGGCCGATTTGGGTAAACACCACGCTGACCAAATTCTCGCCGGTCGCGGCTTGCGCGCCGAGCAGATTTTTTTCGGCCTCAAAGAGAGCCTGTTCGATGCGCCGCGTTCCCGCTTCCGTTTGGGCGCGCTTGGTGCCGGGCTGAAAAAACACATAAGCATTGACCACTTCACCCTCTGGCGACGGGAAAAACCGAAACGGCACACGCCCGCCGGCCAAGAGGCCGATGCAAATGACCAACACCGTCAGGCCAACCGAGGCCGTGGTATAGCGCCGGTCATAAGCGGCAGCGACAAAGCGGCGGAACCGACCGTCGCGGAAATTATCAAACCCATCCAAAAACCGTTTGCGCAACCCGCGGGGCGGGCGGGGCGGCTTCACCAAGGCGTGGCTTAAATGACCTGGCAAAACCAGAAAACATTCAATCAAAGAAGCAATGAGCACGCTCAAAACCACCAAAGGAATGGCGCGCACAAATTGTCCCAACACGCCTTCGATAAGCAGCACTGGTATGAAAGCGGCCAGCGTGGTTAAAGCCGCCGCCGTAATCGGCAAGGCCATGCGAATGGCGCCACCCTCGGCGGCTTCTTGCGCCCCCGCGCCCTGCTCGATGAGCGTGGAGGAATGTTCGCCCACCACAATCGCATCATCGACAATAATGCCAATGGTCATAATCAGCGCGAATAAAGACAACATATTAATCGTCATATCGAGATAGAACATCACGCCGAAAGTCGCCATCAGCGAGGCGGGAATGCCCGCCGCGACCCAAAAGGCGATGCGCCCATTTAAAAACAAAAACAAGATGCCCAAAACCAGCACCATGCCGGTGACGCCATTGAACAACAGCACATTGATGCGCTGAATAATTTTATCGGCGTTCACATCAAAAACTTTAATCTCCAAAGTCGGCGGCAAGGAACTTTCGACTTCGGCGATATAGTCGCGCACAGTTTTGGTAATTTTTAAGGCATCGGCATTTTTACTGCGCTGCACGGTCAGGCGAATGGCGCGGTTTTGGCCCGACCACCCTTCGGCGCCATCGGCATCGAAAGTATCGGTAACGCGCGCCACATCTTGCACTTTTATTTGTCGGCCTTCGGGCGTGCTGCGCACCGCAATATTGCCCACATCTTCCGCACTTAAAGCCAGACCAACCGCGCGCACTTGGCGTTCGACGTCGCCGCGCAAAACCCCGCCCGGCACGTCGAGCGATGAATTGGCCACCCGCGTGCCAATATCGGCCGGGGTTAAATCATAGCGGCGTAATTGTTCGGCTTTGGCTTCTATCCATATTTCTTCGGCGCGAAACCCCTCGAGGGTAATTTTATCGATGCCTTTATCCAACAATCCATCGCGCAATTGTTTGGCATAGGCCCGCAGCGCGCGCTCCTCGAAGGGGCCGCTCACCAGAATGGAAACCGCGGCTTCGAAAAACGTCTCTTGCGAAATCAGCGGCTTTTCCGAATCTTTTGGCAAAGTGACAATCGCATTGACCGCCGCTTCCACATCCGCCACCGCCCGCTGAATGTCTGTATCGGGTTTAAACTCGATAGACATGACGGCAACGCTTTGGCGCGATTCGGCCGAAAATTCTTTAACCCCATCGATAAACCGCACTTCGGGCTGAATGGTGGCCACGATATTTTTATCGATATCCTGCGCCGAGGCGCCCGGCCAAGGCACGGTAATCGTGACGGTTTTAATATCGGTGGTCGGGAAAAACTGCACGTTGAGATTGCTCAGGCCAAAAAAGCCCAACATAATCATCGCGAAAAACAAAAGATTCGCCGCATTGCGATGGCGCGAGAACAGCTCAATCGACGGGCGCAACATTAGCCCTGCTCCAGAACATTCACGGCCACGCCTGGCGCGGCTTCATTAAAGCGGGTCAGCAAAATTTGATCGCCCGGCGTCAGCCCTTCGCGCACCAGAACTTGCGCGCCATCGTCGATCACCCGGGTCAGTTGATGGGCCACCAAGCGGCCATCTCGGATGAGATAAATCCGGTCTTCGCCATAAATCGCATCTTTGGGTATCGCCATCACATTGGGCACCGGCTGGGCCACCAAATCTACCGTCACGAAAGCCCCGCCCCGCAAGATTGTCGAAATCTTCCCGCGAACGCCGGCATAGACCTCAACCCCGCGGGTCGATTGCGAGATTTGCGCCCCGACGCGCTCAATCTCTGCCTGTAGGGTGATTTTCTCGGCGCCGACCTCCCAAACCACATCAATGGTGCGGCCAATCACCGAGCTATTGCGCAGCAAAAACCGACCATATTCATCGTCGGTCATGGTGAAGACAACTTCGTAATTATCGGCATCATGCAAAGTGCCCAACAAGTCGTTGGGGTTTAGCACGCGGCCTTGGCGTGCTGTCACATTGCTGATGTAGCCGTCGAACGGGGCCAAGACTTCGGTGTTTTTCAAATCGCGGGCGGCGCGTTGCACTTGCACGGCCAGACGCTCGACGACAGATTTTTGCTGATCGCGTCGCGATTTTTGAATGGTGTGCTCGGTGCGGCGGTCTTCCAAGACTTTCTGCGACACAGTGCCTTTGACGGCTAATTTTTTGGCCCGCTGAAATTCAGCATAGGCCAGACGAACCGAGGCTTTGCGCTCGTCCAAAAGCGCTTTGGCGCCTTTTAATTGCGCCTCGGCTTCGGCCAAACGGGTTTCATATGGAAACGGGTCGAGGCGCAGCAGCCATTCGCCTTTCGAAACCCGCGCGCCATCTTGAAAATTAGCCCCCGTGGCCAGCACTTCGCCCGATACCATGGCGCGCAAATTGACTTGTTTTTTGGCCTGTAGCTGGCCAAAAGCGGTAATTCGTGGCTCGACCATCGTATAAGCCACGGTTCGCGCCGCCACCGACCAGACCACTTCTTGCGCGTCAACCGGTTTGGTTTCTGGCTTGGTGGAGACCAAGAGCGCAAACCCGAAAAACCCCATGCCCAAAACCAAAAATGGTATCGGCAAAGGCAATTTGCGTTTTGGGCCTGGCGCCACTGGGCGGTTTTTTCTCGCGAATAAGCTCATCATATCTATCCAGTTACCTGCCACTTCTTGCTGCTTTGAGATGGCATTTGTCTACTCTCTTATATAACGCACAAAAGCGCATTAACCAGTCAGCTTTGCGCACCGCTAATCTTGCGGCGCGGCGACAAAAGCCTCCTCGGGGCGAAACACATATTGTTCGTTGCAAAAATCGCAATTTATCTCGATCGTTTCTTGCGCTTGCATTTCCTTTTGGTCGTCGTCTGGCAGGCCTTGCAACATATTTTGCACCCGCGCGCGCGAACACGGGCAGGCAAACCGCAAGGGACGCCTATCGAAAACCCGAACGCCCTCTTCTTGGAACAAACGAAACGCCAGAGTTTGCGGGTCTATATCGGCATCCAATAATTCCGTGTCTTGGGTGGTCTCCAGTAAAATCTGGAGCCGGTTCCATTCTTCGTCTTCATAATCGGGGTCGCCTTCGGGGGGCAAATCTATGCCGCCCGTGGCCGCGGTTTGTTGCACCACAATGCCGCCCGCACACCATTCGACTTTCCCGCCCGGCAGCAAAAGCGGCGCCGCCGCCAATCGAACCGCCGTGCCAATTTGTTCCGAGCGCTGAAAATATTCCAAAGCCGCTTCGGCCAAAGTTTCGCCCGCGAGCGGCACAATGCCTTGATAGCGTTCCATATCGGCACCTTGGTCGACGGTGAAAGCCATGTGGCTCCCGGCGCCCAAAAGACCGATTAAAGAGCTCTCCTCTTTTAGGGCTTGATGCACGGCGGCCTCATCGAATTGCGCAAAGCCGCGCATCTCGCCCACACCATCCTTATGGGGGGCATAATCCACCATCAGCGTGGAAATGGCGCCTTTGCCGTGCAATTGCAAAATAAACCGCCCGTCGAACTTCAACATTGTGCCCAACATGGACACTAGCACCAGCGCTTCGCCCAACAGGCGATTGACCGCTTCGGGGTAATCATGGCGGGTGATGACTTGGGTCGCCAAATCGTTCAGCTGCACAACGCGGCCATTTATATTATGCCCCTCAAGGCGAAACGGCAGCACATAATCACCCGTTTGAGGCTTGCTGGATAGCTCAGGCATGAAGTTTTCCCATGCAATATAACAAGACGGCTTTTTGGGCATGGGCGCGGTTTTCGGCTTCGTCGAAAACCACAGACCGCGGGCCATCCATCACTTGCGCGCTCACTTCGCTGTCGCGATAGGCGGGCAGGCAATGCAAGAATATCGGGTCGTCGCCCAAATCCATGAGGGCTTGGGTCACCTGATAGGGGGCAAAAGAGGCGGCGCGTTTTTCTGCCGTTGCCGGATCATCGCTCATCGACACCCAGCAATCGGTAATCAAAGCACTGGCCCCTGTCGCCGCCGCTTCGGCCGTCTCGCAAAGCGTGATTTTAGCGCCTTTGGCTCGGGCCGCCTCTATCTCGGCGGGCGGCACCGCAAAGCTGTCGGGCACCGCCAAAGCCAATTCGAAATCCAATAAAGCGGCCGCATGAACAAAAGACACGGCGACATTATTGCCATCGCCCAGCCACGCCAACCGCTGGCCGTTCAAACGCCCTTTATGCTCTTCGAAAGTCATTAAATCAGCCACGATTTGGCACGGATGACTATGCGCGGTCAGCCCATTGATAACCGGAATTTGCGCATGGCGCGCCAATTCGCTCAGCGTTTCATGCGGGCCCGTGCGCAGCATCGCCACATCGGCAAAACGCGATATCACTTGCGCGGTATCGGAAATGCTCTCGCCGCGCCCCAATTGCATATCGGATTGATTGAGCACCATGGTCTGCCCGCCAAGCTGGCGCATGCCAAGGTCAAACGACAGGCGCGTGCGCGTCGAGGGCTTTTCAAATATCATCGCCAAAACATGACCCGCCAAAGGCGCATCCGCATCTACCGCGCCTTTGGGCAAGCCCGCGCGCGCCGCTTTTCGGGCCGCGCCCGCATCCAGTAAGTGGCGCAAATCCTCGCCTTGCAAATCGGCTAGGTCTAGAAAATGGCTCATGACGCATCCCCTTTTTGGTTCGCCCGCAAGGCCTCACAAGCGGTTTCAATCGCCGCGAGCGCCGTGTCCAGCTCCGTTTTTTCAATGTTCAAAGGCGGCAGCAAACGCAGCGTGTTTTCGCCCGCCCCGACACTCAATAATTTGGCCTCGCGCAAAGCCGTTACCACATCCATATTCGGCACAACGCATTGCAACCCGACCATCAGCCCAGCCCCTCTCAGGTCGGTGAAAATATCTTTATTTTCATCGATAATCCGCGCCAAATGCTGGCGAAAATAAATCGCCATATCTTGCACCTGTGCCAGAAAGCCGTCTTGCAAAACCGTGTCTAAAACCGCGCTACCGACGCGGCAGGCCAGCGGGTTGCCGCCATAGGTCGAGCCATGCGTGCCCGGTTGCATCACCGCGCCCACCTGGCGTGTGGTCAATACGGCCCCCAAGGGAAAGCCGCCGCCGATGCCCTTGGCAATGGCCATAACATCTGGCGTGATGCCAGCCCATTCATGGGCGAATAATTTTCCCGTCCGGCCAATGCCGCATTGCACTTCGTCGAGCCCCAGCAAGATATTATGCTTGTCGCAAAGGGCGCGAAGCGCGCGCAAGAAATCTGTGCCGACATCGCGCACGCCGCCTTCGCCTTGTATGGGCTCGATTAAAATACCGGCCGTGGTGTCGTCGATGAGCGCTTCCAGCGTTTCGATATCAAAATTGGGGGCCTGCACAAAGCCCGTCGGGGCGGGGCCGAAACCTTCGAGATAGGCTTGGTTTCCAGCCGCCGCCAGCGCGGCCAAAGTGCGGCCATGAAAAGCGCCCGCAAAACCAATCAGCGTTACTTTTTCAGGGTGACCATGGCTGGCATGATATTTCCGCATGGTTTTAATCATCCCCTCGGCGGCCTCAGCCCCCGAATTGCCAAAAAACACCAAATCGGCAAAACTCGCCTCGCACAGCCTATCGGCCAAGGCTTCTTGCTCGGGAATTTCATATAAATTAGAGACATGCCACAGCTTTTGCGCCTGGTCAGTAATCGCCTGCACCAGTTTTGGATGGCTATGACCCAAAGTATTTACCGCCACGCCAGACCCAAAATCGAGATATGTATCGCCCTCGGTGGTCGTCAGCCAAGCGCCATCGCCGCGGGCAAAGCGCAGGCTTGCCCGATTGTAACTCGGCATAATATGGCCTTTGGGATGACTATCTGGCTCCCGCATGGTGTCTCCTACGCGTGTGCAGTTAAAGACAAAAAGCCGCCCTTACATTTCAGCGAAGGCGGCTTGCTGAGGATGAGTTTTACACCAAAATAGGGATTTGGGGCAAGGCTCCTTATCGGCTTAACTTTTGATGCGCCACCCTTTGGCCAAAACATATTGGCACAGGGCCGAGGTCAGCAACGTCAGGACAATCAACAAGCCAGCCCCAAACCAAAGCGAGCCCTCGGCATTGCCCGTCAGCGCATAGCGGAAGCCGTCAATCATATAGAAGAACGGATTATATTGGGTAATCACATAAGCAAAATCAGGCAATTGGCTGACCGAATAAAACGTGCCCGACAAAAAGGAGAGCGGCGTGATGATGAAGTTGCTAATGGTGGCCAAATGGTCAAATTTCTCGGCCCAAATACCGCCCAGCAGGCCAATTTGTGCCAAGAGCGCCGAGGCCAGCCCAGCATAAAATAACGCCGCGAAAAGATTGTAAATCGTGAGGTCGATAAACAGAGACATAGCAATAAAAGTGCCGCCGCCGACAAATAGCCCGCGCGTGATGCCGCCCATGGTAATGCCGACGTTCAGCTCGAGCGGCGATAAAGGCGGCATGAGAAAATCAACCACATTGCCCTGCACTTTCGCCACCAAGAGGGACGACGAGGCATTGGCAAAGGCATTTTGCACCACCGCCATCATAATCAGGCCCGGCGCCAGAAAATTAACAAAGGGGACGCCATTGATGTCGGGGCGCAGGCCGCCCAGCGCTAATGAGAAAATCGCCAGAAACAAAAGCGTCGTGATGATGGGCGCCATTAACGTCTGCATCCAGACTTTCAAAAAGCGCCGCACTTCTTTTCGGTACAGCGTCCACAGGCCGAGATGGTTGAAGCGGCCAAAATGGCGCACCCCAAGCTCAGGATAGGCCGATTTCGCGGAGGCGGAGACAGATGAGTTGATTTCGCTATTTACATTCATGGGGCAGAGAATAGGCCAATTTGGCGTCATATCAAGCGAAGTTTGAAAGCTTCCAAAAACCCTCGTGAGCGGGCCCGATGAAGAAAATATGATTCGAATCATGTGGATAAGCAGCAAAATCTGATTCCCGAGACCCCCTAGATTTAGTAGAAAGGAAAGACGGAGCCACTAGATATAT
>JABJKE010000010.1 GCA_018660505.1 Rhodobiaceae bacterium | reverse complement strand
GCCAACAGACCCAAGCCAAAGACGATAGCAGTGGTTTGATTTCCACCATTCAGGGCCTGCGTATCGATGGTTATGAAATGGAAATCAAAGGTCAAGTGTCGCCAGAGCTGATGCTGAGTTTCGGCTATACGTCGCTCGATGGTAAAACCGCAGATAACAAAACCCCCCGCGAGCTGCCCGAGACGATGTATTCGATTTTTGCCCAATATCAAGCCAAGGCGCGCTGGCAAGTGGGGCTTGGCCTCACCTATCAAGACCGCTCGTTAATCAAAGATGGCTCGACCAGCTATCTGCCCGATTACACCCGCTTGGATGCCTCGCTGTCTTATTTACTCTCGGGAGACACAACCGTGCGGGTGACGCTCGAGAACCTGAGCGATGAAGACTATTATCCGCACGCCCATGGCACCGACCAAGTGAGTGTCGGGGAGCCGTTGAACGCGCAACTCTCGCTGACCCGAAAATTCTAGGCGGGCTTTGCGCCTATCGTGCGAATTGTTTGTATTTAATCCGCTTCGGCACTTCGGCATCCGTGCCGAGGCGGCGTTTTCTGTCTTCTTCATATTCGGCGTAATTGCCCTCGAACCATTCCACATGGCTGTCGCCTTCAAAGGCCATAATATGCGTGGCAATGCGGTCTAGGAACCAACGGTCATGGCTGATGATAACGGCGCAACCGGCAAAATTATCCAGCCCTTCTTCAAGCGCGCGCAGCGTCTCGACGTCCAAATCATTGGTCGGCTCATCGAGCAGCAAGAGGTTGGAGCCAGACTTCAGCATTTTTGCCAAATGCACGCGGTTGCGTTCGCCGCCCGACAGGAGCCCAACTTTTTTCTGCTGGTCGCCGCCCCGGAAATTAAACGCACCCACGTAGGCGCGCGAGTTCATCTCGCGATTGCCAAGCTCTAGAATATCATTGCCGCCGGAAATTTCTTCCCAGACGGTTTTATCGTCGGCAAGCGAATCGCGGCTTTGGTCGACATAGCCCATCACCGCCGTATCCCCCACCCGAAGCGCGCCGCTATCTGGCGTCTCGCCACCGGTCAGCATTTTAAACAGCGTCGTTTTACCCGCGCCATTGGGGCCGATAACCCCGACGATACCGCCCGGCGGCAGCGTGAAGGATAGGTCATCAATGAGCAATTTATCGCCAAAGCCTTTGGTCAGGTTTTCGCCTTCCAGCACAATGCCCCCCAGGCGTGGGCCCGATGGAATGGTGATTTGCGTGCGGCCCACTTCTTCGCGACCTTGGCTTTCCAGCAATTCTTCATAGGCGTTAATCCGCGCTTTGCTTTTGGCTTGGCGGGCTTTCGGCGATTGGCGAATCCAGTCCAGCTCATTGGCCAATGTGCGTTGCTTGGTGTCGTCCTCGCGCGATTCTTGCTCCAGGCGTTTTTGTTTCTGCTCCAGCCAATTGGAATAATTGCCCTCGTAAGGCAGGCCTTGGCCACGGTCGAGCTCTAAAATCCAGCCAGTGATTTGGTCGAGGAAATAGCGATCATGGGTCACCAAAACCACGGTGCCGGCAAAGGCCTCGAGGTGATGTTGCAGCCACGCCACGGTTTCGGCATCGAGATGGTTGGTTGGTTCATCGAGCAGCAAGAGGTCTGGCTCTTCGAGCAGCAATTTGCAAAGCGCGACGCGGCGTTTTTCACCGCCCGATAGGTTCTCGATCGAGGCATCGCTCGGCGGGCAGCGCAGCGCATCCATGGCTTGCTCGACTTGCGCGTCTAAATCCCATAGGTTTTGCGCGTCAATCTGGTCTTGCAGCGCGGCCATTTCTTCGGCCGTTTCATCGGAATAATTCATCGCCAATTCATTATAGCGTTCTAACAGCGCCTGCTTTTCCGCCACGCCTTCCATCACATTGCCCAGCACATCTTTTTCTGGGTTGAGCTGCGGTTCTTGTTCGAGATAGCCAATTTTGGCGCCTTCGGCCGCCCAAGCTTCGCCCTGATATTCGGCATCGACGCCCGCCATGATTTTTAACAGCGTCGATTTACCCGAGCCATTGACCCCCACAATGCCGATTTTGGCTCCGGGAAAAAACGATAGGCGCACGTCTTTTAAAACCTGTTTGCCACCGGCATAGGTTTTGGACAATTTATCCATCACATAAACATATTGATACGCAGCCATTGGGTTCCCCTTTTTAGATGATGAGTTTTGCCAGTTTTAACAAGCCGTGGCAAGGCGCCTCTCTGTGGCGGCGCGCTTAGCGCCAAACAAAAGGCTCCGCCCCCGAAGCGGCAGAGCCTTTACTTAAGGTCTCGTGAAAAATGCCCTAGAAAATAACCAGAGCCTCGCGCACGATAAGAACCAGCAGCGCCACCCAAGATAGCAAGAAAATGCCAAAGCGCAGCAGCACAATATTGACCGTGGCTTGCACCAGCGAATGCACAACGCGGATGATAACAAACGCCCAAGCGGCATTGACCGCCATCGCATCGACGTGACCGGCCACAGCAATGGTTAAGGCAATCGCGTAGAATAAAGTCGGTTGCTCGAACAAATGATTGTAATTATCGGCGATACGGCGCACTTCCGATGGCAAATAACTCATGCCGACGGGGTGCCCCATTTCGGCTTCGGGAATATCGGCTTTCCCGACGGCGGGAATACGCGTGGCATACATCCAAATCATCATCACACCGCTCCAAAGCCCCAAGGCCACGACGGGTTGTAAAATTGCAGAAGCTTCCATTTTTTCCTCCTATAAAATGAAACTATGAATAATCTTAGTTTGCGCCATTTTGCGCTCATATAGCAAGCCGCGCCTCAAAAAATCACGAAGGCTCCGCCTCAAAAAATCACCAAGGCTTCGCGCACCATAAGCCCAAGCAAGGCCAGCCAAGACAAGATGAATAGGCCAAAGCGCAACGGCACAATATTCACCGTGGCCTGCACCAGCGAATGCACCACGCGCAGCCCAACAAACCCCCAAGCCAAAGCCACCGCCGTGCCATCCACATGGCCCATGACGGCAATCAGTAAGACCACCGCATAGAATAAAGTCGGTTGCTCGAACAGATGATTGTAATTATCGCCCACGCGACGCACCTCGGTTGGAAAATGCACCATGGCCGAGGGATGGGCAATTTCGCCTTCGGGAAACCGCGTTGTCTTAGCATTTGGCAGTCGCGCTCTGGCCAACCAGAGCATCATCACGCCGCTCCAAAGGGCCAAGACAACCACCGGCTGAAGAATTGCTGAACTGTGCATGGGTTTCTCTCCAAATTGCAATATTAATGCATGAACTCTGGCCCGCTTTGCGCCATGATGGTAAGCGAATTGCACTCTTATGGAGAGGTTTCATGTCTGACATTACTGTCTTTACCGCCCGCGCCATTCATACCATGGAGCCCAGCCTGCCAGAGGCCCATGCCATTGCCGTGCGCCAGACCGAAGACGGGCAAGCGCAGATTTTAGAAGTCGGCACTTTGGAGAGCTTGCAGCCTTGGTTGACGCGCCATCCCCATACCATCGACACGCGCTTTGCCGATAAAGTGCTGCTGCCCGGTTTTATCGACCCGCATTTACACCCCAGTATGGCGGCGGTTATTTTGCCGATGCAATTCATCACCGCCCTCCCGTGGGACTTGCCTTGGGAGACCGTGCCAGCGACGAAAACCCATGAAGCCTATCTTGAGCGCCTGACCGAATTGACCACCGAATTGACCACCGAATTGATTCAAGAGGCGGCCAGCGAGCCGTTTTTCACCTGGGGCTACCACCGCAATTGGCACGGCGATATTACCCGCAAGCAGCTGGATGACGCTTGCCCCCATCGGCCCGTGGTGGTCTGGCATCGCTCGTTTCATGAGGTGATTTTAAACAGTGCCGCGCTCGAGCATTTTGGCCTGAATAATAATGAAGTCGGGGCGCATCCGCAGATTAAATTAGAAGACGGATTATTTTACGAAAACGGCCTGCGCCTTGCCATTAATGCGCTTAATCCGGTCATTATGTCGCCCGAGAAATTTGGCCTTGGCATGCAGCGCCTGAAGCAAGTGGCGCATTTTGGCGGTCATACGATGCTGGGCGATATGGGCATTGGCATTTTTAATTTCGAGATGGAATGGCAGGCAGCGCTCGGGTTTTTCAACACGGACGACACGCCGTTTCGGGTTCACTATACGCCCAATATGCTGGCGCTGGCCCATGATGGCGATTATGCGCGCGTCGAGAGCGAAATGGCCGCCTATCCAGAGCTCAACACCGAGACCTTATTCTTTACCGATCACGCCAAATTATTCACCGATGGCGCGTTTTTCTCGCAATTGATGATGGTCGGCCAACCGGGATATCTGGATGGCCATGAAGGCGAATGGATGATGGTGCCCGAACGTTTCGAAGAGGCGGCGCGGCTTTTATGGCATAAGGGCTATAAAATCCATGTCCATTGCACGGGCGACCTAGGGTTGGAGCTGGCGCTGGATACGCTGGAAAAATTGCAGGACGAAAAACCGCGCTTCAACCATCGTTTCACCATCGAGCATTTTGGCCTCTCGACGCCGGAGCAAGTTCGGCGCATGGCCAGCCTTGGCGCGATTGCCTCGGTCAATGTCTATTACCTGCATGAGTTGAGCGAGATTTATGCCCGCGACGGCATTGGCGAAGAACGCGCTTATTCAATGGCCCGACTTGGCACATTGAAACGCCATAATATCCCCTTTGCGCTGCATTCCGATTACACAATGGCCCCTGCCCTGCCGTTAAATTCGGCTTGGGTGGCAGCGACGCGCCAGAATGAGGCGGGCAAAATCGTCGGCGAGGGCGAGGGCGTGCCTGTCTATGACGCGCTAAAAGCCATTACCATCGATGCCGCCTATGTGCTGGGGTTAGAACATGAGATTGGCAGTTTGCGGGCGGGCAAACGGGCCGATTTCACGGTGCTGGAGCAAGACCCTTTTGAGGTGGGCGCGCAAGGGTTACGCGATATTGAGATTTGGGGCACCGTGTTTAACGGCGTGGCGCACCCCATTGAAAAACCCTAATGCTGCCGCTGACAATTCTTGGCGGCTATTTGGGCGCGGGAAAAACCACGCTGATCAATCGGCTCTTGGCCAAACCGCCCGCCGCCTTTAAGGGCAAACGGCTGACCATTTTGGTCAATGATTTTGGCGCCATTAACATCGATGCCGCGCTGATTGAAGCGCATGAGGGCGAGACGATATCGCTGGCCAATGGCTGCGCCTGCTGCCAATTGCAAGACGATGCGCTAAACCAATTGCAACAATTGGCGCAAAGCGACACGCCCCCCGACCATGTGCTTATCGAGGCCAGTGGCGCGGGCGAGCCAGCGCGGCTCGCCTATCTTGGCTATGGCATCCAAGGTTTGCAATTGGCGGGCATTTATGTGGCGATAGATGCCACAACATTGGCCGCCAAACGGCGCGATAAATTTGTCGGCGGCTTGGTCCATCGACAAATCGGGCAAGCCGATTATTGCCTGCTGACCAAAACCGATTTAACCGATGACCAAGGCGCCAGCGCGCAAAGTCTATTGGCTGGCTTAACCCAAGCCCCCATCGCGCACCCCAGCGACGCTGTTTTGGCCGATATGTTGACGCTTTCGGCCGCCCGCGAGCTGCCAGATTTAGCTCCTGCGGCACCGCTCTTTGCCAATGCGCTTTTCGACACGATGAGCTTTACGGCAGAGACGGCCTTAGATATTGAAAAATTATCCGACTTATTAAATGAGCTGGCACCAAAGCTCGCGCGCGCCAAGGGCCATACAGGCACGCATCGGCTGCAACTGGTGGGCGCGCGTTATACGCTCATCGAAGCGGAAAGGCGGGCGCCTGAATTGGTGTTTATCGCAGAAAAGGGAAAGCTGGATTTGGCAGCGCTGGCGACAAGCCTTCGGGCTTTTTTATAGGGTAAAGCGAAATATTGGTGGGCCCGGCAGGACTCGAACCTGCGACCAATCCGTTATGAGCGGACCGCTCTAACCACCTGAGCTACAGGCCCTAACACCAACATGAAACTATTATGCGTCTAATTCCGGAAAATACAAACCCGGTTCATAACTCGCCGCTTCCGCTTCGCTCATTTGCGCATAGGCGATGATAATCACTAAATCTTGCTTTTGCGCCAAGCGCGCCGCCGCGCCATTGATGCCAATGGTTTTCGAACCACGTGGCGCCGGAATGGCATAAGTTGTAAAGCGCCCGCCCGTATTAATATTCAAAACATCGACCTGCTCATTGGGCAAGATACCCACTTTGTCGAGCCAATCTTGGTCCACCGAAATCGACCCCTGATACTGCATGTCGCATTGGGTTACGGTGGCGCGGTGAATTTTCGCCTTCATCATCGTTAACATCATTGGGAGAACCTGATTTACTTATTTTACGGGGTCTAATTATCCAAAAAACTACGTAGCTTGCGCGACCGGCTTGGGTGTTTCAGCTTGCGCAAGGCTTTCGCCTCGATTTGGCGAATGCGTTCGCGCGTCACAGAGAACTGCTGACCCACTTCTTCCAGCGTATGGTCGGTGTTCATACCAATGCCAAAGCGCATCCGCAAGACCCGTTCTTCGCGCGGCGTTAACGAAGCCAAAACCCGCGTGGTGGTGTCGCGCAAATTCGACTGAATGGCCGCATCAATCGGCAAAATAGCGTTTTTATCTTCGATGAAATCACCCAGCTGACTATCTTCTTCGTCGCCAATCGGGGTTTCCAAACTAATCGGCTCTTTGGCGATTTTCAAAACCTTGCGCACTTTATCTAGCGGCATAGAAAGTTTTTCAGACAGCTCTTCCGGCGTCGGCTCGCGGCCGAACTCGTGCAGCATTTGGCGCGAGGTGCGCACTAATTTGTTAATCGTCTCAATCATATGCACCGGAATACGAATGGTGCGCGCTTGGTCGGCAATCGAGCGGGTAATCGCTTGGCGAATCCACCAGGTCGCATAGGTCGAGAATTTATAGCCACGGCGATATTCAAATTTATCGACCGCTTTCATCAGGCCAATATTGCCCTCTTGAATAAGGTCGAGGAATTGCAAACCGCGATTGGTATATTTTTTGGCAATGGAAATCACCAAACGTAAATTGGCTTCGACCATTTCTTTTTTGGCAATGCGCGCTTCGCGCTCGCCTTTTTGCACCGTGCGAACAATGCGGCGGTATTCGGTAATGTTCAGCCCCGTCTCATTGGCCAATTCTTGAATTTCGCTGCGGATGGTTTTCACGTCATCGCGGTTTTTCTGGATGAAGTCTTTCCAGCCTTTGCCCGTTAACCGGCCCACGCGGCGCGCCCAATTGGCTTCATATTCATTGCCTTGATATTGCTTCAAAAACTCATCGCGGGTGACGCCAGTTTTTTGCGCCAAACGCCAAAGCTGTGCTTCCAGCCCAACCAGTCGCTTGTTAATCGCATAAAGCTGCTCGACCAAAGCCTCGATGCGATTATTGTTGAGCGCCAAGCCTTTGACTTCTTCAATAATCTCACCGCTTAATTTATCCGAACGGGTCTGCTGCGCTTTGGTCAGCTCTTTGCCGGCGCTTTGCAGCTCCACGCTTTGGTCTTGCAAGCGGCGTAATTTTTTATAGGTCGAAGCAATGATATCGAAACTGCCCAAGACTTTTGGCTTGAGTTCCATTTCCATGGCCGAAAGCGACATATTGGCTTCGGCTTCTTCATCGTCTTCATCTGGCTCGCCTTCGGCTTCGCCCGATGGCGCGCCCGAGGGTGGCGGCGCTGCACCGGCCGCCGAGCGATCAATTTTCTTGGCTTCGGGGCCTGCGCGCGTTGCATCTAAATCGATGATATCGCGCAGCAAAACTTTGCCTTCGTTCAGCTCATCGCGCCAAATGATAATCGCCTGAAACGTCAGCGGGCTTTCACAAAGCCCGGCAATCATGGTTTCGCGGCCCGCCTCTATGCGTTTGGCAATGGCAATTTCGCCTTCGCGCGATAGTAGCTCGACCGAGCCCATTTCGCGCAAATACATCCGCACCGGATCATCTGTCCGGTCGCCCGTGGCGCCAGTTTTTGTGGTTTTGGCGACGGCTGTGGTGCTGGCTTCGGCGGCAACTGCCGTTTCGCTGCTGGTTTTCGCGTCGCCGTCTTCTTCGGTTTCATCTGCGTCATCGGTCTCGACCACGGTAATGCCCAGCTCGGATAGCATCGCCATAATGTCTTCGATTTTCTCAGAGGTAAATTCTTCGGGCGGCAGAACCGCGTTCAACGCATCAATGGTCACAAAGCCGCTTGCCTTGGCGGCCTTAATCATGCGCTTCACATCGCGATTATCCATGTCGATGAGTGGGCTATCGCCTGTTTCGACTTCTTGTTCTTTTGCCTTGGCTTTTTTGCCTGCCATGTAAGTCTCCGGGTAAGTCTTGCGTGACCCCTCACGATTATCATTAAGCTGCGCTATCGTCTCCGCGTTCCAGCGCCGCAATTTCATTTTTTATCGCCAATAGGCGTTCCAGCGCGTTTTGGGTTCCATCGCGCGCCAGTTCAATCTCAAGTTCTGCCTCAACCGACTTCTGCTCGGTTGTTAGAGTTAGTAATTTATGATGATTGCGAGTCACTTCAAGCCATCCCGCCAAAACGTCTTCCAGATTACTTTCCTTGCGCGCAAAACTCATACGCCGAGCTTCTGGCATATTTCCCAAACGCTCGCAAATTTCCTGCTTTCCTTCGCTTATCAAATGCCTTGTGAGCGCGCTATTGTCAAGCCCTGCGTCGGTCTCAGCGCTTGCCTCCAGCGCATCGAAATAATCGATAATCGCAAAACGCAAAGCGTCTAAGGCGGGGGTTTGAATTTCAATCGTCTCAAACATATCGCGCTCGTGCCGTAAAACCGCTGGATGTTGCAAGACACACAACACAATCAGGGCCTCGCGCACCGACCAATCGGTGGCCCCGGTTGAGATGGCCGAGCGCCGCGCTTCTGAGGTCGGTTGCGAGCGAAACCGAGGGTTTTGCTTGCCCCGAAAGCCATCGCGATGGCGGCCACTGTTTTGATAGGGCACACCCTGCTCGCCCAATAATTTATCGAGCCGCGCTTTAATGTCTTGGCCATAAAGCGCGCGCACATCTTTATCGCCCACCCGCGCGGCCGCCTCGCGCAGACGCTTTTTTAATGCCGCAGCGCGCTCTGGCGTATCCCAGGGGGCGGCTTCTATTTCGCGTTCCCACATTAAATCGATAAGGCTCATGGCTTTGCCCAAGAGGGCTTGCATGGCTTGTGCGCCGCCTTCGCGCACCACATCATCGGGGTCTTTGCCCGGCGGCAAAATCGCAAAGCGCAGCGAATATCCCGGTTTGAGCAAAGGCAAAGCGCGGTCAATCGCGCGATAGGCGGCGCGCAAGCCCGCCGCATCGCCATCGAGACATAAAATCGGCTCGGGCGCCATGCGCCAGGCCAAGCCAATTTGCTCTTCGGTGATGGCCGTGCCGAGGCCCGCAACCGCATTATCAATGCCCGCGCGCGCCATGCCCACAACATCCATATAGCCTTCTGAAATCAGCACGCTATTGGTGTCATAGGCGGCTTGGCGCGCGCCCGAAAAATTATACAGAACCCGGCTTTTATGAAACAGCGGGGTTTCTGGCGAATTGAGATATTTGGCTTTGGCTTCCGCACTCATGGCGCGTCCGCCAAAGGCGATCACCCGACCGCGGGCATCGTTAATCGGGAAAATAATCCGGTCGCGGAAACGGTCATAAGGGGCTTTGCCATCGTCTGGCTTAATCGCCATACCGGCTTCGACAATCTTATCCAGCCCCATATCGCGGGCGCTCAAATGCTCCACCAAAGCGGTGCGCGCGCTGGGCCCAAACCCAATGCGGAAGCGTTTAATCATCTCTTGCGTGACACCGCGCTTGTCTAAATAGGCGCGCGCCTGCGCCGCGGCAGGGGTTTTAAGCTGCGCTTCAAACCATTTGGCAGAAGCCTCGGTGACATCTAACAGGCTGGCCTGATTGACGGCACGAACGGCGTCTTGCGGGTCGCGGTCGGGCATTTGCATGCCCGCTTCCGAAGCCAGACGCTCGACCGATTCTGGAAAGCTTAAGCCTTCGGTCTCCATAATAAAGTCAAACACCGAGCCGTGTTTTCCGGTCGAGAAACAATGGTAAAACTGCTTGTCGTCATTGACGGTAAAAGACGGGGTTTTTTCTGGCTTAAACGGGCTCAGCCCGACAAATTCTCGGCCGCGGCGTTGTAATTTGACCTTGCGGCCAACCACATCGGATACCGAAATTCGGTTTCTAATTTCTTCGAGAAAGGTTTGGGGAAACGCCATGGCTGTATTTTACGCTTTTATCGAGCCAGCCGCTATGGCGATAACGCGGGCGATGCGTGCAAAGCGCATATTTCTTGTGAATGAAACGAAAACGCCCTTAGCTCAAGCGTTGTTTCACCAATCCACCGGCTTTGCCAAAGTCCATTTGGCCCGCATATTTACCCTTCAGCACGCCCATGACTTTGCCCATATCTTTTAAAGATTGAGCGCCGACTTCGTCGCAGGCGGCGGCGACCGCGCTGGCCACGTCTTCGTCGCTCAATTGGGCGGGTAGAAAATCTTCAATCACCACAATCTCGGCGCGTTCTTGCTCGGCCAATTCTAACCGACCCGCTTCTTCATAGGTGCTGGCGGCCTCTTGGCGTTGCTTTACCATTTTGGCGAGAATTTCGAGGATTTGGTCGTCGCTGACGCCATCGCCACTATCGGCGCTGCGGGCGGCGATGTCGCGGTCTTTAATCGCTGCCATAATTAGGCGCAACGTAGAGACACGAATTTTGTCTTGGGCCTTAACCGCTGTCTTCAGCGCTTCTGTGAACCGCTCTTGCATGGTCAAACTCCTTGAAACCAATCTTTGTCCGCTACCTCATGCGCCTCATCGGCCACTGGAAAGCGAAGCGTTTGATATATGCCAAAGCATGCGGTTTGGCAATGCTTCAAATCATTCGCGACAGTGGCAAAAAATTCCGTGCAGAATCGATGTTTGCCTCTATGCTCGCCGCAGCAAGGCAATCGCAGGTGGGGTTTCTGACATTCTCTCGAGGCGCCGGAAAAATAGTATAAGATATTGATTTTATTGGTATTTTTTTCCCAAAAGAATCGCCATAAGATGGCTTGACGAGAGGCCCTACGTTATATAGTTTCCCGTCAATTTGGCTCACGCAGAAAATAGGGTTTTTATGAGGGTTCTCAGCATCGTTCACGCCTCGGTCGCACCAGCGGCAGGGGCCTTTTTTTTGCGTTTTTTCGAATGTCAAAGAGCTGTTTCACCAAGTAACCTTCACCACCTAACTGACAGGGAGCCCTCACATGAGCGCCGATAAATCCATTTGGCAACCGGCCAAAAAAACCGCCCTGCTGCTCACCGCAAAAGGGGACGCTTTTTATGGCTATGGCCTCGGCGCCACGGGCCACACCCTCGGCGAGGTTTGCTTCAATACGGCGATGACCGGATATCAAGAAATTCTTACCGACCCGTCGTATAAACAGCAAATCGTGACTTTCACCTTTCCCCATATTGGCAATGTCGGCACCAATGAGGACGATGGCGAGACCTCCAACGCAGAGGTGGCGCGCGCCGCCAATGGGTTGATCCTTCGCGAGGCCATCACCCAGCCATCTAATTATCGCAATACGATGCACCTGAATGAATGGCTGATTGGCAAAGGTCTGATTGGCATTAGCGGCGTGGATACGCGCACCATCACGGCGCATATTCGCGACCATGGCATGTTTAATGCCATTTTGGCGCATGACCCAGACGGCGAATTTGACATTCCGGCCCTGCAAGCCGAGCTGGAGGCTTTTGCCGGCCTCGAAGGCGCCGATTTGGCCGCCGAAGTGACCAGCCAAACCGCCTATGACTGGAACCAGGGCCGCTGGGCCTGGAACCAAGGGTTTGCGGAAAACGACCCAAAGGCGCAAGACATGCCCCATGTTGTGGCACTTGATTATGGCGTGAAGAAAAACATTCTGCGCTGCTTGGCACAGGCGGGCTGCCGCGTCTCTGTGGTCAGCGCCTCGGCGTCAGCGGAAGAAGTTTTGGCGCATAATCCAGATGGCATCTTTTTATCCAATGGCCCGGGCGACCCGGCCGCCACGGGCGCTTATGCGGTGGCGGAAATTGAAAAACTCGTCGCCAGCGGCAAGCCGGTTTTTGGCATTTGCTTGGGCCATCAAATGCTGGCGCGCGCGCTAGGTGCCAAAACCGTGAAAATGAAACAAGGCCATCATGGCGCCAATCATCCGGTGAAAGATTTGACCACGGGCAAAGTCGAGATTACCTCGATGAACCATGGCTTCACCGTCGACCGCGACAGCCTGCCTGACAATGTGGAAGAAACCCATGTCAGCCTGTTTGACCAAACCAATTGTGGCATTGCCCTCAAGGGGGCGCCTGTTTTCTCGGTGCAATATCACCCCGAAGCCTCGCCTGGCCCGCAAGACAGCCACTATTTATTTGACCGCTTTGTTGCCTCTATGGGTAGCCGCCGAGGAGACGCGTAATGCCGAAACGTACAGATATATCCAGCATTCTCATTATTGGCGCGGGGCCGATTGTTATTGGTCAGGCGTGCGAATTTGACTATTCCGGCACGCAAGCTTGCAAAGCGCTTCGCGAAGAAGGCTATCGGGTTATTTTGGTGAACTCGAACCCAGCCACGATTATGACCGACCCCGAGCTGGCCGACGCCACTTACATCGAGCCGATTACGCCCGAGCTGGTAGCCAAAATTATCGAGAAAGAGCGCCCCGACGCCGTCTTGCCCACCATGGGCGGGCAGACCGCGCTGAACACAGCCATTGCTTTATCGGAAGATGGCACGCTGGAAAAATATGGCGCGCAGCTCATTGGTGCCGATTTGGAAGCCATTAACAAAGCCGAAGACCGCCAGTTGTTCCGCCAAGCGATGGATAAAATTGGCCTCGAAAGCCCGCGCTCCGATGTGGCGCATACGGTGGAAGAAGCGCTGGCGGCCTTGGAAAAAGTGGGCCTGCCGACCATCATTCGTCCCAGCTTTACCATGGGCGGCACGGGCGGCGGCATTGCTTATAATAAAGAAGAGTTTTTGCAAATCGTCGAAGGCGGTCTGGATGCCTCGCCGGTCACCGAAGTGCTTATCGAAGAAAGCGTGCTCGGCTGGAAAGAGTATGAGATGGAAGTTGTGCGCGACAAAGCCGACAATTGCATCATCATTTGCTCGATTGAAAATATCGACCCAATGGGCGTGCATACGGGCGACAGCATAACCGTCGCGCCCGCCCTGACGCTGACCGATCGCGAATATCAGATTATGCGCAATGCCTCGATTGCGGTGCTGCGCGAAGTGGGCGTCGAGACTGGCGGCTCCAATGTGCAATTTGCCGTCAATCCAGCCGATGGCCGTTTGGTGGTCATCGAAATGAACCCGCGCGTGTCGCGTTCTTCGGCTTTGGCTTCGAAAGCCACGGGATTCCCGATTGCGAAAATCGCCGCCAAATTGGCCGTCGGTTATACGCTGGATGAATTGATGAACGATATCACGGGCGTCACCCCCGCCAGCTTTGAGCCAAGCATTGACTACGTCGTGACTAAAATTCCGCGCTTTGCTTTTGAAAAATTTCCCGGCGCCGAGCCGTATCTCACCACGGCCATGAAATCGGTTGGTGAAGCCATGGCCATTGGCCGCAACTTCAAAGAGAGCCTGCAAAAAGCGCTGCGCTCTTTGGAAACCGGCCTTACCGGATTAAACGCCCCCGAAGGCGCGCCCGATATGTCGAGCCCGCAAGGCGTGGCCGATATGCGCGCCGCCTTGACCACGCCGACGCCCGACCGTCTGCTCATCGCGGCACATGCTTTGCGCCAAGGCATGCCGCAAGCCGAAATTTGCGCGCTTGCTCATTTCGACCCTTGGGTGATGGAACAATTAGGCGAAATTATCGATATGGAAGCCAAAGTCCGCGACCACGGCCTGCCCGATAACGAAGAAGCCATGCGTATGGTGAAAGGCATGGGCTTTTCCGATGCACGTTTGGCCGAGCTTATCGGTGCCGACGAGGACAGTGTCAGTGCGACACGGCGCGCCATGGGCGTGCGCCCCTATTATCGCCAAATCGATACTTGCGCGGCTGAATTTAAAGCCAGCACCCCCTATCTTTATTCGAGCTATGACCCGGCCTGCGTGCTGGATGGGCAAAATGAAGCCGCCCCAAGTGGCCGCAAAAAAGCGGTTATTCTGGGCGGGGGCCCCAACCGCATTGGCCAAGGCATTGAGTTTGATTATTGCTGCTGCCATGCTGCTTTCGCGCTGGAAGATGCCGATATCGAGAGCATTATGGTCAATTGCAATCCCGAAACCGTGTCGACCGATTATGACACATCCGACCGATTGTATTTTGAGCCGCTGACCCAAGAAGATGTGCTGGAGCTTTTGCATTGCGAAATGCAGGCCGGCACTTTGGCTGGCGTGATTGTGCAATTTGGCGGCCAGACGCCGCTCAAATTATCGCAAGCCCTCGAAAAAGCAGGCATCCCGATTTTGGGCACCGACCCAGACGCCATTGACCTGGCCGAAGACCGCGACCGTTTTAAAGATTTGCTCGACCGGTTGAAACTTCGCCAGCCGCCCAATGGCATTGCCCGCTCGGCCGAACAGGCGCGCGAAATTGCCGCCGATATTGGCTTTCCCGTGGTCATTCGCCCGTCTTATGTTTTGGGCGGCCGCGCCATGGAAATCGTTAGCACGGACGCCCAGCTCGAGCGCTATATGCGCGAGGCCGTGGTGGTTTCTGGAGATAGTCCGGTGCTCATCGATGGCTATTTGCGCGATGCCACCGAGCTGGATGTCGATGTGTTGAGCGATGGCAAAGATGTCTTTGTCTCGGGCATTTTGGAGCATATTGAAGAAGCGGGCGTGCATTCGGGCGATAGCGCGTGTTCCATGCCGCCGCATAGTTTGGCCCAACCGATGATTGCCGAGCTGGAACGCCAAGCCACAGAAATGGCGCTGGCGCTCAATGTGGTTGGTTTGATGAATGTGCAATTTGCCGTGCAAGGCGAAGATATTTTCGTGATTGAAGTGAACCCGCGCGCCAGCCGCACGGTGCCCTTTGTGGCGAAAGTGCTTGGCCAGCCGATTGCCAATATTGCCGCCCGCCTGATGGCTGGCGCCAAGCTTGCCGAGTTTGGATTGACGACGCTGAACTACGACCATATCGCCGTCAAAGAGAGCGTGTTTCCTTTCGCGCGTTTCCCGGGCGTCGATACGGTCTTGGGGCCAGAGATGCGCTCGACCGGCGAGGTGATGGGTCTCGATATGGATTTTGCGACCGCCTTTGCCAAAAGCCAATTGGGCAGCAGCACGCATTTGCCAGATGGCGGAACGGTGTTTTTATCGGTGCGCGAAAACGACAAACAACGCGCCGTAGCCCCCGCCAAACGCCTCACCGAATTGGGCTTTAAGCTGATTGCCACACGCGGCACCGCCGGTTTTTTAAGCGACCATGGGGTCAGCGTCGAGCCGATTAATAAGGTGATGGAAGGGCGTCCACATATCGTTGATGCGATGAAAAATGACGCCGTGCAATTGGTGGTAAACACCACCGAGGGCGAGCAATCTTTGGCCGATAGTAAATCGATCCGTCGCACCGCTTTGGAGATGAAAATTCCCTATTACACCACTTTGGCTGGCGCCGAAGCGGCGGTGGCAGCGATTGCCGCTTTGCGGGATAATTCGCTGAGTGTTAAAAGTCTGCAAGACTATGGAGCGCAACGCGCGGCCCGAAATTAGCTCTCAAAAAACTTGGCATTTCGCGGCGTTTTGTGAAACAATTTAACCAGCAAGAAAGAATTGCCTCGCGCGATCGGTGCGAGGCTTGGAGAGTGATATGGAAAAAGTGCCCATGACCGCAGGCGGCTACGAGGCGTTAGACCTAGAGTTGAAACGCCTCAAAGGCCCCGAACGCCATCGCATCATCAAAGCGATTGCGGAAGCGCGCGCGCATGGGGATTTGTCGGAAAACGCCGAATATCACGCCGCCAAAGAACAACAAAGCCATAACGAAGGCCGCCTGATGGAACTCGAGGAGATGATCAATCTCGCCGACGTCATCGACGTCAGCGCCATGAGCGGCAATACCGTGAAATTCGGCGGCACCGTGCATTTGGTCGACGAAGACACGGAAGAAGAAAAAACCTATCAAATTGTGGGCGATTTTGAAGCCAGCGTCGAAGACGGAAAAATATCCATATCCTCGCCCATCGCCCGCGCCCTCATCGGCAAAGAAGTCGGCGATAGTGTGGAAGTGAACACGCCGGGCGGCGGCAAATCTTACGAGATTTTAGGCGTTAAATTTATCTAACCACCCTACTTAATATGCCTCTATTTAACATGGGAGAGCGGCAGGCTCACATCGCCTTTCGAGCGGCGGATGGTCAGCGAAGTTCTTACATTGGCGACATTGGGCGCCGAGGTTAGCTTTTGAGTTAGAAACTCTTGAAAACTCTCCAAATCAGTCGCGACGCATTTCAAGATGAAATCAATCTCGCCGTTCAACATATGGCATTCCAACACTTCGGGCCATTCGCTGACGCGCGCTTCGAAACGCTGCAAATCGACCTCTGCCTGACTTTCCAAACCGACCATGGCAAACACAGTGACGCCCAAGCCCAACATGGTGGCATCGACGCGCGCGCGGTAGCCTTTTATGAAGCCCGCCTCCTCCAAAGCCCGAACGCGGCGCAGGCAAGGCGGGGCTGAAATACCCACTTGTTTGGCCAGCTCGACATTGGTAATGCGTCCCTTGGTTTGCAAAACCTCTAGGATATTTAAATCGATTTGGTCTAATCTTGGTTTCTTCATAACAGTTTTTCGTTTCCTGAAATGCGATAGCGGAGTAATAATAATACCGAATTTTGTAATAAATGAATAGTCACTGAAATGGGCGCAATGAATATTTGATGAATATTTGGGGTATCACCGGCGGAAGACGCGGCAATGACGTGCTGGTAGAAGGCGTGGCGCAAGCCCTCGGGGGCACCTATCGCAGCGTGCATACGCAGTTGCGTGCGCCTTGGAAATGGCTGGCGCCCTATCGGTTGGCAGAAATAGCGGCCAAAGGGGATGCGACTATCGCGCCGCCTTTTCCCGATATGGTAATCGCCAGCGCGCGCCAAGCGGTACCGCATACGCGCTATATCAAACGCGCCTCGGGCGGGCGCGTGTTTACCGCGTTTTTGCAAAACCCATCGATTCATCCGGCGCATTTTGATTTCGTCTGGGCGCCAGCGCATGATCGGCTGCGCGGGGAAAATGTTTTACAGAGTTTGCTATCGCCGCACGCCATGAGCTTGCCAGAGCTAGCAAAACAAGCCAAAGCGTCTCGCGCGCGCTTGGTGCCAAAGCCGGTGAATGGCAAATTAATCAGCGTTCTCATCGGCGGGCCGAACGCCGTTTATCCTTTTGGTGCCGACGAGATGGCGGCTCTTGCCACGGGGCTGGCTGGCTTGGCCGAGCAAGGTCATTATCTTTTGATAAGCCTGTCGCGGCGCTCGCCCGACAGCTATGCAGATCTTTTGCGCCAGAAGCTGCCCGAAGGCAGTTATTTTTTATGGGATAATCAAGGCGCCAATCCGTACCGCGCCATGTTGGGCTTGGCCGAACAGATTATCGTGACCGCCGATAGCGTCAATATGGTGGGCGAAGCCTGCCTACCCGGCGTGCCCGTGCAAGTGTTTGGCTTGAAAGGCGGCTCCGATAAATTCCGCCGTTTTCATGCCGCCATTCAAGCGGCCGATTTGGTGCGCCCCTTCACCCATGGCCTAGAGGCATGGGCCGTGCAAAGCCAAAACGCGACGCCCGAGATTGCCGCCGCCATAGCCGAGGCTTACGCCCGCCACCGCGTGCAATTATCTCAAGAAACCTCTGAATAACCTGGTGCCGACGCGCTTGACCGCTTGGGTTTTGCGGAATCATTCTTAAATTAGGGGCATCACATTCGGAGAGAGTTATGACCGCACCTGCGCCCAAGACTGTAAAACACACAAAACTGCTGATTATCGGCTCTGGCCCTGCGGGCTATACGGCGGCGGTTTATGCGGCGCGCGCCATGCTGGAGCCCGTGTTGGTGCGCGGCATTCAGCCCGGCGGACAGTTGACCATTACCACCGAAGTGGAAAATTATCCGGGCTTCGCCGAGGCCGTGCAAGGCCCATGGCTGATGGAACAAATGGAAGCTCAGGCCGCCAATGTGGGCACAGATATTGTTTCTGACATCATTACCGAAGTCGATTTATCCAAACGCCCGTTCACGGCAAAAGGCGATAGCGGCGCGGTGTTTACCGCCGATTCCGTGGTCATTGCCACGGGCGCGCAAGCCAAATGGTTGGGCCTGCCTTCCGAGGATAAGTTTCAAGGGTTTGGCGTCTCGGCCTGCGCGACTTGCGATGGGTTTTTCTATCGCAATAAAAAAGTGCTGGTGGTCGGCGGCGGCAATACAGCGGTTGAGGAAGCTTTATTCCTGACCAATTTTGCCTCGCAAGTCACCCTTGTGCATCGGCGCGATGCGTTGCGCTGCGAGAAAATTCTCGAAAGCCGTTTGCTGGCACATGAAAAAATCAACGTGCTTTGGGATAGCGCCGTCGATGAAATTCTGGGCGACGAAGACCCGCTGGGCGTGACTGGCGCGCGTATTAAAAACACCAAAACGGGGGACACCCATGAGGTAGAAGCCGATGGCGTGTTTATTGCCATTGGCCATGCGCCCTCCACCGAATTATTCGCCGACCAGCTAGAAACCAAATCTGGCGGCTATTTGGTCACCACGCCCGATAGCACGGCCACGTCGATTGCCGGGGTTTATGCGGCCGGCGATGTGACCGATGATATTTATCGCCAAGCGGTCACGGCTGCGGGCATGGGCTGTATGGCGGCGCTGGAAGCGGAAAAATATTTGGCCGAAATGGCTGCCGAAAAACAAGCCGCCGAATAGTTACGGCGCGCCTTTCCAAGCCATTTCTCTGGGTGTGCGCCTGCCTGTTTGACTTTTCGAGCGTAGCGGTTTGGGCAAATCCTTCGCGCTTTGCAGGCCTTTTTCGTGCAGCAAATGAACCAAATCGCCCGACATATCGCTGATTTGCTCGGCCACCAAATGCACCACAATACCATTGCGCTGCACCCGCCCATCGATGCGGATGAGGCGCGCGCCAATGACCACGCGGCGAAACCGCTCGAACCGATCGGGCCAAACCACCATATTGCCATTGCCCGTCTCATCTTCCAGCGTGAGGAAAACAACCCCTTTGGCACTGCCCGGGCGCTGGCGGCAAATCACCAGACCCGCCACCGAGACGCGTTTGCCGGAAGGCGCTTTTTGCAACACCGATAGCGGTTGCACTTGCGCTTGGGTGAGCGGCGCGCGCAGGAAAGCCAGCGGATGATTTTTCAACGACAACCGCAGGCTGGCATAATCTTCCAACACTTCCATACCCGGCGCTAAGGCGGGCAAAATGGCGGCGCGTTCTTCTTCGCGCAAGGCCGCCCCATCGCTGGTTTGGCGCTCGAACAAAGGCAGGCCGGGGGCTTTGTTTTCTGGCGCCAAGGCGCGCACCGCCCATAAGGCTTGGCGCCGGCTAAGCCCGAGGCACGCAAAAGCATCGGCGCGCGCCAGACGCTCCAGCGTCGACACACTGACACTGGTGCGCGCCGCGCAATCGGCCACACTATCAAAAGCCCCGCCTAACGCGCGCGCCGCCACCAGCGCCGCCGCATCGGCTTGCAGCAAGCCCATCACTTGATTGAACCCTAGGCGCACAGCGGTAGCGTTGCTGGGAGCGGTAGCGTCATCGCTGGCCTCTAAATCTGCCTCGGCATCGGAGGCGTTTAGACATACGGGCAAAACGCGCACCCCTTGGCGTTGAGCCTCGGTGACCAATTGCGCGGGTGCGTAAAACCCCATCGGCTGGCTGTTTAAAAGAGCGGCACAAAAAGCCGCTGGATAATGATGCTTCAGCCAAGCCGACACATAGACCAGCAAAGCGAAACTGGCCGCATGGCTTTCGGGAAAGCCATATTCGCCAAACCCTTCAATCTGTTTAAAGCAGCGCTCGGCAAACGCGCGTTCATAGCCGCGCGCCTGCATGCCATCCATCAGCCGCACGCCAAATTCATGTATCACGCCGCTTTTTCGAAACGTCGCCATGGCGCGGCGCAAGCGGTCGGCCTCGCTGGGGGTAAACCCCGCCGCCACCACGGCAATGCGCATGGCTTGTTCTTGAAACAAAGGCACGCCTAGGGTTTTTCCCAGCACGTCTTCCAGCTCTTGCGAGGGAAACTCGACCGCCTCTTCGCCGTTTCGCCGCCGCAAATAAGGATGCACCATATCGCCCTGTATGGGGCCCGGCCGAACAATCGCCACTTGCACCACAAGGTCATAAAAATCACGCGGCTTGAGGCGCGGCAACATATTCATTTGGGCGCGGCTTTCGACTTGAAACACCCCGACGGATTCGGCCCGACAAAGCATATCGTAAACCGCGCTATCTTCTATCGGCACATCGGCCAGCTCGTAGGTTTTGCCGTGATGCGCCGCGATAAGGTCGAAACTACGGCGAATGGCACTCAACATACCCAGCGCCAGAACATCGATTTTTAACAGGCCCAAAGCATCCAAATCATCTTTGTCCCATTCGATGAAAGTGCGCTCGGCCATCGCCGCATTGCCAATCGGCACCATGCAATCCAGCCTGTCTTGGGTGATGACAAAGCCGCCCACATGCTGCGATAAATGCCTTGGAAACCCAATGATTTGCCCCGCCAAGGCCAGCGTTGCGGCAATGCCCGGCGCCTCCGGGTCAAGCCCCGCCTCCAGAATATGCTCGCGCGGTGGTGGCTTGCCGCCCCCGCCCCAATTTAACGCCAAAAGCGCGCTGGCCACATCGCCCGAAAGCCCCATGACTTTGGCCACTTCGCGCACTGCCGAGCGGGCCCGATAGGTGATGACCGTGGCGGCGATACTGGCCCGTTCGCGGCCATATTTTTGATAGATATATTGAATCACTTCCTCGCGCCGCTCGTGTTCGAAATCAATATCAATGTCGGGCGGCTCATTGCGCTCTGGCGATAAAAACCGCTCGAACAATAAATCCAATCGACTGGGGTCGACCGCCGTGATGCCAATATAATAGCAAACCGCCGAATTGGCCGCGCTGCCCCGCCCTTGGCACAAAATTCTTTTCGAGCGGGCAAAGCGCACCAAATCATGCACGGTTAAAAAATACGGCGCATAGTCCAAGCCCTCGATAAGCTGCAATTCATGCGTTAGAAGCGTGCGAATTTTATCTGGTATGCCGTCTGGATAGCGCGCCGCCGCGCCGTCCCATGCCAGTTTTGCCAGTAGCTCTTGCGGACTTCGGCTCGTGTCGAAAACATCTTCTGGGTATTGATAGGAAAGCTGGTCGAGCGAAAATTGACAGGCGTTTAAAACCGCATCGATATTGTGCAAAGCCTCGGGCCAATCGGCGAACAGGCGCATGGCTTCGCTGGCGGGTTTTAAATGGCGCTCGGCATTTAGGCTCAAATGATAACCCGCCTCGGGCAAGCTGACGTGGTGGCGAATGCAAGTTACCACGTCTTGCACCGGACGCCGCTCGGCCACGTGATATAGCGGGTCGAAACTGGCGAGCAATTCGGCATTGGCCCAGCTTGCCATGGCAGCGATTTTGCGAAACCGGGCCGCATCATCCGCGCCATAAAGCGGCACTAAGAGGGCGTACACACGCGAAGACTGCGCCGCCAAAGCCGCTAATTTATCGCCAAAGCCCGCCTCTTGTGCCTCTATATCCAAAGGCGGCACGGCCAGCCAGCATAGATTGGCTTGTTGGGCGAGCGCCAACACATCGTCGAACGGCAAAACGCACTGCCCTTTGCGACCGCGCCGATTGCCCCGCGTTAAACATTGCGACAAAGCCGCATAATCTGCCCGCTGGCAGGGATAGGCCAACACCTCAAAGCCGCATTGGGTGACCAATCGGGCGCCGGGCAAATAGCGCAAGCCCGCATCGCGCGCCGCCACATGGCCCCGCACAATGCCCGCCAGCGTATTGCGATCGGCCAAGCCGATGGCGCGATAGCCCAAAGCGGCGGCCGTCTCGACCATTTCTTGAGGATGCGCGGCGCCGTGCAGAAAACTGAAATTCGAAATCGCCGCCAGCTCTGCAAAGCCTGTTTCTGGCAAAGCGGCCCGCATGGAAACACTCATGGGAAAACCCTCATGGAAACACCCCGTGCATAAACCAACGCGGGCGCGTTGTTTCGCGGCTATAGAGGCCGTCGCGATAAATCCAAAAGCGGTGCCCTTGCGTGTCTTCAAGGCGGTAATAATCTCGGGTTTGCCGATTGTGATGTTTGGGCGTTTCTCCGGTCAATCCGGCCCACCATTCGGGGCTAATGCGCTCGGGCCCATAAGCGGCGCTCACTTCATGCAAGACGCGCCGCCACCGAAACCGATAGGGCGCGCCTTCGGGAATTTCCGCAATCACCTCAATCGGCTCTGGCGCGCATAGCATAAACAAAGGTCTTGTGGCGGGGTCTGGCAAATTGGCCGATAGGCTTTGCGGGTCTTTTTTATCGGCTGCATCGGCTTTTAAAACCGGCACTAATTTCACCGCACGCTCGGGGATATAAGATGCATGCGGCACGGGACGCACCACCACTTGCGCGCCAAGGCGCGATACCAATCTATCGTAAAGATTGCCCAAAGCGGCAATCGGCGCGGCGCGGCGCTTGCCACGGGTTTTATTTGGCGCGTCTTCAAACGCGCCCATGGTTTCTTGCGGCCCTGAAATCGGGGCCGTGCGACTGGCGGCCAGCGCAAGATGCTCGATGCCATAGCCCGCATCGACACCGCGCGATAGGCGCGATAGGCGTTCTTCGAAAAGCCGCGCCATGTGCCCCCCATCGGCGCTAGGATGGGCCAAAGGCAAAGATAAAGCCAAAACCGCATTGTCAGAACGCGTCAGCGATAAATCTAACCGCTGCGCGCCATGGCCGCTTGTTTCCAATTGCGTCGCCAAACGCGCGCATAAATCGCCGATGAGCTGCGCCAAAGCCTCCATTTGCGTCACCCCATGCGGCAAATTATGCCGTACGAAAAATCGCGGCGGCGGCAAGCAAGGGTTCAAACTTTCACCCGCCTGCCCCAAAGCTTGCTCTAGGCGCAACACCGGCGACGGGCCAAAGCGACGGGTTAACTCGCGCCGCGCAAACCCCGCCAAATCGCCAATCGTGTCGAGCCCCAAACGCTGGCACAAATCAATATGCCCGCCAGATAGGCGCAAAGCCGCAGGCGGCAGCGGCAAAACCGCCTCCGCCTCTTGCCCCTCGGGGACGATGATTTGCCGCCGCGCTTGCGGGTCGGTTTTGGCCGAGACGCCAAATCGCGCCAGCCCCCAAGCGGCCCCCACCGTGCCAGCCATGGCGGCATGCGCGGTGATGCCTCGGTTTAAAAACCGCGCTTGCATATCAGCCAGAAGCGCGCGCTCGCCGCCAAACAAATGAGCGCATCCGCTGACATCTAATAGCAATCCATAATCGGCCAGCCCGGTTTGCCCATCGCTCGACGGATTATGGCCCACCCATGGCGTATAGCGTTGCAGCCAATAGGCGCATTTTTGCAGTCTTGCTGCCGCCTCCATCGGCTCGGCCATGGCGGTTTGCAAATCGGGCAAAAGCGCGCGCGCATCGGCCAAAGACAATCCCAAGCTCAAGCCCATTTGGGCCGCCAAAGGCGTCAGGCCAACGAGGCGTTGGGCGTTTTTATAATGGTCGATGAGGGCGAAACTTTGCGTTTTATCATGCGGAATTTTTGTCGTCTCACCCGCCCAATAGGGAAACCACAAAGCGATGAGGCGCCGACCCGTGGCAATCGGCACAATAGGGTTCGGGTTCGGGTTCGGGTTCGGGTGCCCCATAGCCGCCCTAACCCGCGCGCGCCGTGCGAGACGCCGCTTGGCCCCTCGGCTGGCTTTGCAAAATATTTTGCGCGCTGTTTTGCGACAAGCTTTGTGGATAGAGGCGCCAGCCTTCGGGCGGCGGTGTGGCGGTATAGCTCATGCGCAATTTAGCCAAGCGCACGTGCCAGCCTTGTTGCGGCAAAGCTTCGACTTGCCAGCGCGTGGTGGCGGCCGAAGCACTGCCGCCCGCTTGCGCCCCCAAAGCCATCACCAAAGGCCGCTCGGCAGCGCGCGCCGCAAGGCTCAATCGACGACTGGCGGTAAAACTGGGCGCTTCGTCCCAGCTAGATAAAACAATGCAGCCAATGGCCGAACACAATAGCGCCTCTTCGCCCGCCCATAATAAATCGGGCAATCGGGCACCATCGATATAGACCAGCCTATCGGCCGAAAGCCCATGCGCTGGCAAAGCGGGGCCATAGGGCTGGCCCGCCTCGCGACACGCCATATGGGTTTGGCCATAGAGCAACATATCTTGGGTATGCGGGCGGTCTAAAAACCGCACCGCCAACCGATGGGCAAACCCCAAAGCCGCTGGCATATCGCCAACCCGCGTCGCCACCACTTCATGCAGGCCACCGCAAGGCAGACCCGCCGGAACCACTTGTTGGCGGAGATAAGCATCAATATCTGCAAAACCGGTTTGAATATGGGGGCCATGCGCAACCCCGGGCTCAAAACGCGCGACCAAACGGCGTAATTTAGCCAATTTTTGGCTTTTTGAAGTGTGTTTTAAAGGCGCGGCAGGTTTCGGTTCCATATTTTTGCTTCTGTTCGACGGTTTATTTGTTCTCTTTTTGTTCTAAAATGAGAACAAATAAGAGTCAAGTCGAACGCCCAAAAGCAATTGTCGATAGAGGTTATTTAATTTCTGCAGCGCCCCAATAAGTATAGCCCACCACGCGCGGCGTCGACGGCACATACATTTGGTCCATATCGGTAATTTGAAACCCGCCGGCTTCTATCAACGTCGGGATATCGCGGTTGATATGGCAGCCGCCGGCAATTTTACCCCAAACGCCGTTTAGCCGATTTTGCCATTTCTCCACCGCCGCATCGGGGGCGCGTCCATGTTCGGAGAATAATAATTTGCCGCCCGGCTTCAGCACGCGACGCATGTTTTGCATGGCTTTCAACGTGTCTGGAATGGTGCAAAGCGTATAGGTCAGCAAAACCGTATCCACGCTATTGTCGTCCAATGGAATTTCTTCGCCAGGCAAGTCGATGAACTCAACTGGGAAATCGACTTTCTCGGCCAGAGGTTTGGCGCGCTTTACCATATCAGGGGCCGGCTCTAGGCCGAACACAAGGTCGACTTTTTTCGGGTCGTAAAACGCGAGATTATGTCCCGTGCCCATGCCGATTTCCAACACGCGGCCTTCGCAATGCGGCACAACTTTTTGGCGCTGGTGCATAACTGGCTTGGTGCCACAAGCGGTGCCGATAAAACGCGGTAGAATAAATTTGTCGTAGAAACCCATGCTCTCTCTCCCTCACGATAAGACAAGAGCTTGCCATTGCTGCAAGAAAAAATCAAAGCCGATTTTGGCGCCAACAAAAAGCCGTTTTAGGCGCCAACCAATTTGCTGTAATCCGCCATCAGGTTTTTCGAAATATCGCTTGGCGTAAATCGATAGGGGCCAATCTCAGAAACCGGTGTCACTTCCGCCGCCGTGCCCGTGATAAAGCACTCGCTAAAGCCTTCCAGCTCGTCTGGCATAATGGCACGTTCCATAATTTCGAGCCCGCGTTGACGCGCCAAATCCATCACCGTGCGGCGGGTAATGCCGTCGAGAAAACAATCGGGCGTTGGGGTATGGAGGACGCCGTCCTTGACGAAAAACATATTGGCGCCCGTCGCTTCAGCCACCTGCCCGCGATAATCGAGCATCATCGCATCGGCATAGCCTTTGCTTTCGGCTTCGTGTTTCGACAGAGTGCAAATCATATAAAGGCCAGCCGCTTTGGCATGGCACGGCGCGGTTTCGGGCGACGGACGACGGTATTTCGCCATATCCAAACGAATGCCTTTCAGGCGTTCTTCGGGGTCAAAATAAGACGGCCATTCCCACGCCGCCACGGCCACATTAATGCGATTGTTCTGCGCCGAAACGCCCATCATTTCGCTGCCCCGCCACGCCACGGGACGCAGATAACCATCGGTCAAATGATTGGCTTTCAGGGTTGCCTCGCAAGCCGCGTCAATTTCTTCAACCGAATAGGGCAGCGTAAAGCCAAGCTCTTTGGCCGAATAAAACAGCCGCTCGGTGTGTTCGCGTAATTTGAAAATAGCGCCGCCATAAGCGCGCTCGCCTTCAAAAACACTGGAGGCATAGTGTAAGCCATGGGTCAAGACATGCACTTTCGCATCCGCCCAAGGCACCATTTCTCCGTTCATCCAGATAAAACCGTCGCGCTGATCAAAAGCGATACTCATCTTGAAGTCCCCATGCACCCCGTTTGGGCTGTTTTATTTTACAGGCAAATAAACCTAACCATGTTAGGCTTAACAGTGTGCTAATTTTATGTCAATAAGGCTGACCCATTTACACATGCGAACCCATGCGGAAGAATTATGTCTAAAGATTTGAAAAACACCTCTGGCGATGATTTCAAGGATGCCATTGAGCTGATGTTTTTCGCCTATCGTGATTTCATCGCCGACCCAGATGCGATTTTAGCCGCCCATGATTTTGGCCGGGCGCATCACCGTGTTTTGCACTTTGTGGCTGGCAGCCCGGGCATTTCTATCGCCGATCTTTTGGAGATTTTGCGCGTGACCAAGCAAAGCCTGGCGCGGGTTTTGCGAGAGCTGATTGACGGGCACTATATCGAGCAGCGCATTGGCGCCAATGATAGACGCAAGCGATTGCTGTTTTTAACCGCCAAGGGCAGCGCCCTGCATGAAAAACTATTGGCCCCTCAAGAAGCGCGTTTCGAAGCCGTGCTGGAAGCCATTGGCGCCGAGGCTTTTGCGCAATGGAAAAAAACCATGCGGCTGATGATAAATCGCCAAGACCGTGAAAATGTTGATAATCTGATTACCAGTTCGCGCGCGGCGCGAGACATGACGACGGAGTAAATCAGCCCCCATGAGCCAGCCGGATGAAACCACCCCGCATATCCTTATCGTCGACGACGACACGCGGATTCGCGAATTGCTGCAAAAATATCTGGCAGACAATGGCTATCGCACCTCCAGTGCCAGCGACGCCAAAGAAGCGCAAATTAAAATGAACGCCCTGACCTATGACCTTTTGGTGCTCGATATTATGATGCCGGGCATCACCGGTCTGGAGTTCACCAAAGTCTTGCGCGAAGCGGAAAACACCATCCCGATTTTACTGCTCACCGCTTTGGCCGAAACCGAGCAGCGCATCGAAGGACTGACCTCAGGGGCCGATGATTATTTGCCCAAACCATTTGACCCGAAAGAGCTTTTGCTGCGAGTGCAGAATATTTTGCGCCGCAGTGGCGCAGAAGAAAACACCATCGCCCCGCCCGAGGAAGTGCGCTTTGGCGATTATTTGTTCCGCTATGAGCGCGGCGAATTAACCCGCGATGGCGCCCGCATTACCCTGACCACGCGCGAAATAGAAGTCTTGCGCTGCCTCACCCAATCGCCGGGCAGTATTGTGACCCGCATTGAGCTGGCCGATGGCGAAGATATTTCCGAGCGCGCCATCGATGTGCAAATCAATCGTTTGCGTCGCAAAATAGAGACTGACCCGCGCGACCCGCTGTATCTGCAAACCGTGCGCGGCTCTGGCTATGTTTTGAGAACGGATTAGGCGCATGCGATTTTTATTCTCTTTCTCGCTCAGCGCGTTTTTAAAAACCTATATGCCGACCGGGCTTTTTCCGCGCTCGCTGCTGATTATTGTCATGCCTGTTGTGGTGACGCAAATCGTCGTGGCTTTCGTGTTTATGGAGCGCCATTGGTCGACCGTTACCCAGCGCCTCTCGCGCGCCGTGGTGTCTGATATCACCATGTTGACCGATTTGCGGATGCGCGAGCTGGGCGGCGATGGCGAATTATTGAGCCAAATGGCGGGCGATGCTTTTGCGATGTCGGTCGCTTTTTTGCCCGGCGAAACGCTGCCGCAAGATAAAGAAGTGCCCATTGTGGCGCTTTTGCATCAATCTTTGTCGCGCGAATTAAGCCAGCAAGTGGGGCGGCCGTTTTGGGTGGACACGCAAACATATGAAAATTACGTCGATATTCGCGTGCTTCTGCCCGGCGAAGTGATGCGGGTGCTGGCCCAGCGCCAGCGGGTCTATGCCACTAATTCGCATATTTTTATGATTTGGATGATTGGCACATCGGTGATTTTGCTGATGGTCTCTGGGGTGTTTTTACGCAATCAAATTCGCCCTATCCAGCGCCTCGCCGAGGCGGCCCAAGAATTTGGCAAAGGCCGCGACACGCCCAATTTTCGCCCCGCCGGCGCGGCCGAAGTGCGCAGTGCCGCGGCAAGTTTCATTGAAATGCGCGACCGCATTCAACGCCAAATCGAGCAACGCACCACAATGTTGGCCGGCGTGAGCCATGATTTACGCACCCCCCTAACCCGCCTGAAATTGCAATTGGCCATGCTGCCCCAAGGCGATGAAATTGAAGAGCTGAATACCGATATTTCTGAGATGGAAGATATGCTGGATGATTATCTGGCCTTTGCCCGCGGCTATCAGGGCGAGCGCGCCTCGATGGCTAAATTGGCGCCTTTCATGAGGCAAATTCACCATGATGCCGAGCGCCGCTGGCCCGACGTCAATTTGCGCCTCACAGATACGCTGGATATGGAAGTGGCCATGAAGCAAAATGCCTTGCGCCGCTGCATCACAAATTTGGTCAATAATGCCTGCAAACATGCCGCCCTTGTGCATGTCTCGGCGCAGCTGCACAGCCAACAAAAAATGGTCCATATCACCGTCGATGACAATGGCACGGGCATTCCAGAAGATAAATTGGAAGAAGTGTTTCGCCCGTTTTTTCGCCTCGATGATGCGCGCAATGCGCAAATGGGCGGCACGGGCCTCGGCTTGGCCATTGCGCGCGATGTGGCGCGCGGCCATGGCGGCGATATTGTGTTGTCGAAAAGTGCCTTGGGGGGCTTGCGCGCTACCGTGTCGCTTCCGGTTTAATTTTTCTTTGGACCTATACCGATTTCAGCCAGCTCGACCGCGCGCGTGGCGGCCGCCTTTGTGGCGCGTTGCAGCAATGGCGTGAGGCCATTTTCAGCCATTAAAACATCTAAAGCGGCCTGTGTGGTGCCGCCGGGCGAGGTTACGTTTTGGCGCAGCTGGGCGCTGGACGTATCAGTTTGCTCCAGCATCGCAGCGGCACCGATAAGCGTTTGCTCGGCCAATTGACGCGCCATAGCGGCGGGCAATCCAAGCTGTTCGCCAGCGGCGGCCATGGCCTCTGCCATATGAAAAACATAGGCCGGGCCAGAGCCCGAAATCGCGGTGACCGCATCTATCTCGGCTTCCGTGTCCAGCCAAACCGTTTGCCCCACGGCTTGCAAGAGAGCCTCGGCCGCATCGCGTTGCTGGGGGGTTGTTTTGGCATCGGCGAAAAGCCCCGTCATGCCTTTGCCGATGGCGGCTGGCGTATTGGGCATGGTGCGAATGCACGCCAGATTTTCGCCCAACATATGGCCGAGCGTAGCCAAGGGAACGCCGGCCATCAAGGACACCACGAGGGAGCCCTTGGGCAAGCCCAGTTGCGGCAATACGGTTTCGATAAATTGCGGCTTGATGGCTAAAATAGTAATCGCCGGCGCTTTTTCAGCCAAATCTTGCGCGTCTGGGTTCAGCGTCACGCCGCTGTTTTTTAAAGCTTCGCTGGGGGTCGGTTCTTGGACGAAAAATCGGCTGGGGGTTAGCCCCGCGCCAAGCCAGCCGTCGAGCAGGGCCATGCCCATTTTGCCGCCGCCGACGAGAAATAGGCTCTGGCCCGCCAGTAGATTTTGTAGCTGGCTACGCATCGCCTCGGGTCTCGAACAAGCTGCTTTGAAGCGCTTCTTGCGGGGAATGACCGCCCCAAATGAGAAACTGAAACGCCGGGAAAAACCGCTCGCAGGTCTCGAGCGCATGGTTGATCAGCTCTTGGCATTGGCCTTCGGAAAGGCCGCCGCTGACGAACATAGTGCTGCGGAATAAAATAGCGCCATCGCCCGACCAAATATCGAAATGGCCGAGCCATAATTGCTCATTGATGAGCGCCAAAAGCTCATGCACTTCCGTGCGTTTGCCTTTCGGGGCGCGCGTATCTAACACGCTGGCGACGTGCAGGCCGCCCAAGTCAGGGCGCCAGCTGATCGCCAGATGGTAATCGCTATGCACCCCTGAGATGCATACATTGACATCGTCTTGGGTGCCGCGCTCAAACGGCCACTCATGCGTGCAAGCCAGCCCTTCAATCAAATCAATGGGATGCTCGACGTCTAGATTATGGGCAATTGCGGAGCTCATTCAGGCGGCCTCGTTTCGTAATGACTACATATGGGGGGGTATACTTCCCCTCAACCACTACTGAGATTGTCTGATTCACCGAGTCGATAAAAGCGATAAACAGGAAAGCTGGATTTAATCCACGACCTTTCCCAAAACCGATAAAGCTTAGGCTTTTTTGGCCTTCTTCGGCTTTTGCAGTGCCTCTAGGTCGGCTTGCAACTGGCTGATTTGGGCGCTGAGCTGCGCATTTTCTTCGCGCGCGGCGACCGCCATTTCGCGCACCGCTTCGAATTCTTCGCGCGAAACCAAGCCATTTTCTGCCAGAAGCGCATCGATGCGTCCGCGCACCGCCTGCTCTATTTCCTCGCGCGCGCCTTGCGCCGCAATGCCAAGCCCGGAGACCATGCCGCCGAGATCATCGATAATTTTTCTTTTCATATCACTCATAAGCAGCAAGATTGATGAGTGCGTGCTATATTGCAAGGATAATTTGCTGCAAAACGAAAGACCGATTGCCTCATGCCTTTTCCAAATATCGACCCGGTGATTTTCGAACTTGGCCCTTTGGCGCTGCGCTGGTATTCGCTGGCTTATATTGTCGGCCTCATGGCGGGCTGGAAATATATCGCCCACCTCAATCGCACCGCCCGGCTTTGGCCAGCTGGTGCGCCGGCCAAGCCAGACGATATGGACGATATTCTTTTATGGCTCACTTTGGGCGTTATTCTGGGCGGTCGGCTGGGCTATGTGTTGTTTTATAACACCAGCTATTACCTCGCCAATCCGGGCGATGCGCTGGCCGTATGGCAAGGCGGCATGTCGTTTCATGGCGGCGCTTTGGGGGTTATTGTCGCGGTTATCTTATTTGCCCGCCGACGCGGCATTGCGGTTTTATCGCTCGGCGATATGGTGGCCATTGTCACGCCGCTTGGGCTGCTGCTCGGGCGCTTGGCCAATTTCATCAATAGCGAATTATGGGGCCGCGTTACCGATGTGCCTTGGGCGGTGGTGTTTCCAAATGGCGGGCCTTTGCCGCGCCACCCCAGCCAACTTTATGAGGCAGCACTCGAGGGCCTATTGCTGCTGGTGATTTTAAATCTCTTGGCTTGGAAAGGAAACGCGCTCTCCCGACCCGGCTTGCTGACCGGAATTTTCCTCGTCGGCTACGGCCTGTCGCGCGCCTTCGTCGAATTGTTTCGCGAGCCCGACGCCCATCTCGGATTTTTATTCGAGCTCATCACCATGGGGCAAGTCTTATCGCTGCCGATGATCGGCGCTGGATTGGGCTTTATCTATTGGTCTAGCCGCCAAGCCAACCAACCGCGGTAGCCTTCATGAGCGCCTTAAAAGCCAATTTATTGGACGAGATTGCCACCCAAGGCGCCATGCCTTTGGAAGCCTATATGGCGCGCGCTTTAGCCGACCCAGAGCATGGCTATTATATGCAAAGACGCCCCTTTGGCGCGCCCGATAGCGATGGCGGCGATTTTATTACCGCGCCCGAGGTCAGCCAAATGTTCGGCGAACTCATCGGCACTTGGCTGGCTGATTTATGGGATAGAATGGGGCGTCCCGAGCCGTTTTGCTTGGTCGAGCTGGGCCCCGGTCGCGGCACCTTAATGGCCGATATTTTGCGCGTTGGGCAAGTGCTGCCCGGCTTTACCCAAAGCGCCCAAGTGCATTTCGTCGAGACCAGCCCGGCCTTGCGCCAAGCGCAAAAACAAGCGGTCGCGCTTCCCAATTCTGGCCATTCCGTACATTGGCACGACAACATTTCTACCCTGCCCGCCCTGCCGTGCCTGATTGTGGCCAATGAATTTTTTGATGCGCTGCCCATTCGGCAAGTCAAAAAAACCGCTTCGGGATGGCAAGAAATTTACGTCGGTGCGCAAGGCGACGCTTTGGTCTTTGAACCGCGCGATATCCCCGCGCCGGATTTTTCAGCCGCCGCCAAAGCCTGTCTGCCAGCGACGATAGACGACGACAGCATTATTGAAACCTGCCCCGCCGGCGAAACCGCCATGCGCCAGCTTTGCGGCCATATCGCCCAACACGGCGGCGCCGCTTTGCTGATTGATTATGGCCATGCCAATCCAGCCTGCGGCGATAGTTTTCAAGCCCTCGAAGCGCATCGTTTCGTCGACCCGCTCGAGGCCCCCGGCATGGCGGATATCACCGCCCATGTGAATTTTCCGCTGCTGGCGCATTTAGCTGACTTAGCTGATTTACAAGTCGCGCCCGTGGCCACCCAAGGCGCGTTTTTGGAGAGCTTGGGGCTCAACTTGCGGGCGCAACAATTAGTGCAGTCGAGCCCCGGCCGCGAGGCGCAAATTCAAAGCGAACGCGCCCGCTTGGCCGCACCCGATGAAATGGGCACGCTGTTTAAAGTTTTGGGCGTCGCCCATAAAGCCATGCCCCCTTTGGCTGGCCTGACGCGAAAGACCCCGACATGACCGCTATAAAATACCATCAAGCCGCGAGCCTATCTGGCACGCGACACGGATTTTTCACTCGCTTCGGCGGCGTTTCCAGCGGCCTTTATGACAGTTTAAACCTCGGCCTCGGCTCGCAAGATGAGCCAGCCCATGTGCAAGAAAATCGCGACCGCGTGCGCCAAGCTCTGGGGGCCAAAGACTTGGTGACGGCGCATCAAAGCCATAGCGTGGTGACCGCATTTATTGACGCGCCACAGACCGGCCTGCCCGCCGATGCGCTGGTGACCGCCACACCGGGCTTGGCCATTGGCGCTTTGGCGGCCGATTGTGCGCCCATTCTTTTGGCCGATGTCGAGGCGGGATTGATTGGGGCGGCGCATAGCGGCTGGCGCGGGGCTTTTGACGGCATTGCCGCCAGCGTGGTGGACACCCTATGCCAACACGGCGCGCGGCGCGCGCATATTAAGGCGGTGGTGGGGCCATGCATCTCGCAAGATGCCTATGAAGTGGGGCCTGAATTTATCGCCCGCTTTCAACACGCCTTTGCCGATGACCTCGATTTGTTTCTCCCCTCGCCGAACCATAAGCCCGCCCATCATATGTTTGACTTGCCGCGCTTTGTCTCCCGCCAACTGCGGCGCAGCGGGCTGGCCGAGGCGCATGTCTCGCAAATGGGGCTTTGCACTTATGCCCAAGCCAATGGGTTTTTCTCCTATCGGCGCACCACGCATCAGGGCGAGCCCGATTATGGGCGTCAAATCTCTGCCATTTGCCTGCCCTAGGGAGCTTGCGAGGCACAAACCTGTGTATAGACCGGCGCGAAAGCCCTTGCGCGCCAATAAGAGGCATTCGTAAATAGCGAATCTCGCGCGGCTTTGTTACTTAAGAAGAGGAGAGATTTGGAGATGCCCTCATGAAAATTATCGCTGGTAATAGCAACATTCCTTTAGCCGAAGAAGTTAGCAAATATTTGGGCGTGCCGCTGGCCGAAGCCACCGTTCGACGTTTCGCCGATAATGAAGTTTTCGTGGAGATTTTAGAAAACATGCGCGGCGAAGATGTGTTCATCGTGCAATCCACCTCTGCGCCAGCCAATGACCATATGATGGAATTGCTGATTATCATCGACGCCCTGCGGCGCGCCTCGGCGCGACGCATTACCGCCGTTTTGCCGTATTTTGGCTATGCCCGCCAAGACCGTAAAATGGGGCCGCGCACACCTATCTCGGCCAAATTAGTCGCCAATTTAATGGAAGCCTCTGGCGCCGACCGCGTGCTGACGCTGGATTTACACGCAGGCCAAATTCAGGGTTTCTTCGATATTCCAACTGATAACCTGTTTGCCGCGCCGGTGTTTGTCGAGGACATTCAAAGCCGGTTCAAAAAAGACCAAGAACTGATGGTTGTTAGCCCAGATGTTGGCGGCGTGGTGCGCACTCGCGCGCTGGGCAATCGCATTGGCGCCGATTTGGCCATTGTCGACAAACGCCGCGAGCGCGCGGGAGAAAGCGAAGTGATGAATATTATTGGCGATGTATCGGGCCGTGCGTGTTTGCTGGTCGATGATATTGTCGATAGTGCGGGCACGCTTTGCAATGCGGCCACAGCGCTGATAAATGCAGGCGCCACTTCGGTTTCTGGCTATGTGACGCATGGCGTTTTATCGGGCCAAGCGGTGGAACGCGTGAACCAATCGCAGCTGGAAAACCTGCTGATTACCGATACGATTCAGCCGACGGCAGAGATTTTGGCCTCGCCGAAATTCGACGTCATTAAAATCGCGCCGCTGATTGGCGAAGCGATGCGCCGCACCTCGGACGAGCACTCGGTCTCGAGCTTGTTCGACTAAAGACAGCCAAGCATTTCTATTGAAACTTGTGGGTTTGACAGGTATAACCCGCCCACACGATCCGGTTTTACACCCCTGGAGGAAACCCGGTCTGACCGGCATGGCATGGGCTATGGCGGGAAATATCGCAACAAAGGAGACAGATATGTCTGACATTATAGTTTTAGCCGCTGAACAGCGGGAACGGGCCGGTAAGGGGGTCGCTCGTGCATTACGTCGTGAGGGACTAGTGCCGGCCGTTATTTATGGGGGAAAAGAAGCCCCAGAAGGTATCTCGGTAAACAGCCGTGATATTACCAAAATCTTCAACACGGGCCGCTTGCTCAGCACGCTTATCGAGATTGAAGTCAAAGGCAAAAAGCAACGCGCCATTGCCCGTGATGTGCAATTGCATCCGGTGCGCGATGATATTTTGCACGCTGACTTTCTGCGCCTTGGCAAAGACGCGAAAATTGCCGTTGAAGTGGCGGTGAACTTCCTCAATGAAGAAACTTGCCCTGGCTTGAAAATGGGCGGCGTGCTGAACGTGGTTCGCTATACCATTGAGCTAAATTGCCCAGCCGATAATATTCCAGAAGCGATTGACCTGGATTTGGCCGAAGCGCAAATGAATGACAGCATTCACATCTCTGAGGTCAATTTGCCAGACGGCGTGGAACCGGTGATTACCGACCGCGACTTCACCATTGTTACCATTGCAGCCCCGGCCGCCTTGCGTAGCGAAGCCGAGGATGAAGCCGAAGCCGCAGAAGCCGAAGCAGAAGCCGCAGAAGGCGAAGCAGAAGAAGGCGGCGAAGAGTAATCTTCCCGCCCCCTGCTTCGCGCCCTGACAGAGATGAAAATCTCCGCTAAGGTGATATTATGCAGCTCTTTATAGGCCTCGGAAATCCGGAAGCGAAATACGCCAAAAACCGACACAATATTGGTTTTCAGGTGATGGACGCTCTGGCCGAGGCCTATTCTTTTGGCCCCTTCCAAGACAAGTTTCATGGACGCGTGGCGCAAGGGCTTATTCCAACCTCCAAAGGGCTTGAAAAAACCCTACTGCTCAAGCCGCAGACCTTTATGAATAAAAGCGGCGTCAGCGTCGCCGAAGCGGTGAATTTTTATAAGCTCGACGGCAGCCAAATCTTGGTGTTTTACGATGAGCTAGACCTGCCCCCCGGCAAGCTTAGAATGCGCCGCGATGGCGGATTGGCCGGACATAATGGCCTGCGCAGCATCAAAGCTCATATGGGCACAGATTTCCGCCGCGCCCGCTTGGGCATTGGCCATCCGGGCCATAAAGACAAAGTGAGCGGCCATGTGCTGGGAGATTTTGCCAAGGCCGACCAAGACTGGTTGGCCGCGTTTTTAAAAGCCCTTTGCGACAACGCCCCTTTGGCTGTCGAGGGCGAAGATGCGACCTATCAAACGCGGGTGGTGGAAGCGATGAAGGCGGTTTTGCCAGAGCCGCCAAAAGCCGCCAAACCCAAACAAGATGAAACACCGGAAGGATAAACCATGGGATTTAAATGCGGTATTGTGGGCTTGCCCAATGTAGGCAAATCGACCCTGTTCAATGCATTGACGAAAACCGCCAATGCCCAAGCCGCCAATTTTCCTTTCTGTACCATTGAGCCAAATGTCGGCGATGTGGCAGTGCCCGACGCGCGCCTCGACGCGCTGGCCGATATCGCCCAATCGGTAAACCGCATTCCGGCCCGCTTGAGCTTTGTCGATATCGCGGGGCTGGTGCGCGGGGCGTCGAAGGGCGAAGGGCTGGGCAATCAGTTTCTCGCCAATATTCGCGAAGTCGATGCCATCGCGCATGTTTTGCGCTGTTTTGAAGACGAAGACATTACCCATGTCGAAGGCAAAATTGACCCGCTTTCCGATGCCGATGTGGTGGAAACCGAATTGATGCTGGCCGATTTGGAAAGCCTCGAAAAACGCGACGCCAGCCTGCGCAAGAAATCTGCGGCCAAAGACAAAGACGCTGCCGCCGAATTGGAATTGGTCGAGCTTGCCCTCGCCGAATTGCGCGAAGGCCGTCCGGCCCGCAAGGCCGATGTGCCTAAAGACCGCCAGCGCGAGTTCGATAATTTGCAATTAATCACCTCCAAGCCGGTGATTTATGTCTGCAACGTCGAAGAAGACAGCGCCGAGAGCGGCAATAGCCTATCGGCCAAAGTGGCCGAACGCGCCACCAGCGAAGGCGCGCAAAGCGTGGTTATTTCGGCGCGCATCGAAGAAGAATTGGCGCAATTAGACGATGCCGAGCGGCTCGAATATTTGGAAAGCCTTGGACTGGCAGAGCCCGGCCTCAACCGCCTTATTCGGCAAGGTTATGCCCTATTGCGCCTGATTACTTATTTCACCGCAGGCCCGAAAGAATCGCGCGCCTGGACGGTGGCCGATGGCTCGTCTGCGCCGCAAGCGGCGGGCGTCATTCATACCGATTTTGAGCGCGGCTTCATTAAGGCCGAGACCATTGGCTATGAAGATTATGTCGAAAACAAAGGCGAGCAAGGCGCGCGCGATGCGGGCCGTCTGCGCCAAGAAGGCAAAGATTATATCGTCCAAGATGGCGACGTGATGTTGTTCCGCTTTAACGTCTAGCGGGTTTCTTGCGCTTCCAGCGCCGCCTTTCGCTGCGCCAGCATCACCAGCACGAAAACCACGGCGCCAATAGCCAGGCCGCTAAGCCACAAGAGGGCGCCGCCGCCCAGTGTCGAAATCCATACGATGGCCATTAAACCGCCTGCCACAAAGGGCAGAAATAAATGCAGAGCCATTGTCTCGCTCCCTTATTATTTTTAACGCTTTTAGCGTCGCAGATTGCGCGCCATTTTGTCCATAAAAAAAACCCCGCCCTGTTTGCACAGAGCGGGGTTTGTTTTCAGCCGACAGAGTGCCTAGTGCAGGTCCGCCCAGATTTTACGCATGGTGGCATACATCAGGCCCGCGAAAATCGCGAGATAAATAAGCACCATAAAGCCGGTCCGCTTGCGCGCTTCCAGCTCTGGCTCAGCCGCCCAATTTAAGAAATGCGTTACGTCGAGCGACATTTGCTCAACCGTGGCTGGCGTGCCGTCGCCATATTCCAGCAGGTCTTCCATCAAAGGCGACGGCATGGCAATTTTGCCGCCCGCCATATACGGATTGTAATATAGGCCTGGGCGCATTTCGACGCCCTCTGGCGCGTCTTGATAACCGCTCAACAGCGCATGGATATAGTCGGGCCCGCCCGAACGCGCTTTATTGATAAGGCTCAAATCTGGCGGATAAGCGCCCCCATTGGCGGCCCGCGCCGCATTGTCATTTGGATAAGGGGCAACGAAACGGTCCGACGGCAAAGCGTCGCGCTCGAACATATCGCCATAATCGTCTGGCCCATCTTCGACCACATATTCTTTCGCCAAGGCTTTGACTTCGGCCTCGGTGAACTCTGGCCCGCCGTCTTGCGAGAGATTGCGGAACGATAATTGGTTCATCGAATGGCAGCTGGCGCAGACCTCTTTATAGACCTGATAGCCACGACGCAGCGCATCGCGGTCATAGGTGCCAAAGGGGCCGTTAAAGCTCCAGTCGATGACGCCAGGTTGTTTGGCATCGCCTGCCGCTTGGGCTGGCGCCAGGAGGCCCACAACCATAAGGCTCGCACCCAGAACGGTTTTTATTGCTTTACGCATGTTTTCTTCCCCCTCAGAGCCTATTCGGCCGGTTTTGCGGCCAAGACTGGCTCAGAAATCGATTCCGGTATCGCCTTCGGTTTTTCAACTATGCCCAAGACTGGCAGAACCACCAGGAAGTGCGCGAAGTAGTAAATCGTGCCGATGCGCGCCAGAACAATGTAAATGCCCTCGGCCGGTTGCGCGCCCAAATAGCCGAGCAACAAGCAGTCGAGAATGAACAAGACATAGAATTGACGGAACAACGGACGGTAGCGCGCCGAACGCACTTTCGACGTGTCCAACCATGGCAGCAAGAATAACACGAAAATCGCGCCGAACATCAAGGCCACGCCGCCCAGCTTATCGGGCACGGCGCGCAAAATGGCGTAGAACGGCAAGAGATACCATTCCGGCACAATATGGGCTGGCGTCACCAGCGGGTTGGCTTGGATGTAGTTATCTGCATGGCCCAAAACATTGGGGGCAAAGAAGATGAAATAAGAGAACAAGATGAGGAATATCGCCAAGGCGAAGCCATCCTTCACCGTGTAATAGGGGTGAAAAGGAATGGTGTCTTGTTTGGTTTTCACCGAAATACCCGTCGGGTTATTATTGCCCGGCACGTGCAGCGCCCAAATGTGGAGAATAACCACACCGAAAATCAGGAACGGGATGAGATAATGCAGCGAGAAGAAACGGTTCAGCGTCGGGTTATCGACCGAATAACCGCCCCAGAGCCAAATCGCGATATTCTCGCCAATCAGCGGAATCGCGCCGAACAGATTGGTAATCACGGTCGCGCCCCAAAGGCTCATTTGGCCCCATGGCAAGACATAGCCCATAAAGGCGGCGGCCATCATCAGCAGATAAATCACGACGCCCAAAATCCATAGCACTTCGCGTGGCGCTTTATACGAGCCGTAATAAAGACCGCGGAACATATGGATATAGACCGCGATGAAGAACATCGACGCGCCATTGGCATGAATATAGCGGATCAACCAGCCATAGTTCACATTGCGCATAATGTGTTCTACCGAGTTAAAGGCAAAATCGACATGCGGCGTGTAATGCATGGCAAGAATAATGCCAGTGACGATTTGGGTGACGAGGCAGAACGTCAAAATACCGCCGAAAGTCCACCAATAGTTGAGGTTTTTCGGGGTTGGATAATCAATGAAACTATCATGGGCCAAACGCAAAATGGGCAGACGTGTGTCGAGCCATTGCGTAAAACCTGTGCCGGGATTGTAAGTGCTTTCACCGCTCATGGGTCAGTTCCTATCCAATTTTGATGCGTGTATCGTTGACGAATTCGTAAGTTGGCACTTCCAAGTTTTTCGGTGCCGGGCCTTTGCGAATGCGCCCTGATGTATCGTAATGCGAGCCATGGCACGGGCAGAACCAGCCATTAAAGTCGCCAGATTGGCCCAGTGGCACGCAACCCAAATGGGTGCAAATGCCGACCATAACCAACCATTCGTCTTTTTGAACGCGCTCGCCATCGCCTTGCGGATCTGGCAAGTCGGTGATGGCAACACCGCGCGCTTCGGTAATTTCAGCTTCGGTGCGGCGGCGGATAAACACAGGTTTTCCGCGCCAAGTAACCGTAATCGATTGGCCCGTCTCGACGCTCGACAAATCAACTTCAATAGACGCCAAGGCTTTCACGGAGGCATCTGGGTTCATTTGATGAACCAGCGGCCAGACCACATTGGCAACGCCAACAGCCGCAAAGGCACCGGTCGCCAGATACAAAAAGTCCCGACGATTTGGTTGCTCCGTCTCCGGACTGGTTTGTGGCTTTTCTTGTTCCGCCATATTGCTCTCCTATTGCGCCTTCTTGCTTGTTCTTTATAGACAAGCCGATATTGAGCGCAAACTACAAGCTCCTGCCGCCGCACATAATGTGTCACCATGACGCACAAAAGCCGCAATTTCTCGCTTGCCCAAAGATAGATAAAGCATTGTTATTGCTATTGTTTTTAAAAGGCGTCATATTTACTAACGAAAGTGGGGAAAAAGTGCATCAAGATCTTTGGAATCAACGCAAGAAAACCGCCTCTGACTGGTTTCTGTCACTGCGCAATCGTTTGTGTGAAAGCCTCGAATCACTGGAACCCGAGGGGGCCCTTTTCGAGCGAAAAAAATGGCACCGCGGCGATGGCACCCAAGACCTCGGCGGCGGCGAAATGTCGATGTTGCACGGCACAGCTTTTGAAAAAGCGGGTGTGCATATCTCAACCGTGCATGGTGAGTTTTCCGAAGATTTTCGCAGCCAAGTCGCGGGCGCCGAAGAGGACCCTCGGTTTTGGGCCTCTGGCATTTCGGTTATCATTCACCCCACCAACCCCCATGCCCCCACCGCGCATATGAACACCCGCATGGTGGTCACCACCAAAGGTTGGTTCGGCGGCGGCGGCGATTTGACCCCGATGCTCGATTTGGCGCGCACCCCAGACCACGAAGACACGAGAGCGTTTCACGCCGCCTATCAAGAGGCCTGCGATAAGCATGACGCCAGCTATTACCCGCGCTTTAAGGCCGAATGCGACGCGTATTTTTATCTCCCGCACCGCCAAGAGACGCGCGGCACGGGCGGTATTTTCTACGATCATTTGGATAGCGGCGATTGGGACGCCGATTTTTCTTTCACCCAAGATGTCGGCCTGGCTTTCTTGCAATCTTATCCGAAAATTGCCGAGCGCCGCATCCACCTGCCCTATGACGAGAGCCATCGCGAAGAGCAATTGGCGCGGCGCGGGCGCTATGTCGAATTTAATTTGCTGTATGATCGCGGCACCATGTTTGGGTTGAAAACCGGCGGCAATGTCGAGAGCATTCTCTCCTCCATGCCACCCATGGTGAAATGGCCGTAGGCGCGGGATTTATTTTTTCATCCGCGCGGCCAACTCGGCCTCCACCGCCGCCGCATCGGGAAACCCGCTCTCCACCCACCAGCCTTCTAACAAGCGAGACATAACCCCCATGCTCGGCCCCTTGGGCAGGCCGGCGGCTTGCATCATGGCCCCGGTCAGCGGAAATTTGGGGCGTTGATAGCCCGCTGTTTGGCGCGCCGCAGCTTGCACGGCTTGGAGGCTGCCCTGCCCTTTGGCATGGGCCAGCGTGGCGCGGTCGAGCACCGCCATGGGTCCATCGATATAGAGCGCTTGCTCGAGAGGTAGAGTTTCCTCTTTTTTGTTCAGCGCGCGGCCTATCCGTTCCTTTTGTTTGTTCGACAGCCGCAAGCTTTGCGCCATGGCGGCTCCCGAAGCTTCATCCGGCACCAAGGCGATGAGCCGCAAGAGCGGGTCGTCGCTCAGCGCCACCATGGCCTCCAAAGGCGCCAAATCGGGCGACGGCATATCCAAAATCACCGATAGCAAGCCCGCCTCTTGCAGGGCGCGCGCGGCCTTATGGGCTTGCGGCAAAGCCATGATTTTAAGCATCTCCGCCTGCCGACGCTCGCCCGACAGCGTGGCCAAGGCGGGGGCTGCTTGGGTGCAGGCAGCGCGCGCTTGGGCGTCTAATGCGGCCTCTGGCGTTAGGCGATAATGAAACCGGAAATAACGCAGCACGCGCAAATAATCTTCTTCGATGCGCGCGCGCGCCTCGCCAATGAAGCGCACGCGTTTGGCCTTTATGTCGTCGAGCCCGTGTCCCGTCGGGTCATGCAACGTGCCATCGGCATCGGCATAAAGCGCGTTGATGGTGAAATCTCGCCGCGCCGCATCGCCCTGCCAATCTTGGGTAAAGGCTACTTTGGCGTGGCGTCCATCGGTGGTCACATCGACGCGCAGGCTGGTAATCTCATAAATCAGCGGCCCCTCTTCGAGATGAAGCCCCTCTTCCAGATAAATTATGGCTGATACTGTGCCATGCCGTAGCCCGGTGCCGACGGTTTTAACCCCCGCCGCTTTTAGCCGCGTCATCACTTGTTCGGGCGTCAAATTGGTGGCCATATCGACCTCTGTATCGCGGTCGGCGACTTGCAAAAGCGTGTCGCGCACGCAGCCCCCGACACAGCGCGTGATGGCCTCTTCTGCGTTTAAAATCTGCAATAGGTTTTGCGTCTCTGGACGCGTTAGCCAATCGCTATGGGGCGTGCCGAAGTGGGTCATCTGCCCGAAAGCCTATTCGAAACGACCGGGGACAATTTTCCCGTCTTCCAGATAAGGCGCAATATAGCTGCCGTCTGGCGCATTGCCCGAGCTGACCCGATAACTCAGCAGGCTGGCCAGCACGAAAAGCAGCCCCACCATGGCCGCAACCGCATATCTTTTGCGTGATGTCGCGCTGGGTTGTTGCGCCGCGAGGAATTGTGTCCACGCCCAGACCAAGACAAAGGGCGTCAGGAATAAGACCAAATTTATCAAAATAATCCGTATCATCCAGCCAACCTCCGGCTCATGTGCATCAGCATTCCCGCTGTCGCTCCCCAGATAGTATAGCCCTCAAACTGCAAAGAATAATAGTGGCGCGTTTTGCCGCCCCATTCGCCCGAATGGCGCTCATAACGCGCGGCATCCAGCGCCAAATGGGCCGGCACTTCGAAAATATCTGCCACTTCATTGGTGTCGGGCGTTAGCGAAAATCCGGGACGGACAAACCCCACGACGGGCAGAATAAGAAACCCCGTGCCGGTTTGATAGGTATCCAAAAATCCCGCCACTTGGACAAAGCTTGGGTCGAGACCGGTTTCTTCGTGCGCTTCGCGCAAAGCCGTCTGCACGGGCGAGGCATCGTCGCGCTCTACTTTGCCGCCGGGAAACGCCACCTGCCCCGAATGTTTATCGAGATGGTCGGCGCGCCGGGTCAGCAATATCGTTGGCTCTTGCCCGGGCCCCTTGTCGACCAGACCGATGAGAACGGCGGCCAAACGCAAGTTTTTAGAGGTTTCCAGCCATTCGTCATCGCGCGCATCCAGCGCTATCGACGGCGGCGATAGGGCGCCATCGACCTGATGGTCGCCAAATTGACCCTCGCTTTGTAATATCTCTGGCGTCGGTAAATCTGGGTTCACCACGGCCGCGATGCGGGTGCGATAATCCATTAAGCGCTCGCGCTATCGTCGGCGGTCTGCACGTCTTCCGCCGCAGCCAAGGCGAAAAATACCCCATGGCTCCAAACGCCGAATTGCGCGTCCACGACCTCGCATAGCGCCACCAAATCGTAAAACACAGCGCGACTGATAAGCGCCTCTAAGCGCGCGCGCACATGGATGTAAGGCGACGGCTCGCCGGTTTGCGCGTCTATCTCAAAGCGCAAAGGATGCTCTGGGCCCGCTTCGGTGAAATCGCCGACATTGGTTTCAAACCGCAAGACTTGCGCTTGGCCCTCGCCCGACACATGCATCAAAGTGGCGACAAAAGGCGCGTCTTCGACTTCCACCCGAATTTTTTCGACCGGAGAAACCAGATAATGCTCGCCGTCTTCATCATGGCGCAAAATGGTCGAGAAAAGGCGCACGAGTTTTTTGCGGCCAATCGGCGAATTGGCATAATACCATTGCCCATCACGGGCGATTTTCATGCCGATATCGCCGCAATAATCGGGCTCCCAGAGATGCACGGGCGGCAAACCTTTTTCCCCCGTCTGCTTGTTCTCGCCCGCTTTTTCCGCATCCGCAATGACTTTCAGCAGCGCGTTCGCGGCCTCGGCGGTGGCATCTTTATTGGCTTTTTCAGACATAGGCATTCCTCTAGCTACAGAGGTATTTAGCACAATTCGGGTGCAGGGCGAACCAAACCCGCTAAATCGGCACATTCGGCGTGCCCGCCTTTCACCAAAAGCCGCGCGGGGTCCACCGGGCCCGGCAAGCGCACCGCAGGCGGCGCCACCGCAAATCCGACCCGCTCGTAATAAGGCAAATCGCCAACCAGTAGCACGATGGGAAACCGCTTGGCGTCGACCGCGGCCAAAGCGGTTTGCATCAAGTGTTCGCCAATACCAACGCCTTGATGCTCTGGATGCACCGCCAGGGGGCCCAATAAAAGCGCCGGGCTTTGACCGATGTAAATCGGCCAAAAACTTATCGACCCCAAAAGCGTGCCGTCGGCGCTTTGCGCGCAAAAATCATAGTCGGCCATCGCGCGATTGCCCTCGCGCAGGCGTTCTGCCGTGCGGGCATGGCGACCGGGCCCGAAACACAGGTCGAGCAAACGGGTGAGCGAAGCCGCATCGGGGGAACTGGAAATAATGTCAAAAGGTTTCATGAGGATACCGTGGCGGGCGCTTATCGGTTCGGCCCTAAATAAAGTGAAAATGCAAACGACAAAACCACCACAGCGAAAATCGCTTGGTGCTTTTCATTTTATCGTCGTCGCAAATTCTGTTTCACGTGGGTCCTCAAATCGCTATTTGTTAAATCGGTGTAGCCTATTAGGCGGTAAAAATAAAGCCCATATAGCTGGCGTAAAGCGCCAAACAAATACTGCCCTCAAGGCGCGACATCCGCCGCCCCGAGCCCATGAACAAGACCCCCAAGGCCGCCACCCCCAACATAATGGGGATATCGCGATAGGCCATTAAATCTGAAATAGGCAAAGGCGCGATTAACGATGTGGCGCCCAAAATGAGCAAAATATTGGAGATATTGCTGCCGATAATATTGCCCACCGCAAGGCTTGCATGGCCGCGCAAGGCCGCCACCATAGAGACCGCCAGCTCTGGCAAAGAGGTGCCCAAAGCCACTAGGCTCAGCGCGATGACGGCCTCTGAAATGCCCAATTGGCGCGCCAATAAGATGGCGCCATCGACCATTAAATCAGCGCCCCAAATGACCCCCGCCAAGCCCAGCGCCAAAACCAATAAAGCCACGGGCGGGCCGCCGGGCAAAAGGTTTTCCTCGACGCCAGCTTCCGCCTCTTGGGTGTCTGCGCCTGTGCGCGACGAGCTGTAGAGGTAAATGGTAAAGCCGATGAGCCCCAGCAGCATAAGCGTGCCAAGCGCTGGCGAAATAAAGCCGATAAATCCCAAACCCACCAGCACGACAGAGACGCCAAGCATGAAACTGCCATCGCGCGCGAGCGTGCCTTTTTGCGTCGCGAAAGGACTGACCACGGCCATTAAGCCCAAAACCAGCAGAATATTGGCGATGTTGGAGCCGACCACATTGCCGATGGAAATATCGGGCTGGCCGTTGAGCGCTGCTTTAACCGACACCGTCAGCTCGGGTGCGCTGGTGCCAAAGGCGATGATGGTGAGGCCGATAATCAGCGGCGGCACCTTGAGGTGACTGGCCGCACTGACCGCGCCACGCAGGAGCGCTTCTCCCGCAAACCCGAGCACGATAAAGCCAGCAATAAGTAAGAAAATTGGTGATTCCATGGCTTGTTTTACCATGTTCCCAGAAAAAATTTGAGAATTTTGCGCCAGCCAGTCGAAAAGCCTTGGCAGCAGATGGTTTTTTGCATTAGCCTTTGCCTCACTTTACAGCGTTTTCTGGGAGGAAATAATGCACTGGAATTTTGGCGATATTATTGATGCGATTGTGCCGGCTTTGCCCGACGGCCATTTGGCGCTGGTTCATGGCGACCGCGAAATCACTTGGCAAGAAATGAGCCATCGGTCGAATAATCTAGCCCGCAATTTGCGCGCCAATGGCGCCGAAACGGGCGACAAAGTGGGCTTTTACATGCGCAATCGCCCCGAATATTGCGAGCTTTTGGTGAGCTGCTTTCGCGCCCGCCTGACCCATGTCAACGTCAACTATCGCTATGTTGCCGATGAAGTGCATTATATTTTCGAAAACTCCGACGCCACCGTGGTGGTTTACGGCAAAGAATTTCGCGACAATATCGAGCAATTGCGCCCGCGTTTGCCGAAAGTCAAACAATGGATCGAAGTTGGCGATGGCAAAGATTTGCCCGACGGCAGCATCGATTATGAAAGCCTCGTGAGCGAGGGCGATGGCTCTAATTTAGACATTACCCGCGCGCCCGATGATTTGCTGTTTCTCTATACCGGCGGCACCACGGGCATGCCCAAAGGCGTGATGTGGGAACACCATAATTTGCGCGAAACCCAAATCATGGCGCTTCGGGCGCTTGGCGATGTGCCAGAAACCATGGATGAGCTGGTGACGCATATTCAAACCGCTGGCCCGGGACAAGTTTATATTCCGGCCTGCCCGCTGATGCATGGCACCGGATTATTTACCGCCATGGGCGTGCTGATGAACGGCGGCACTATTGTCACGCTAGAAGCGGCCTCGCTCGACAGCCAAGAATTATGGTCTGTGGTGGGGCGTCGCGGCGTCGATTATATGGCCATTGTGGGCGATGCTTTTGCCAAGCCGATGCTGGCCGAGCTGCAAAACAACCCGGGCGCTTATGACGTCAGCTCGGTGACCAATATTGTCTCTTCTGGGGTGATGTGGTCGATGGAAGTTAAACAAGAGATGCTGGAAGTGCTGCCCGACACCTGCCAATTGGTCGATAGTTTCGGCTCGTCGGAAGCGATTGGCTTTGGCTCCTCCATCACCATGAAAGACATGCCGGTGAAAACAGCTAAATTCACCACCAATGAAATGTGCAAAGTGTTCGACGAAAACGACAATGAAATTCCTTGGGGCAGCGAAACCCCGGGTTTCATCGCTTTCGGCGGGCCTATTCCCTTGGGCTATTATAAAGACGAGAAGAAAACCGCTTCGACGTTTAAAACCATCAATGGCCATCGCTTCTCTATTCCGGGCGATTATTGCTTGGTCTCGCCCGAGGGTGAATTGACCCTCTTGGGCCGTGGCTCCGTGTGCATTAATTCGGCCGGGGAGAAAATTTATCCTGAAGAAGTCGAAGAAGCCTTGAAGCTGCATGACAGCGTCGATGATGCTTTGGTGGTTGGCGTGGCCGACGAAAAATGGGGTCAGGCGGTGACCGCCGTGGTGAAAACCATCGATGGCGCCAGCTTTGACGAGGCCGAGCTGAAGGCTTTCTGCAAGACGAAATTGGCCGCTTATAAAACACCAAAACATGTGTTCCATGGAGGCCCGGCGTTTCGCGCCCCCAATGGCAAGGCGGATTATAAATCAGTCACCGAATTTGCCGTCGAAGAGGTCCTTAAACGCGCATGACCCGTCACATAGCTGTTTTTGGCAAAATGGGCGTCAAATTCGCGCCTATTATTGCCGACACATTTAATGCCCAATCGGAAAAATGGGTGGTCGATGTTTGGCCGTGCAATGACGACTTAGAGGCGCGCGACGCCATATTGGCAAATTGCGAAGCGGCGGTGATGAGTGCCGATTTTATTCTGACGCCCGGCAATTTCGGCGCCCTAATGGCCGCGCCCAAGTTGAAAATATTGCTGCAACCCTGGGTCGGCACAGATTGGCTGGATTCTGGGTTTTTGCCCGATGGATTGCTGTTTTGCAATGCCGGTGGCCACGCCGCCCCGATGGCCGAATATGTGCTGGGCGCCATGTTAGAACACGCCCTCGAACTGCGCCAGTTGCACCAAGATATGACGCAAGGCAAATGGCATCGCGCCGGCCGCAATGCCGCGGCGGAAGCGCGCCACGGCGATTTGCGGGGCAAACACGTCGGCATCATCGGTTATGGCGACATCGCCAAAGCGGTCGCCTCGCGCGCCCATGCTTTTGATATGCAGGTCTCGGCCATCGCCCGCAGTGTGCGCGAAACCACACCTGCGCCGCTGGACTGGATTGGCACGCAAAAAGACTTGCCGAAATTGCTCGGCCAAAGCGATTATCTTATTTTAACCTGTGATTTAAACGACCAAACACAAGGCATGATAGATGCCGCCGCTTTTGAGGCGATGAAAGACAGCGCCTATATTATCAATGTCGCCCGCGGCGAAGTTATCGAGGAAGACGCCCTGTTTGACGCGCTCTCAAACCGTAAAATCGGCGGGGCCGCTTTGGACACATGGTATCGTTATCCCACCAATATTACCGACGCCGAAGCCGACCCCGATAGAGGCGGGCCGTATCAGGGCAGCCGCCATGATTTTCTGTCGCTCGACAATGTATTGCTGACGCCGCATAGCGCCGCGCATACATTTGGCGCCGATAGGGGACGCTATGAAAGCATCGCCAAATCTTTGCTCAGCTATGCCAAAGGCGAGCCGATAAAACGCCATGTCACGACCGGAACGGGAGCCAACCTCGACGGTTTTCAAATGCCTTAGGCGGGACGCTGCGTTTTATGGCGCTAAAACTGCGGCCAGATGCCACGCAAGCGAAATATTGAATCACTTGCGGCACTCCCGCGCCGTGCTATTCTTTTGGCAGATATATAAATTGGAGAAAATGACATGACAGCTCTTGATAGTTTCCGCGAAGAAACCCGCACTTGGTTGGAAGAAAATTGCCCCGCCTCGATGCGTACCCCAATGCCAGAACGCGAAATGCCATGGGGCGGCCGCCAAGCGAAATACCCAAACCCAGATACAAAAACCTGGATGGATAATATGGCCAGCCGTGGCTGGACCGCGCCAACTTGGCCGGCAGAATATGGCGGCGGCGGCCTGTCGAAGCAAGAAAACAAAGTGCTGCAAGAAGAGCTTGGCCGCATTAAAGCGCGCCCTGCCCTGACCAGCTTTGGCCTATGGATGCTTGGCCCAGCTTTGCTGGAATTTGCTAGCGAAGAGCAGAAGAAAAAATATCTTGGCGAAATTATCCGTGGCGAAATTCGCTGGTGCCAAGGCTATTCCGAACCCGGTGCGGGCTCTGATTTGGCTGGACTGCAAACCAAAGCCGAAGACAAGGGCGATCATTATCTGGTCAATGGCCAGAAAGTGTGGACCTCTTACGCCGACCAGTGCGATTGGATTTTCTGCCTTGTGCGCACCGATACTTCCGTCAAACACGACGGCATTTCCTTCCTGCTTATCGATATGGATGATGCTGGTGTGGAAGCGCGCCCGATTAAATTAATCTCCGGTGCCTCGCCGTTTTGCGAGACTTTCCTGACCGATGTGAAAGTGCCGAAAGAAAACCTCGTCGGCGAGCTGAACAAAGGCTGGACCATTGCCAAGCGTTTGCTCGAGCATGAACGCAGCATGATTTCTGGCATGGGCATGGGCGCAGGCGCGGCCTCCATGGGTGGCATGGAAGCTGTGGCGAAAGAAAACTTTGGCGCCGAGGGCGATAAAATCGCCGATCCAAGCATTCGCCAAGCCGTGGCCGACCATAAAATGGACCAGCAAGCTTTTGGCCTGACGCTGAAACGCGCCGAAGCCGAAGCCAAAGCCGGACAAGGCATGGGCGCGGCCGCCTCTATGTTTAAATATTATGGCACCGAAGTGAACAAGCGCCGTTTTGAGCTGCTACTCGACCTCATGGGCACACAAGCGCTGGGTTGGGAAGGCGAGGGTTTTGACAAACGAGAGCTGGCCGTGACCCGCTCTTGGTTGCGCTCGAAAGGCAATTCTATCGAAGGCGGCACATCGGAAGTGCAGCTGAACGTGATTGCCAAACGGGTGCTGGGTCTGCCGGACGCGTAAGCGACGAAAACAACAAAACTTTGATTTAAGAAGGAATATCCTATGGCATTCGTGCTTACCGAAGAACAAACCATGCTGCGAGATATGGCGAAGGACTTTTTCACCGAACAAGTGCCGGTCGCTAATTTGCGCAAATTGCGCGATGAAGAAAGCGCCGATGGCTATGATAAAGACGTGTGGAAGCAAATCGTCGAGCTGGGGTTTGCTGGCATTTTAATTCCGGAAGAATACGGCGGCACAGGCTTTGGCCCCATGGGGCTTGGCATTGTGATGAAAGAAGCGGGGCGCACGTTGGCCGCTTCGCCACTTTATTCGACCGCAGTTTTGGGCGCGGGCCTGATTATGGCCGCGGGTTCGGATGAACAAAAATCCGCTCTCTTGCCGAAAATAGCTTCTGGCGAAACGCTGACCGCTTTGGCATTGGAAGAAACCAATCATCACAACCCGTTGAACACGGCGATGGCGGCAGAGAAATCTGGCGACGGCTTTACCCTGAACGGCGATAAGAAATTCGTAATCGATGGCCATATTGCCGACACGCTTATCGTGGTTGCCCGCACCAGCGGCGCAGCTGGCGACGCGCAAGGCCTATCGATGTTCCTCGTCGATGCAAAAGCCGAGGGCGTGAGCGTGACCCGCAATCATATGGTCGATAGCCGCAATGCGGCCAGTGTTTCCTTTGCCAATGTGAGCGTGCGCGCAGAAGCGCTCTTGGGCAGCCTTGGCGGCGCCAATGCCGAGCTGGAAAGCAGCCTTGATTTGGCCCGCGTCTGTTTGGCGGCTGAAATGTTGGGCGGCGCGGAAACCGTGTTTGATACGACTTTGGACTACCTTAAAGAGCGCAAGCAATTTGGCGTTATCATTGGCACGTTCCAAGCTTTGAAACACCGCGCGGCAGAATTATTCTGCGAAGTGGAAATCTGCCAATCGGTGCTTCTCGATGCCCTTTCGGCATTGGAAGAGCGGCGCAATGATACCCCGCGCGCGGCCAGTCTGGCGAAAGCGCGCGTTGGCGATGCCTTGCGCCTTATCACCAATGAAGGCGTGCAAATGCATGGCGGCATTGGCATGACCGACGCCGTGGATATGGGCTTATTCATGAAACGCGCCCGTGTGCAGGCACAAATGCTGGGCGACACAAATTTCCACCGCACGCGCTATGCGGATTTGGGTGGCTATTAAAATAAAAGCCACCTAAAAGAGAATAGCAGGCCTCGACATTTGCGTGTCGAGGCCTTAATTCTATTAGAGATATAAAACTTTAGAGGGGCTAAAATGGCTGAAGAAACGAAGCAACCCGAGCGCATTACCGTTCTTGCTGAGGAATTTACGCCGGCTGCCATGGAATTTCACCGCCGCAATATGAGCGCGCGGGGATATCGCATGGAAGGGCAAATTACGCCTCGTCGTTACATGATGATTGAAGGCCCAGGGGAGCCTAAAGACCTGTTTGATGCGAAAGAATATTTCGCCGTCACCTTCGTTCGCAAAGACGGCGAATAAAACAAAAACTGCGGCAAATAGGCTCCTGCCCTAGCGAGACTGGCCTTTTCGGCCTAAATAGTCTAGGTATATGGCAGTTTTAAAGGTGACCCGATATGCCCGTCGATTACGACAAACATCTCGATGACGCGTTGGCTTCTTTGCATGAAGAGGGCCGCTATCGCGTCTTTACCGATCTGGCGCGCCGCGCCGGCCAGTTTCCCCGTGCGATCGATTATTCCACCACACCGCATCGCGAAATAACCGTCTGGTGCTCCAATGACTATCTCGGCATTGGCCAAAACCCAGAAGTGATGACGGCCATGAAAACCGCCATTGACGAAATGGGCACAGGCGCCGGCGGCACGCGCAATATTTCGGGCACCCACCACATGATTGTGGAGCTGGAAAATGAGCTTTGCGACCTGCACGATAAACCCGCCGCGCTGGTTTTTACCTCCGGGTATATTTCCAATGAAGCGACCATCTCGACACTGGCCAAACTCTTGCCCGATTGCCTTATTCTGTCGGATGAGTTGAACCATGCCTCGATGATTGAAGGCGTGCGCCAAAGCGGCTGCAGCAAATTAATCTGGCGCCATAATGATGTGGACCATCTCGAGAGCTTGTTGCGCGACGCCGCGCCAGAGCGTCCGAAACTGATTGTTTTCGAAAGCGTCTATTCGATGGATGGCGACATTGCGCCAATCGAAGAGATTTGCGACCTGGCCGAAAAATACGGCGCGCTCACCTATCTGGACGAAGTGCATGCCGTGGGCATGTATGGCGCCCGCGGCGGCGGCATTGCCGAGCGCGACAACCTCATGCATCGTATCGATGTGATTGAAGGCACCTTGGCCAAAGCCTTTGGCGTGATGGGCGGCTATATTACGGGCAATCGCAATTTGGTGGATGCCATCCGTTCTTTTGCACCGGGCTTTATCTTCACCACCTCTTTGCCGCCAGCCATTGCGGCGGGCGCGATTAAAAGCGTGCAGCTGATTAAACAATCCAATGTGGGACAGGCTTTGCGCACCCGCCATCAAGAGCGCGCCGAGACGTTGAAAAATAAGCTCGAAAAAGCAGGCTTGCCGGTTTTGCGTTCGCAAACCCATATTGTGCCGCTGATGGTTGGTGACCCTGTGTTGTGCAAGGCCGCCTCCGACCGTTTGTTGAACGAGCATAATATTTATATTCAGCCGATTAATTATCCAACCGTCCCGCGCGGCACCGAGCGTTTGCGCATTACGCCGACGCCTTTGCATGATGACGAGATGCTGCAAAACCTCGTTGAAGCGGTGTCTGAGGTTTGGGCTTATTTGGAAATTTCGCGCGAGCTGCCTGGCGTATCTGCCGCCCCTGCGGCGCAATAGCCCCGCATGCTGCCCAATTCTCACCCGAGCGTTGCTTTTGGAAAAACCGGCCTTTTGCTGGTCAATCTTGGCACGCCCACCAGCCCGGACAAAAAAGGCTTGCGGCCTTACCTCAAACAATTTCTCAGCGACCGCCGCGTCATTGAAGCCTCGCCGCTCATCTGGCAGCCGATTTTGCGCGGTATTATTTTAAACACGCGGCCAAAAAAATCGGCCAAAGCCTATGCTAAAATTTGGCGCCAAGAGAGCGATGAAAGCCCTTTGCGCTATTACACCCGTCGCCAAGCAGAAGCTTTACAAGAGGTTTTGGGCGATGGCATGCAGGTCGATTATGCCATGCGCTATGGCGCGCCTTCCATCGAAGATAAAATTGACGCGATGAAAAAAGCCGGCTGCGAGCGCATTTCTATTATGGCGCTCTACCCGCAATATAGCGCCACCACATCGGCCAGTGTGTATGACGAAGTGTTCCGCACGCTGTTGAAATTACGCTGGCAACCCGCCGTTCGCACGGCCGCGCCATGGCATGACCATCCTGCCTATATCGAGGCTTTGGCCCAATCGGTCACTGCCCATATCGACACGCTGGATTGGAAACCCGAGGTGATTATCGCCTCTTTCCATGGTCTGCCGCAGGCCTATTTTGATAAAGGCGACCCCTATCATTGCCATTGTGCCAAGACGGCGCGCCTGTTGCGCGAGAAATTGGGCATGGACGAGACGCAGCTTAAACTGACCTTCCAATCGCGTTTCGGGCCCACCCAATGGTTGCAGCCCTATACCGATAAAACCGTGGTGGAAATGGCCGAAGCGGGCACTCAAAAAATTGCCGTCGTGACGCCAGGTTTCATTTCCGATTGTGTCGAGACGTTGGAAGAGATTGGCCTCGAGCTGCAAGCCGAGTTTAAACAAGCCGGCGGCACGCATTTTACCACCGTGCCCTGCCTCAATGAGACGCCAAGCTCTATCGACCTACTGGCCACTCTCGCAAAACGCGATTTAGGCGGCTGGCAATAAGCTATAGTTGACCCGATTTTGGCTTTGGGGCAGTATTTCAAAAGAATAGGTGCTCTATGACCCCTTGGTTCGATCTTTTTGCTTTCCCGCCAGACATCGCCAGCAGCGTTGTTCTTTTGATTTGCGCCCTTGTGTGGGGCACCCGAAGCCGACGCAAAACACGGCCTTATTTATTGGCCCTGCAAGCCGCTTTGGTGGCTTTAACGCTATCGCAAGTCGGGCTTCATTTTTGGCAAAATGGCGCCACTGTGTTTACCATCCTCAGCGGCGTGTTAAAAACCAGCTTTGGTCAGCTCGTCTTATTTTGGGCGATAGCCTGGGTTATCATCCGAACCAGCTTCGCCATTCGCGGGCGCAATGAAAACGCTAATATCTTCACACGGAACCGAAAATAATGAAAAATCCTAACGCCTCCGAGGCACCGGTGCTATCACCAGAGCCGCTCTTTTCGCGCGGCCTAAAAGCCTATACCGTGGGCCTGCTGACGCTGATTTACACGGCTAATTATGTCGATCGTCAAATCGTCGCCATTTTATTGCAATCGATTAAAACCGATATGGATTTATCCGACACCCAATTGGGCCTTTTAACCGGCCCTGCCTTTGGCGTGTTTTACGCGACTTTGGGCATTCCCATCGCTTATTTGGCCGACCGCATGTCACGCAAGAAAATCATCATTGCGTCGCTAACCCTCTTCTCGGTCATGACGTTCGTTTGTGGACTGGCGCAAAACTATGTGCAGCTGCTATTGGCCCGCGTCGGCGTGGGCGTGGGCGAAGCTGGCACCAGCCCGCCGTCGCACGCGATTATTGCCGATATGTATGGCCCTGCCGACCGCGCAGCGCCTTTGGCGGTTTTTGCGTTGGGCATTAACATCGGCCTTTTCGCGGCCTTTCTTGTGGGCGGCTATATTGGCGACACCTATGGCTGGCGCGTGGCGGTGCAAGTGGTGGCGGTTCCGGGTTTGGCCTTGGCGGTATTGGCTTGGTTTACCTTGCGCGACCCGCCGCGGGGCATGAGCGATAATAAAACCAGCGGCACAGCGCCGCCTTTGGCGCAAACTTTTGCCTATATGTGGCACACAAAATCCATCCGTCAGCTCATCATCGCCTCGACGCTGGTGATTACCGTGGGCTATGGCGCGGTGGCTTGGTTGCCGAGCTATTTCATTCGGGTACATGGCATGAGCGCAACCCAAGTGGGCGGCGTGCTGGCCATTATGATTGGCATTGGCGGCGGGCTAGGCACGGCTTTTGGCGGCATTTTCGCCGATAAGCTTGGCAAGCGCGACGTGCGTTGGAACCTCTGGTTGGTGGCGCTGGTCACCATGGGCGTGGCACCTTTGTCGATTGTCGGCTATTTGACCACCGACACGCTCCTCGCCTTGGTTTGGCTGACCCTGCCCCTGTTTGTCGGCGCTTTGTATTTTGGTCCCACATTGGCCATGTTGCATACTCTGGTGAAACCGGAAATGCGCTCGCTCGCCTCGGCCATCATGTTGTGCATCAATAATATTATCGGGCTGGGGGTTGGCCCGCTGAGCGTTGGCTATTTAAGCGACCAATTTACGCCCGTCTATGGGCCGCAAGGGCTGGGCTATGCTTTGGCCTGTATGGCGGTGATTGGCATCTGGGGCGGTGCGCATTATTGGTTGGCGTCGCGCACCCTATCTGCCGATATTGAAAAAGCGCAAGCCACTTGAGGCAGAGTTTCCTACGCCGCACCATCTGGCTTTGTTTAACCGCAAGCTTTTATCTGGCTGCGCCGGCTGCTACGGCTGCGCAAGACTTGCGGTATTTCTCGGCCGAATATCGCATTTACGCCGGCGGCATCTTGCTCAGCAAAGTGGAGGTACAACTCGATGTATCGCCCAAAACCTATCGCGTCAGCGCCCATATCGCGCCCGCGGGTCTGGGCCATATTGCCTCTAACTCGCATGTCGTCGCAACTTCCTATGGGGAGCTGGAAGCCGGGCAATTTGTGCCCACCCACCTCGATTTAAGCTGGGCCAATGACGACGGGATAAGCGCCTCTTCGATGCGCTATCGCGACGGCGCGCCGGTTGAATTTATCTCGGGCTATACCCGCCCGCCCAACGCCCAATCAGATAGCCAAGTGGACATAAACAGCATTGGCAAAGGCACCACAGACCCATTTGTGGCGATGTTGGCGCCCTTGAAAACAGATAAGCTCATCGATGCCTGCCACGGCGAGCAGCAGATTTTCGATGGCCGCCGCCATGCCACCCTGACGCTTCTTGCCGGACGCGAAATAGCCCCGAGTGAGCATGACTACCCGAGCCAAATCGCGGCTTTATCTTGCCAAGTCTTATGGACGCCGATTGCTGGCTATTCACGACGCAGCCTCGAGCGCGCCGCTGAGTTTCCGCCCGTCGAGGCGCATTATGGCCGCATCGCCGACACCCGCTTTGCCGCCCCTTTAGAGATGCGCGGCGAAACCCGATTTGGCGCTGTGTCGATTTATGCGGTGCAGTTTTTTACCGAGACCAAGGTTCAAAACCAACCATTTGATATTGCAGATTACGCCTATGATTTGGAACCCGAGGAATGGGACGGCGATTAAGCGAAATTAATTCGCCTTGCCGCAGAGCCTTGTTTTGCCTAAAAATAAGGCTAGGAGTTTTTATGGCTAAAATTGAGATTTATACCACCACCACCTGCCCCTATTGCCATGCCGCAAAAGAGCTGCTGGAGCAAAAAGGCGTGGGCTATACAGAAACCAGCCTGACCCGCGAGCCCAACCAACGCAGCACCATGCAAGGTCGGGCCAGTGGCAAAACCTCCGTGCCGCAAATTTTCATCGACGGCACCCACATCGGTGGCTGCGATGACCTGTATGCGCTCGAAGAAAAAGGCGCGCTCGACGTTTTACTGGCTTAAGCAAAGCCTAGAGACGCGACATCATCCGGAAGAAAAACCGCACTGTATCGTTTAGCGTCGCAACGCTGATGCGCTCATTGGTGCCATGAATGGCGCCCAAATCACTGGCGCCCAATTGCATATAGGTGAACCGATAATGGTTTGGCGTCAGCGCGCGGTAATGGCGCGTGTCGGTGGCAGCCACCAAGAGGCGTGGCGCAATGATAATCCGTTCGGGCGCCGCAGTATCGCGAATGGCCGTTGTCAGGGCCTCCCAACCATAGCCCGACTGCGGGCTGACGGGCGAAGGCCCCATGCCGCGTTGGCCCGAGCCGTCAAAACTAACCTCGACGCGGGAATCGTTAATCACCTGAATAACGCGCTCGCGCACCGTGTCGGGCGTCTCGCCCGGCAGAATGCGGAAATTAACCTTGGCCGAGGCATCAATCGGCAGCACATTGGCTTTAATGCCGCCAGAAATCATCGTCGCCGCCGTGGTGGTGCGCATGCCCGCTTGAATTTGCGTATCGTTTTCCAGCTGGCTCATCACAATGGGTTTAAACAGCCATAGGTTTTTCATCACCATGCGATTGACGAAAGGCATGTCATCGGCCACGGATTCGAGAAAACTTTGGGTGTGCGAAAAATCACGCGGAAACTGATTGGCTTCCAATGCGGCAATCGAGGCGCCCAGAATGCCAATCGAGGTTTGCACGGGCGGCACCGAAGAATGGCCGCCTTTGCCAACCACTTTCAGCTGCAAAGTCACAATGCCTTTTTCGGCCGGAGCGATGACCGCCATCAAAGGCGCCACGCCGGGCACAATGCCTTGGGTGACCAGACCGCCTTCATCGATGAGAAACTCGGCTTCGATGCCGCGCGCTTCCAGCACTTTGGCCATTTCCAAAGCCCCATCGATACCGCCTTGTTCTTCATCATGGCCGAAAGCCAGATAGATTGTGCGCTTGGGGCGCAGCCCCTGCGCCAGCATATTTTCGGCCGCTTCCAACAGACCGACGATATTGACTTTATTGTCCAACGTCCCGCGGCCCCAAATGAAGCCATCGGCAATCACGCCTTTAAACGGCGGTTGTTTCCAATCCGCTTCGGTGCCCGGAATGACCGGCACGACATCTAGGTGGCCGAGAAAAATAACCGGTTTATTGGCGTCCGAGACCGACTCGCTTCCCGCCCATGTATAGAGCAGCGAATAATCGCCAACCACTTCGCGGGTCATGGTTTTATGCACATTGGGGAAATTTTTCTCGAGATAGTCATGATAGGCCAAGAGGGCTTGGCTCGAGGTGGGTTTATCGCGACCATAGGAAATGGTTTTATAACGCACGGATTCGCTCATCAATCTGGCGACGCGGTCGCTATCGGGCGCAAAGTCAAAACCTTGTGCCGCGCCCAGCTCAGCGGCGGGGGTAAAGGTCCGCGCCAAAACGATAATGATAACCAGGGCGATAAGCCCGCCAAAAGCTGGTAAAACTCTTTTCTTTAACATGATGCCCCCCAAGGTAAATTTAGCTTTCTGGCCACCTGCCCCTATTTGGAAAGATCTGCCATGGTTTGTCTTTCCATTGCCAATATAACGCCAATACTCATCATAAAGGTCAAGAGCGAAGTCCCGCCATAGGAAACAAATGGCAAGGGCACGCCAACCACAGGCGCGAGGCCCATCACCATGGCTAAATTAACCAGCACATAAATCGAGATGGAAAACCCCATAGAGGCGACGGCCAAACGCGAGAATGTGTGGCGCATTTGATTGGCAATTCGAAAGATAAAAAACAAGGTGAGCAGGAATAAGGCCAATAAGGCGAGCGCGCCGATGAAGCCCATTTCCTCGGCATAATTGCTGAAGATAAAATCGGTATGACGCTCTGGCAAAAAGTTAAGCTGGCTCTGCGTGCCTTGTGCCAGTCCCTTGCCGAACACACCGCCCGAGCCAATGCCGATTTTCGATTGAATGATATGATAGCCAGCCCCCAGCGGGTCTCGTTCTGGATTTAAAAACACCAAGACGCGTTCTTTTTGATAGGTCAGCATATTTTGCCAAACAATCGGAATGGCGGCGATAATGGCGACGCTGCCAGCCATAAAATAGCGCACATTCACGCCAGCCAAAAACACCACGCTCAAGCCCGCCCCGGCCAGCATAATCGACGTGCCCAAGTCTGGTTGGTTCAGCACCAACATGCACGGCACGGCAATCATCGCTAGCGGCACAATGAGGTTCAGCGGATGCGAAACATCGTTTTGATGAATTCGGTGATAAAACCGGGCCAAGGCCAGCACCAAAGCGAGGCGCATAAACTCGGATGGCTGCAATTGCATAAAGCCTAAATCGAGCCAGCGCTGCGCACCCATATGCCTTGCGCCAAATAGCTCTACGCCGACCAATAAAATCAGCACCAGCCCAAAAACCGGATAGGCCAAAACGTAGAAAGTTCTGAGTTCCAAAGTCGAAATAAAATAAATCAGGGCTAAGCCAGCCACAACGCGCACGCCGTGGCGCCACGCCCAGGGCGAAAAATCGCCGCCCGCCACCGAATAAAGCACCACCACGCCGATGAGCCCCAATAATCCGACGCAGAAAAACAACGGCTTATGCAGATTGTTGAAAGGCTCTAGCAGGCCTTCTCGATTGAACGAATTTGAATGGCTCATGAGCTTTCCCCTGGATTGGCAGAGGCCGCGGCTTTAGGCGTTGGTGTCGCGGGCGGGGGCGGCGTTTCTTGCGAGCGCAATAAATCGACCATAATATCGCGTGCGATGGGCGCCGCCACTTGCCCGCCGCCGCCGCCATGTTCAATGACCACCGAGATGGCATAGCGCGGCGCCCGATGCGGCACATAACCGACAAACAGCGCATGGTCGCGCAAATGCCAGTCCAGCTCCGAATTGGGGATGACCCCCTCCTCGCGCTCGGTAAGAGAAATACGGCGAACCTGCACCGTGCCCGTTTTGCCCGACATCCGCTGATTGCCAATCAATAGGCTCGACGCATAGGCCGTGCCATCTGGCTTATTGACCGCGCGATACATGCCTTGCTGCACAATCGCCAGATGCTCTGGCGCCACGCCAATGGGGCGGGGCTGGGCTTGTGCGCTTTGGCCCGCGAGCAGTGTCGGTGTGACCAGCTTTCCGCCATTGGCCAGCGCCGCCGTCATAACCACCAATTGCAGGGGCGTGGTAAGCAAATAGCCTTGGCCGATGCCGGTAATCACCGTCTCCCCCGCGCGCCAGCCGGTATCATAATTGGCGCGTTTCCAATCGCGGCCCGGAATCGTGCCGTTTTTCTCGCCCAAAAGATTAATGCCCGTTGCCGCGCCTAAGCCAAACCGACGCGCCATCGCCTCAATGCGATTGATGCCGACTTTCAACGCCAAGTCGTAAAAATAACTATCGCAGGAGCGCTCAATCGCCTGCACCATATTGACTTGGCCATGCCCCTCTGGGCGCCAGCAATGAAACTTCTCGCCCGAAAAAGGATACACGCCCGAGCAGTTTATTTCATCTTCGGGCGCGACTAATTTTTCTTCCAAAGCGGCCAAGGCAACGAGCATCTTAAAAGTCGAGCCCGGGGAATATTGCCCGCGAATGGCTTTATTCATCAGCGGTTTGCGCTCGGCCACCAGCATTTTTTCCCAAGTGCTCGCCTCTACCCCGCGCGAGAACCCATTGGGGTCAAAGGACGGCACAGAGGCCATGGCCAGCAGCTCGCCCGTTTCAATATCCATCACCACCGCCGAGCCGCTGTGGCCGTTCAAACGCTCCGATAGTTTTCTTTGCAGCGCCACGTCAATGGACAGAGTAATGTTTTGTCCGGGTTTTCCGGGCGTGGTTTCCAGCTCGCGCACATTGCGCCCGCGCGCATTTACCTCTACATGGCGCACCCCGGCGGTGCCGCGCAAGTCGCGCTCAAACTCGCGCTCGACGCCGCTGCGCCCCACGGTATCGCCGACAATGCGCCCCATGCGTCGCAAATCAGCCGCTGTTTTATCACCCACATAGCCCACCACATGCGCCAAAGTTTCGCCTTCTGGATAAATTCGTTTCTCGCCCGTGCGGGGCGCCACACCTGGCAAAAATGGTAGCCGTAAGTTAATCGCGGCAAAGGCATCCCAGTCGACATCCTCGGCCACGGTGATGGCTTTGAAGGAAGGCCCGCGCTTTATTTTTCGGCGTAATTCACGCAGGCGCCCGTTCGATAAGCCTAAATGTTCTTGCAGCTCCGCTAGCGTGCCGTCTAAATCGCGTATTTGTTCGGGCACGAGTTCCACCAAAAGCTTGCGGTCATTATCGGCCAAAAGCGTGCCTTGGCGGTCGGTGATAAGGCCACGCGCAGGCGTTAGCTGTGAAATATTGACACGGTTCGCCTCCGCCAAAGTCTCGTAATTTGCCGATTGCGAGACTTGCAAATATTGCAACCGTCCGGCCAATAGAGCAAATAGGCTGGCTTGCGTGGCGCCCAAAACAAATAGGCGACGCGAAAATAATCCAGCTTCATTTTCAAACAGAGCCATTACTCATCTCTCCTGAGAAGAGACGCCGATAAAGCTCCGGTTTCCAACCAAGCGAGGGGAATATAAAGCAGCGGAAAAAATAGACTGGTCACAAAGGCCGACGAAAAATACACGCCAAGGCCAATGGCCATGTCTGCGCGCAGCAGGCCGATAAAATAGCCAGCTAGGTAAGTCGCGACACATAGCACGAGAAAATTAGCCCATATGGCGCCAAGGCGTGCCTCTTGCAACAGGCTCCTTTGCCCCATCGCCAAAAGGTAGAATAGACCAAATAGGAAAGTCCAATAGCCAATCGGTGCCTCGCTCAAGACATCATTGACGAGGCCAAGCAAGATAATGCCAAAGGGCGCGAAATCACGCTCACTTGGCGAAATGGCAATGAAAAAAATCGGTACGAAATACAGGCCAAGCTCAATACGGCCCAGCCATTGATAGTCGATCGGCAGGCCGTCGAGCAAAATGAAGCCGGCCAAAACGGCATAGGGGACCAGCCATAAAGAACCACCATCTGCGGCGCTAACATCGGGTCGTCGCAAGGGGGTCATTATCGCCCTTTCCGCGCCGACGGGTCGATATCCGGGGGGGCTTCTATCTGAGCGCTTTTGACAACGCGGACATGAATAAGCCCTTTTACATCGTCTAAAAGTTCAACTTTGGGCACGCCGCCATCAGCGTCTAAACGCAGCAGACCGACCGGCAAACCAATGGGGATACGCCCGCCTCGACCCGAGGTTACCAGCAAGTCGCCATCTTTCAGCTCGGCTTTGCGCGGGATAAATTGTAGCTCTGGCGAGGCATTATTTCGACCCGCCAAAATCGCATGAACATCACTGGCCAAAGCCACCACAGGAATATTGCTGTTAAAATCTGTCAGCAGCAAAATACGCGAAGATTGCTGACCGCTTGAAATCACCCGCCCGATCAACCCATTGGTGCCAATGACCGCCAAGCCAGCTTCAATGCCAATATTTTCGCCGCCCTTGGCGACCAAGGTTTTGACAAATGGGCTAGATAGATCGGCCACCACCCGCACGGGCAATAGCTCAAGCCCCGGCTCCGGTGGCAAATCCAACAAAGCGCGATATTGCTGCATCAGGAATTGCGATTGGGTCATTTCATTGATTTTAAGCCGCAGCGCTTGGTTTTCTGCCAGCAAACGGTGGTTCTCGTCGCGCAGCCCGCCTAGCTCAGAGACTTCTAAGGTGGTTTCGCGAAGCGCCACAAAGGGGCGCCCCAAAGTATCCATTATCGGCATGAAAACATCAAAAGCGGCCTGGCGTATTTGCGTGACCCGCGGGTCGTCGCGCGGCAGGGAAAACAGCAATAACACCCCCACCAGCACACATAACAAGGCAATACCCGTTGTGCTGACAAAGCGTGTTTCGCTAACTCCGCCGCCAATTTTCGCCAATTTATCCCCTCAGATTCTCGCCTAATAGGCGGCAGACAGCACGTGTTTCATCGTTTTAATATGTTCCAACGCACGCCCCGTTCCCAACACAACACAGGACAAAGCTTCATCGGCAATCGACACGGGCAAGCCCGTGGCTTCGCGCAAATAAGCGTCGAGATTATGCAGCAAGCCACCGCCGCCGGTCATGACAATGCCTTTGTCGACAATATCTGCAGCCAATTCAGGCGGGGTCGCTTCCAACGCCACTTTGACGGCCTCGACAATGGCACCGACGGGCTCGGCGAGGCTTTCGGCAATCTCGCGTTGGGTAATCGCCACTTCGCGCGGCACGCCGTTCATCAAATCGCGGCCTTTCAGGCTGACCGTTTGGCCTTCTTCGCCCGGCGCCATCATGGCTGAGCCAACTTCTTTTTTAATCCGCTCCGCGCTCGACTCGCCAATGAGCAAATTATGGTTGCGGCGAATATGGGCGATAATCGCTTCGTCCATTTTATCGCCGCCCACACGTACCGAACGCGAGTAAACAATGCCGCCAAGAGACAAGACCGCAACTTCCGTCGTGCCACCACCGATATCAATAACCATAGACCCCGTCGGCTCGGTGACGGGAAGACCGGCGCCAATGGCGGCCGCCATAGGTTCTTCGATGAGAAACACACGACGCGCACCCGCCGACATGGCGCTTTCTTGAATCGCACGACGCTCCACCGCCGTGGCGCCCGAAGGCACGCAGACGACGATTTGCGGATTGGCAAAACTACGACGATTATGAACTTTACGAATGAAATGTTTGATCATTTCTTCCGTCACATCAAAATCGGCAATCACCCCATCGCGCATAGGACGAATGGCTTTAATATTGCCCGGCGTGCGCCCCAGCATCATTTTCGCTTCATCGCCCACAGCCAATACTCGGTTGCGCCCGTTTTGCTCGATGATGGCCACCACAGATGGCTCGTTCAAAACAATGCCACGCCCTTTTACGTAAACCAGCGTATTGGCGGTTCCAAGGTCAATGGCCATGTCGGCAGAGAACATCGCAAGCAGCATATTTAACATCGTGTATTCCTCTCAAAGAGTACCAATCAGGCAGTCAGACTATCTGGGGCCTGCTTTTCTCGTTTAATCAACAATTTATTCAGCGCGCTAATATACGCTCGGGCCGAAGCGACCATCGTGTCTGTATCGGCCGCACGGCCAATGACGGTTTTGCCGTTTTCTTCCAAGCGCACACTGACTTCGGCTTGCGCGTCCGTGCCTTGCGTCACCGCGTGGACTTGATAAAGCTGCAAATCCGCCTCATGCGGGAACAACGCCTTAATGGCATTAAAGGTTGCATCCACCGGCCCGTCGCCTGTGCTTTCCACTTCCGATTCTGTGCCATCGACATCAAGCTTTAACGTCGCTTGTTGCGGCCCATGCGAGCCTGCCACAACGGCCAAGGAAACCAGCTTAATCCGGTCGATACCTTTGGCCACTTCATCATCAATCAAGGCGATAATATCGTCGTCAAACACATGTTTTTTGCGGTCGGCCAGCTCTTTGAAACGCACGAAAGCCTCTTGCAATTGGTTGTCGCCCAATTGGTAGCCGAGATTATTAATCTTATCGCGAAACGCATGGCGCCCCGAATGTTTGCCCATCACCAAAGAGGTTTGCGAAATCCCGACACTCTCCGGCGTCATGATTTCATAGGTCTGATTGTTCTTCAGCATACCATCTTGGTGAATGCCGCTTTCATGGGCGAAAGCATTTTGGCCCACAATCGCTTTATTATATTGCACCGGAAAGGCTGTGACCGAAGAAACCAATTTGGAGGCCCGAGACAGCATCTCGGTTTCGATACGGCTCCACTGCGGCATTAAATCATTGCGCACGTTTAACGCCATGACCACTTCTTCTAACGCGGCATTGCCCGCCCGCTCGCCAAGGCCGTTAATGGTGCATTCGATTTGACGCGCACCGGCACGAACCCCCGCCAAGGAGTTAGCCACCGCCAGCCCCAAATCATTATGGCAATGAGTCGAGAGAATGGCTTTGTCGATATTGGGCACACGTTCGCGCAACATGGTAATCATCTCGAAATATTCCTGCGGCATCGTATAGCCCACGGTATCGGGAATATTAATCGTCGTGGCGCCTGCTTTAATGGCGGTCTCGACGCTGGCACACAGGAAATCATGCTCGGTACGTGTCGCATCTTCGGGCGACCATTCCACATTATCGGTATGGTCGCGCGCGCGTGCCACCGAAGCCGCAATGGCTTCCATCACGTCTTCTGGCGCCATTTGCAGCTTATGCTTCATATGCACCGGGCTGGTGGAGATAAAAGTATGAATGCGCGGGTTTTTGGCGTGTTTCAAAGCATCGGCCGCGCGGTCAATATCTTTCGAGCCAGCCCGCGCCAAGCCACAGACTTGGGCATTTTTGACCAATTTGGCGACTTCGGAGACGCTTTCAAAATCGCCATTGGAGGCAATCGGGAACCCGGCTTCGATAACATCGACGCCCATTGTGTCCAACACTTCTGCGACTTGTAGTTTTTCTTCCAAAGTCATGCTGGCGCCAGGCGATTGTTCGCCATCGCGCAGGGTTGTATCAAAAATATAAATGCGGTCGCTTGCGGCGCCTGTTTGTTTTATGGAATTGCTCATTTCTTCATCCTTCGTTTAGGGGCTTTGTCTGCTATTTTTCGACATTTGCCATTGGTTTTAGTCCTAAATCACCCCCTGAGAACGCGCCTTGCGTGGCCTGTCCGATCTCAGGGGCAGGTTAGGAGAAGGATGGTAAGTAAATCGTTAGGCCGCGACAGTATCTCGACCCGTTTGCCGCCATCACGCGAAGGCACGCACAAAGCCGCAACATCGCCAAAGGGCAATGGGGTCAACGGTTTTGTAAAATTGGCCTGAGCCATCATCGCGCGCCTCTTGGAAGAGCCGTTGCCAGCTCTGTTAAAAATCATCACTCTTCATGTTTATCCAAGCAAAACAGCCATGGCAAGCCTTTTTCGTCAGCTAGCCTGCGTCTCGACCGGCCAAATGAGCCGCCTGTGCGGCCACATGTTGGATTAAAAAATCCATCACCGCGCGGACATGGCCAAGCCGGGCCAAATCACTGCGCGTCAGCAACCATAATTCTAAATTGCCCACGATATCGGGCCCGATAAGCGGCTGCAAATCAGCTTGCGGGCGCGCGATGAAACAGGGCAAAGCAGCCAAAGCCTCGCCGCCCAAAACCGCCGTCATCCGCGTGGCGACGCTCGACGAGCGCATAACCACTTTGGCGTTTTTTTCGGCCCGCGAGAGCCACCATACGGGGCCAAGGGGGCGCTCTTCCTCCGAAAAGGCAACCACTTGATGGCCCGATAAATCGCCGGAGCTGTCAATTGGGCCAAATTTTCGGGTATAGGCGGGCGTCGCATAGACGCCATAAGCGACATCGCATAATTTGCGCGCCAACATATCGCCTTGGGTTGGGCGCGCCAGCCGCAGCGCAATATCGACATCGCGCAGCACATTCATCACCCGGGGCGCCCCACCGGGGCCCGACAAACTCGGGTCAGTGATAATATCGAGAGCAATATCGGGCGCGCTTTTTAAAAATTCGGGCACCGCCGGGCCAATCAGCCCACCGGCCACCACATCACTGGCCGAAAGGCGCACAATGCCGCCATAAGCCCCTGAATCAGCTTGGAAATCCCTTTGCAGAGAGGAAAGACTGGTGTCAACGGGTTCCAAAGATTGCAACAGTCTTGTGCCATCTTGGGTGAGCGTATAGCCGCTGCGAAGGCGCTCGAAAAGCCGTGCTTCCAGCGCCTCTTCCAAATTGCCAATACGGCGCAACACCGTGGTGGTATTGACGTTGAGCTCGCGGGCGGCGGCCGACAGACTGCCAGCCGCAGCTACCGCGAGAAAAAACCGTAAATCATCCCAATCTAAATCCCTCATAATCGCAATAGTCTAGCTGCAAATATGCAAAATTGCAATTTTGCAACGCAAGATTTGCAATATTGGGGTTTACGACCTTAGGCTTTGCGGTCGATGTTCAGCCAATTATCGAGCGACAACCGCCCACCGCCTTTGATGACCAGAACCGAAAGCACAAACACCCAGAGCAGGCGCTGATCGAGAATAAGCGCATCTGAGCCGCGGTCGAACCAAGCCCCAATGGTGGCCGCCTCGACCCCATGGCCCCAAATATCGGTCAGGGATTGCACAATCACAAAGCCAATCATCGCCAAAGCGGCGCCACGGGTGAACAGGCCAAGCAGCAAGAGAGCCGGCAAAATAAATTCAGCCCAACTGCCAAGCAAGACAATCGGGGTGAAAAAGATAGAAATGGCCTCAATATCGTATTCCGCGGCTTCCGTCACGCTGGGCAGAATTTGATAATAAGCGCCCAATGTAGGGCTAAAAATACCTTCGGAAAGTTTGGTCATGGCCGAGGCCCAATAATAGCCAGCCCGAACGGCGACAAAGGTAAACCGCGCCGCTAGGGGAAGAAACCACTGCCCCGCCCCCGCGCCGAGATAATTCATAAAGCGGATATAAAGCGCTAATCCATCGCGCCAGATGTGTTGCAGTTTCGTCATTTTATTTATTCCTCTTTTTGGTTTCAGGTTTCACGTCGCGCATGGCTGTCACCAGCCCGGCTTCCATCAGGCGTGTCAATAATGTCGTCGCATCGGCTTGGCTAAGCGGTTTCTCTGGGTCCATCGAGACCGCCGCGGAGAGCGATTTTCCATCCAGCAAAGCCATGATGAACGCCACGCCATCAGGCGGCAAACAGGCCAATTCAATCTCATAATCTGGCGTCCGATAGACTAAGAGCGATTGGCCGAGGCTCATATCCTCAGGCGCCTCGGCGCGGTCTTGCAAGAAAAGCCATAGATCATACAGCGGCCAAACCGAGGTCACCAATTGCACGCAAGGCGCCATTTGCAACCCTTGCGCATCGGCGTCGTGCAAATGTAAATCAGTGCCCGCCATCACATCCTTGGCATGGGCGGATTTGCGCATCGCCAGCTCGAGGCGCGCCACGTCGACCGCATAGGGCAGCTCGGCAAACGGTGGAAACTGACCCAGGAAATCGGGCAGCGCCTCGCCGTAAGCAAACATTAAAGGCGAGCGCGGCGGATGCGCGCGCACGAAAGCATCGGCCAGCGCATCAAACGCCTCGCCGCCCAGCAAACTCAAGAGAAGCGGAAACCCATCGGCTAGGTTTTGCTTCAGCGACACCACCACATTATTGCGATAAATCGAAAATCGGGCGGTGGCCTCTTGGTCTTTTTGCGGATGCGAAAAAGCGCTCGGAACGCCCGCTTCTGGCTCAAAGAGCGCATTAAAAAATTCGCTGTTCTGGCTCATGCCACGCTCTCCTTGGGCTGCGATTCGGCGCCCGAAAAACGCGTCAAAATCGCCTCTGCCTTGGCGCATTCGGCCTGCAAGACAGGCCATTCCGGCACATTTGTGTCCCATTCGATAAGGCTCGGCAGCGGGCCGCTGGCTTTGAGCAAATCTTCGTAAAGCGCCCAAACTTCAGGCGCCACAGGCGCGCCATGATGGTCGATAAGCACCGGCGTGCCAGCCGCGTCCGTGTCGCTGGCGTGACCGGCCAAATGCACTTCCCCAATGGCGGCCAGCGGCAGGCCGCGCAGATAGGCCTCGCGGTCCCAGCCGAGGTTGTGGCAGGTGACAAAAATATTATTCACATCGACCAGCAAGCCGCAGCCAGATTGGGCCACCAAAGCGCTGAGGAAATCGGTTTCGGCCGCGGCGCTATCGCACCCTTGCGCCGCGAGATAGAGCGATGGATTTTCAATGAGAATTTTGCGCCCTAAGGCCTGTTGCGCAGCATCTATATTTGCCGCCACACGGGCCAGAGTTTCAGGGCTATAGACCACCGGCAATAAGTCATTTGCGAAACTGGGCGCCCCCTCAGAAGACGCAGCATTGCCATCCCAATCATGGGTTGACCAAGCCAGATGTTCGGAAAATTGTGCTGGTTTCAATTCATCGATGAGACCGCGCAGGCGCGCCAAATGCGCCGCATCGGGCTTTTGCGCGCCACCGAGCGATAGCCCCACACCATGCAGCGAAATAGGCATATACGAGCGCAACTCAAAAAGCTGCGCCCGCATAGAGCCGCCTTCCATAAGATAGTTTTCGGCATGCACCTCCGCCCATCTTACAGGCCCTTGAGAGGCGAGAAGATGGGGAAAATGACAAGGCTTAAAACCAACGCCAATGGCGCCTGGAAGGTCGGTCATTATTCGTCTAGGCGATTAAGCTGGGTCGCGTTTCAACGCTTCCAGAGAGCCATGACGACGCATGCCGTTGCTTTGTTTCGGCAATTTGATTTTCTCGCATTTACCGGCCGAGATAAATTTCCAAGCATTGCCTTGGTAATCGACCTTAGAGGTGCCAGCGCAACTTGTGCCAGGTCCGGCGGCGCAATCATTTTTGCCAGCTTTGGAGACGCCGTAACATTTTTCGCGTTTCTTGGCCTCCGCAGGCGTGACCGACATAGTGCCGAGCGCGACTGCAAATGCACTGGCGACAACGAGAGAAGTAGATAGAAGTTTCATTTTAAATACCCTTTCTTTTATTTTTAGGCCCGTTCACCATAGCAATGGGGAACGAGAAAACAAGCGCGAACTCAACTCTGCTCACGAAGAATTTTATAAAGCAGTAAGATTAATGGAGCGTTAATTTTGACAATAGCTCTCTTGCCAGCAGGCTTTGGTTTGCTAGGCTTTTGAGAGTTGGAGCCAAGTTTGCGAGCATACGCTTTGAAACACTGTACTCCAACATTAAAGTGGCGAGCCAAGAAGGTTTTCCGCACAACAATAAGAGGAGAAAATCCCAATGACTAAATTTTCTAAGATACTTCCTGTCGTCGCAATTGGCGTAGCCCTTAGCGTCAGTGCTTGTTCCAAACAGACATTTGTTCTGGACGATGGTGGTTCGCGCGTAGCAAAAGATGCGGCAAGCACATTCTTCGTTGGCGGCATTGGCCAAAGCCAAAGAATTAATGCCGCACAAATTTGTGGCGGCAAAGGAAATGTTGCTGCAGTCGAAGCTGAACAAACATTCCTGAATGGTCTGCTAAGCGGTTTAACGAGCGGTATATATTCGCCGCGCCAATATCGCGTTATTTGCTCACGTTAAAAAACCGGCAGCGCTGGGAACGGCGCTGCCACTTTTGCACTATTGAAAAAACTCTGAATTGGAACAAAAAATGAAAAAAACTGTGATTGTCCTTGCGGCCTCCCTCACCCTCGCTTCTTGCGCTGGTCGTTACGCCAACCCAATTTTAGCGAACCATGCTTCTGATCGGCAAATGTCTTGCGCTAATATTCACAGTGAACTTAACGCCCATGGTCGCACTTTGGTCAATCTGCAACTAGAGCGTAGTCGCATCAATAGGTACAACATTAACGTCGGCATCGCTGGCACTTTTTTGCTTGTGCCTCTGTTTTTCATTAACGTCAGCGAGGCCCCTGAAGTCGAGCAATATGCAATAGGCGCTCGCATGAACAAACTCAACGATTTGGCCGCCGCTAAGAAATGCAACTGACCGCAAGACAGACCCAATGTCAGGCCCAAACCCGCCGTACATCCTTAAGCGGCATTGCTCGGCACACTTCTCTTCGGATTTATTTCGCCCTAAGATGAAAAAGATACCCTTTGCGTCCTTTAGAAGGAGGAAACCCCATGCTTCGAAGTCTCTCCATTAGTGGCCTTATTTTACTCACGGCTTGCGCCACGCCTGGCGAAGAAAATAGAGCCGGCTCCTTTTCCGCCTCTGAAGTGAACCAGCGCCAGCAAGTGAAAATCGTCTCTATTCTCGCCGTCACACCGGCCAAAGTAAGCGTCTCTAATCGGCGCAACCGAGATATTGCGTCCGGCGTCGGAGCGGTTGTGGGCGGGCTTTTGGGGGCCGCCATTGGCAATGATTCCAATCGCTCTTCGGGCGGTGGCGCGCTTGGCGCCGTCGTGGGGTCCGAGGCGGGTCGCCTTGGCCAAGGCGCGTCTAAATTAATCGACGGCGTTCAAATTATCTATCGCGACGGGGAAGAGGTTTTATCTTCTGCCCAAGTGGCGCGGCCTTGCGACTATGCCTTGGGCCAAGCCCTGCTAACCTATGTGGGGCAAACCGAAACCCGCATCCAATCCAACCATGATTGCCGCGAGGGCGCGGAAATGCAGTTCGGCAAAGTGAGTAAGTTTCAAGGCTTCCGCTTGCAGTAATCGCCGCAAACAAAAAGGGCGGCACTCGTGTCGAGGCCGCCCTTATATATAGCTCAAGTCAGCTTTAGTTTTTGCTTTGGTCCACCAATTGGTTGGCTGCAATCCAAGGCATTTTGCTGCGCAAATCACTGCCGACTTTTTCAATCGGGTGCGCGTCATTGACTTTACGGAACTCTTTAATCTCTTCTTGTCCGCCTTGCATCCAGCGATCGGTAAACTTGCCAGTTTGAATATCCTCAAGGATTTTCTTCATCTCGGCTTTGGTTTCAGAGGTCACCACGCGCGGGCCCGACACATATTCGCCAAACTCGGCGGTGTTGGAAATCGAGTAGTTCATATTGGCAATGCCGCCTTCATAAATCAGGTCGACGATGAGTTTGACTTCGTGCAGGCATTCGAAATAAGCCATTTCGGCTGGGTAGCCAGCCTCGGTCAGCGTTTCGTAGCCAGCTTTAATCAGCTCGACCACGCCGCCGCATAAAACAGCTTGCTCGCCGAATAAATCGGTTTCGCATTCGTCGCGGAAAGTGGTTTCGATAATGCCCGAACGACCGCCGCCAACGCCACAAGCGTAGGACATAGCTAAATCGCGCGCCGAACCCGAAGCATCTTGCGCCACCGCCACAAGGCACGGCACGCCGCCGCCTTTGGCATATTCGCCACGCACCGTGTGGCCCGGGCCTTTGGGAGCCACCATCGACACATCCAAATCAGGACGCGCTTGGATAAGACCGAAGTGAATGGCCAGACCGTGAGCAAACATCAAAGTGCCGCCCTCGCGAATATTCTCCGCGATATCGGCATTGTAAATGTCTTTTTGCAGCTCATCGGGGGTTAAAATCATCACAACATCGGCCCAAGCAGAGGCGTCGGCGATGGATTTAACCGCAATGCCCTCGGCTTCGGCTTTCGCGGCAGAGGCAGAGCCCGCCCGCAAGCCAACGCAGATATCGGTAACACCGCTATCGCGCAAGTTTAGCAAATGCGCGTGGCCTTGCGAACCATAGCCAATCACAGCTACTTTTTTGCCTTTAATCAGGTTTACATCCGCATCGCGGTCATACAGCATTTCCATCCATCTATTCCTTAAAGTCTGGTTAGGGTTTACGTAGAATTTAAATTATTTCAATTTTCATTATGTCGAATTACATAGCTTCCGGCCCACGAGAGATAGCCGCCGCGCCCGTGCGCGACACTTCTCGCAGGCCAAGCGGTTTCATCAGCCCGATGAAAGCATCAATTTTTTCGGTATTGCCAGTAATCTCAAACACGAAACTATCTGGCGTGGCATCCACCACACGGGCGCGGAAAGCCTCGGACATGCGCAGCGCTTCGACGCGCGCATCGCCTTTTCCGGTCACTTTAATCAAGGCCAATTCGCGCTCCACGCTCTCGCATTCAACGGTTAAATCGACCACCCGATGCACCGGCACCAGACGACCTAATTGCGCTTTAATTTGTTCGATAATCGGCGGCGTGCCCACAGTCACAATGGTGATGCGCGACATATGCTCTTGGTCGTCCACCTCGGCCACGGTTAAGCTGTCGATATTATAGCCACGGCCCGAAAACAGGCCGATGACGCGCGCCAAAACACCCGCCTCATTATCGACGAGGATGGAAAGCGTATGCCGCTCAATTTGATTTTCTGCGCTCATCTTTAACTTTCTCAAAAAAGCGGGTCAAGTCACCCGTTCTTGCGCCTTTCTATAGCGCACTCATTGGGTGGTTAAAAGCCCGATTATTCCGCGTCCTTAAACCAGCGCTTTGCCCGCATCCGAAACTTCGATATCCAGACCTTCGCTGTCGGCCAGAAGCATTTCATTATGCGCCGCGCCCGATGGTATCATCGGGTAACAGTTTTCATCTTTGGTCACCACGCAATCGAAAATAACCGGACCCGGTGTATCGACCATCCGTTTAATGGCGTCATCCAGCTCGCCGGGCGTATGGGCTCGAATGCCCGTGGCGCCATAGGCTTCTGCGAGTTTGACAAAATCTGGCAGCGCTTCCGAATAGGAGCTGGAATAGCGCCCGCCGTGCAGCAATTCCTGCCACTGGCGCACCATGCCCATATATTCATTGTTCAAGATGAAAATCTTAATCGGCAAGCGATATTGCACCGCCGTCGATAGCTCCTGCATGGTCATTTGCACCGAGGCCTCGCCAGCGATATCGATAACCAAGCTTTTGGGATGCGCCACTTGCACCCCCACGGCCGCTGGAATGCCATAGCCCATCGTGCCCAGCCCGCCAGAGGTCATCCAGCGATTGGGATCTTCGAAACGATAATATTGCGCCGCCCACATTTGGTGCTGGCCCACTTCGGTGGTGATGAAAGTATCTGGCCCTTTGGTCAGCTCATACAGGCGCTCGACCGCATATTGCGGCTTAATGGCTTTTTCGTCTTTTTTGTAAGCCAAGCATTTTCTATCGCGCCAGCCTTCAATCTCGCTCCACCAGCTGGCCAAAGCTTTTTTATCGGGCGTCACCGCATCGGATTTATAAACCCGCAGCATATCTTCCAACACATGCGCGCAATCGCCGACAATGGCGACATCGACCATGACGTTTTTATTGATGCTCGAGGGATCAATATCGACATGAATTTTCTTCGAATTCGGCGAGAACTTATCCAAAGTGCCCGTGATGCGGTCATCGAAGCGCGCGCCGATGTTAATCATCACGTCGCAATCATGCATCGCCAAATTGGCTTCATACGTGCCATGCATGCCCAACATGCCCAACCATTGCTTATCGGCCGAAGGATAACTGCCCAAGCCCATAAGGGTGGAGGTGATGGGAAAGCCCGTCAATTTGACGAACTCGCGCAGCAATTGGCTGGCCTGCGGGCCAGAGTTAATAATGCCGCCGCCAGTATAAAATACCGGTTTCTTGGCATTGGCAATCAGCGCCACCGCTTGCTTGATGGCGGCCATATCGCCTTTGATTTGCGGCTGATAGCTTTTGTGCTTCACCGCTTTTGGCTTCATATAGGGGCCGAGCGCAAATTGGATGTCTTTTGGAATATCCACAACCACAGGGCCCGGACGACCGGTGGTCGCAACCTGAAACGCCTCATGCATGATGCGCGCCAAATCATTGACGTCTTTGACCAAATAATTGTGCTTGGTGCAGGGGCGCGTGATGCCAACTGTGTCGGCCTCTTGAAACGCATCGCCGCCGATAAGATGCGTCGGCACCTGACCGGTGATGCAAACCATCGGAATGCTGTCCATCAAAGCATCGGTCAGGCCGGTGACTGCATTGGTGGCACCGGGGCCGGAGGTGACCAAAACCACGCCGCATTTTCCGGTCGAACGGGCATAGCCTTCCGCCGCATGGGTGGCGCCTTGCTCGTGGCGCACCAGAATATGTTCGATGCTTTCCTGCTGGAAAATCTCATCGTAAATCGGCAAGACCGCGCCGCCGGGGTAGCCAAAAATATGCTCCACACCATGGTCCTGCAAAGATTGCAGAACGATTTGCGCGCCGTTTAATTGTTTATCCATCTTAGCTTAACGGCCAAAGCCGCCTCCAAACGTGATTGGGCGCACCGCAACCCAAATGGCGGTGCCACCTCGTGAAGCAGCGAAAATAGCAATAATTAGTTCGTGGTCAAGCTATTTTTTGAAATAAATGAAAAGATTTTATCATAGTTATCGTTGTAATCTTTCTCAGAGAAGCTCTGCCAGCCGACCATTTGATTGCGAAACCAAGTCATTTGCCGCTTGGCGTAACGCCTTGTGGCTTGCTGGGCTTGCTCGATGGCTTGTTCGCGGGTCAGGCTGCCTTGTAAAAAGGCGGTAATCTCTGCCACGCCGAGCGCTTTCATCACCGAGCTATCGGGGGCGAGACGTAACGCCGCCAAAGCCTCGACCTCTTGTATCGCCGCGCCTTGCATCATCTGCTCAAAGCGCAAATTGCAGCGCGCATAGAGCCAGTCTCTATCTGGGTGCAGCCAAATTTTATGCGCCTGTTGGAGCGGTGCTTGTGGTTTTATTTTTTGCCAATCCGATAGCCGCGTGCCCGTCGCCTCCAGCACTTCTAGCCCGCGCAGGATGCGCTGTTTATCGCTAGGCTGCAGACGCGCCGCCAGTGGCGCATCGCGCTGTTGCAGCTCGGCGTATAAAGCCGCAACGCCGATTATCTCCAACTGCTGGCGCCAATGCGCGCGCACCTGCGAGGGAATGTCTGGCAAATCGACCAGCCCTTCGGTCAGGCTTTTGAAATAAAGCCCGGTGCCGCCCACCACGATGGGCACTTGACCCGCCGCTTGCGCCGCCTCGATTTCGGCCAGTGCTTGCACCTGCCATAGGCCCACACTATACGGCGCGCCTGGCGGCACATGGCCATAAAGAACATGGAGGGCTTGCGCTTCTTCTTCGAGGCTGGGGCGCGCCGTCAGTTGGCGCAAACCATCATAGACTTGTAGACTATCGGCATTGATGATGCGCCCATTGCACTGCTTGGCCAGAGCCAAAGCCAATGCGGACTTGCCGCTGGCGGTGGAGCCTGCAATAAGAAGGGGTAAAATTTCGCGCGTCGCATGGGTAGACATAGAGATAAGTCTTACAGGGTTGAGGACAGATGACACAACAAATCAATGATAGCACTTATTTGGTTCTAACGGCCGCCCCGCAGAGCGGTTATTTTTCCGCCGCGCGATTGACCGAATTGGCCGCCCAATTTCCCGCCCTGCCCGAGCCGAAACTCTTGAGCCAAGACGCGGTTGAATATGCGCTCGAGCAAGCCGACGCCCAATTGGCGGCACAGCTAACGGCGCACCCTTTCGATGTGAACTTTGTGGACGGCGCGCATCGGTGCAAGAAAATGCTGATTGCCGATTTGGAATCCACCATCATCGAACAAGAATGTCTGGATGAATTAGCCGTGGTTATCGACCAACAAGCGGTGATGGTCGATATCACAAGGCGCGCGATGCGGGGCGAATTGGATTTCGAACCGGCCCTTAAAGAGCGCGTCGCCATGCTCAAAGGCCTGCCAGAAAGCGCTTTGCAAGACCTCTACGACAACGGCGTAACGCTGATGCCGGGCGCCCAAACCTTATTGGCCACTTTGCGCGACCAAGATGTCTTTTGCGGCTTGGTCTCTGGTGGTTTCGCGTTTTTTGCCGAACGCATTGCCAGCCGCCTCGGCTTTCACCGCTTTCAGTGCAATGATTTGAAGATAACCGATGGGGTTTTAGACGGCACGGTCGTCGAGCCCATTTTGGGGCGCGCCGCCAAGGCCGAAATTCTGACCGCTTGGGCGCAAGAGCTGGGCTTTGGCCCCAAAGATGTTTTGGCCACGGGCGATGGCTCCAATGATTTGGCCATGTTGAAAATCGCGGGCATGGGCGTGGCCTTTCGGGCCAAGCCTGCCGTGGCCGAAGCCGCGCAATATACCATTCAGCATGGCGATTTAACCGGCCTGCTATACTTGCAAGGCTATAGCGAAAGCCAGTTTAAAACCGCTTAAGCGCGGGTTAATTATTCAGCGGAACCGCGATAAAGCGCACAGAGCCGCCTGATCTCACAAATACTAGAACCGATTTACGGCCCGATTTTTCGGCCTTTTTCAAAGCTTCCACGGCGGTTTTTGCCGAGCCGATGGTTTTTTGATCAATCTCGGAAATCACATCACCGACGCGAATGCCCGCCTCGAAGGCCACGCTGGCGCGGTCGATTTCGATAACCAAAGCGCCGCTGGCATCATCGCCCAGCTCGAAATCTCGACGCGATTTCGGATTGATGTTTTGCAAGGTCAAACCCAAATGCGTATGCACGCTCGCGTCTTGTGGTTTTTCGGTTTTGCTTTCCGCTGGCTTATTGTCCAGCGCTGCTTCTTGCAAACGTCCGGTCACAATTTTAATTCGCTTGGTGCGGCCGCGACGGATGAGCTCGACGTTGACCGGTTTATCAATCGTGGTCTCCGCCACAATGCGCGGCAAATCGCGCATTTGGGGCACTGGCTTATTGTCGAATTTCACAATCACGTCGCCCACTTTCACGCCACCTTTTTCAGCTGGACCGCCGGGCGAGACTTCCGATACCAGAGCGCCGCGGGCTTTGCCCAGCGATAGGCTGTCGGCCAATTCGTCGGTGACCTCTTGAATGCGCACGCCCAACCAGCCGCGACGGGTTTCGCCATATTGGCGCAATTGCGCGATAACCGAGGTCGCCAGATTGGACGGAATGGAAAAGCCAATACCGACCGAGCCGCCAGATGGCGAGATAATCGCCGAGTTTACGCCGATGACCTCGCCCTGCATATTGAACAGCGGGCCGCCCGAATTGCCTTTGTTAATGGCGGCATCGGTTTGGATGAAACTATCATAGGGGCCTGCGTTAATGTCGCGTTTAATGGCGGAAATCACGCCCGCGGAAAGCGAGCCGCCCAGACCAAATGGATTGCCAATGGCGATGACCCAATCGCCCACGCGGGCTTTGGCGCTATCGCCCATGGGCACGAAGGCCAATTGCTTTTTGGTTTTAACCTGCAAGACGGCCAAATCTGTTTTCGGGTCGCGACCGATAATTTCGGCCGGTAATTTCGAGCCGTCGGAGAAATTAATGGTAATCTCGTCGGCCTCTTCGATGACGTGATTATTGGTGATGATGATGCCGCTCGGGTCGACCACGAAGCCAGAGCCCAAGGAGGAGACTTTGCGGCTTTGCGGGCTTTGGCGATTGGGCGCGCCATTGGGGCCACGACGTTGATTGAAAAACTCTTCGAAAAAATCGCCAAAGGGGGGCTGGCCGGGGCCGCGCGAATTGCGTTGTTGCACGGTTTGCGAGGTGGAAATATTTACCACGGCAGGCATTAGGCGTTCGGCTAAATCAGCAAACCCTGCTATCGGACGCGCCCAACTTGGCGACATCAAAAGGGGCAAAACCATGAAGGAAAGAAGCAGAGAGAAACGAAAAGACGGCATGATAATTCCTAGTTTAAAGTGCGGCGTACGACGTGAGAAGCCAGACCAAACCGACCCCAAGGCCCAGAGCGATAATTCCCCCCTGTCTTAGGGTGGCGTCATCTAGCTGTTCCAATTGCTTCATCATAGTGCGCAAAAATGTCGGAAAAAGGGCATAAAGAGCGCCCTCAAAAGCCAGCACCAAGGCAAAAGCCAAAAACACTTTCTCCAGCATTATGGCAGGGCTATTTCCGCATCGGCTTTGGCCTTGGCGGCAATCTCTGGGCAAAGCGTGTCGCTCAGCGAACGGCCATCGGCGGTTAATTTCGCGACATTAACCCGTGCGCCGCGTTTTACCGTGCCGCGTTTGCTGGGCGCCAAAACGCTGTTTGGGTTTTTCAGAAACTGCAAGAACGAGCTATCGGGCGACATGACCATTGTGGTGTCTTGCTCCAGCGCTGTCGTATAGGCTTGCATCGAGCGATAGAAAGCAAAGAAATCTGGGTCTTGGCCGAAGACGCGAGCAAACACCCGTGTGCGACACGCATCGCCTTGGCCGCGAATGACTTCACTGTCACGGGTCGCTTCCGCCGTTAAAACCGTCACTTGCTTATCCGCTTGGGCGCGAATGGCGCGGCCGACTTCTTGGCCTCGGGCCCGAAACTCGGCAGCTTCTTGCTCGCGTTCGGTCTGCATACGGCGATAAATCGCTTGGCTGTTGGCTTGCGGCAAGTCGGCACGGCGAATGCGCACATCGACAATCTCAATGCCAAAGTCAGCCGCTTGCGCATTCACCAATTTGGTAATGCGGGTCATCAGCTTGGAGCGCTCGTCGCGCACCACGGTTTGAAACTCTTCTTCGCCCAAAACCGACCGCATCGACGACGACACCAGCGCCGCCAAACGCGAGCGTGCCCGACGTTCATCGCGCAGTGCTTTGTAGAACTGCAACGGGTCGGTGATTTTATAGCGGGTGAAAGCATCGACCACCAAACGCTTTTGGTCCGAGGCAATGAGCTCTTCGGCCGGCGTATCCAAATCGAGAATACGCTTGTCGACAAAAATCACATTTTGAACAAAGGGCACTTTGAAATTAAGCCCAGGCTCGGTAATCACGCGGCGCGGGTCGCCAAATTGCAACACCAAAGCCTGCTGCGTTTGATGCACGGTGAACAAAGTGGCCGAAGCGATAACGCCCAGCACGATGAGAAGAAAAACGGCAATCAATCCTGTGCGTTGCATTATTTTGCCTCCTGGCTTGAGCGTTTGTTCAATTGGTCTAAGGGCAGATAAGGCACGACGCCGTTACTATTGCCGTTGTTTTCGATAATCACTTTATTGGTGCCCGCCAGAACTTTTTCCAGCGTCTCTAAGAAAATCCGCTGACGGGTAACGCCTTGGGCGCCACGATATTCAGCGTAAATCGAGGCGAAACGAGTGGCCTCCCCATCGGCTTCGGCCACGGTTTGGGCGCGATAAGCTTCCGAGTCGCGACGAATGCGAACGGCCTCCCCTTGCGCTTCTGGAACCACCCGATTGGCATAAGAATTGGCTTCATTGCGGGCCCGTTCTTGGTCGGCACGCGCGGCTTGCACATCGCGGAACGCATCGATAACCGCAGCCGGGGGGTCGACTTTTTGCATTTTCACCTGGGTGATGCCAATGCCCGAATTATAACTATCCAGCGTGGTTTGCATCAGCGCTTTGACCTGCTCTTCATTGGTTTGGCGTTGCTCGGTCAAAATCGGTTGAATGTCGTTTTGCCCCACAATCTCGCGCATGGTGCTTTCGGCCACGGCTTTCACCGTGCCGGTTGGGTTTTGAATGTTAAACAGGAAGTTGGGCGCATCATCGATGACCCAGAAAACCGAGAAATCGACGTCGACGATGTTTTCATCGCCCGTCAGCATTAGGCTTTCTTCTGGCACATCACGCGTGACGCCTGCCGAACGGCGGTCGTCGCCAGCCCGCATACCAATATCGACCCGGTTTACCGTCGTTACCTTGGGCGTTACCGCGTTCTCAATCGGATAGGGCAGATGGTAATTCAGACCCGGCGCGGTTTGCGTGTGAAACTTGCCAAAGCGCAAAACAACGCCCTGCTCATCGGCGCCCACACGGTAAAACCCGCTAACCGCCCAAATGCCAATCAGGACAGCCAGAATGACCAGAATGCCCGAAGCGCCGCCCGCGCCGGGCACGAGGCCGCCGAAACGCGCTTTTAAATCTCGAATGATTTGATCTAAATCAGGGTCGTTTCCACGATTGGGGCCCCGATTGGGCCCGCGACCATTGGAACCCGGACCGCGGCCATTGGAGCCGCCCCCATTAGAACCACCGCCGCTCCCCCAAGGGTTTGGATTGTCTGATTTATTATCCCAGGGCATGAAACTTCCTCCTAATAGGTCTAGCTCTTTATAGGCTAGGCCATTACCGACCACAATGTAACCGCGCAATAAATTTGTTGGCGATAGCGCGAGATACCAAACCCATTGAAAGTTTGGCCCAGAGCCATCATATAGTAGGTTAAATGGGGACGACGCCCCCGCTTTTCAAGCACCTCGAGGAAACAATTCGACATGAGCCAAATCACCGAAGCGAAAATTCGCGAAACCCTCGATAGCATCGTGCCAGATGGCGAGACGCAATCGCTCATCGCCAGCGATCGCGTGCAAGGGATTGTGGTGAAAGGCGGCAATATTGGCTTTTCGATTGAAGTCGATGGGCTGAACGGCGAACGGGTCAACGAGGTGAAGCAACAAGCCGAAGACGTCGTGCGGGCGATACCGGGGGTTTTATCGGTCACTTGCGTGCTCACGGCGCATAAGGCACCCAGCGCGAGCGCAGAAAAACAGCCGCAAAATAACGGCCCGCATAATAGCGCCAGCACCGAAGTGCCAAAAATATTTGAAAAAATCGGCGCCGTTATCGCCGTGGCTTCTGGCAAGGGCGGGGTCGGTAAATCAACCGTCGCCGTCAATCTCGCCATCGCCATGGCCAAACAAGGCAAACGCGTCGGCCTGTTGGATGCCGATATTTATGGCCCCTCGGCGCCGCAGCTTTTAAACATTACCGATAAGCCAGAGGTCAATGACGAGAAGAAACTTATTCCCGTCGAACGCCATGGCATTTTTACCATGTCCATCGGCTATATGGTGTCGCCCGAACAGGCGATGATTTGGCGCGGGCCTATGGTGCAAAGCGCGCTCATTCAAATGCTCGACGACGTCGCTTGGCCAGAGCTGGATGTGCTTATTTTGGATATGCCGCCCGGCACAGGCGACATTCAACTGACCATGGCGCAGCGTATTCCGGTAACCGGCGCGCTGATTGTCACCACGCCGTCTAGTCTGGCCACGGCCGATGTGAAACGCGCCATTGCGATGTTTGAGAAAACCGAAATTCGCGTATTGGGTCTGGTCGAAAACATGGCCTTTATGAACGCGCCCGATGGCGGCAAATTATTCCCCTTCGGCGAAGGCGGCCCCGAATTAGCCCATAATCTGGGGCTCCAACACCTCGCCGCCCTGCCCTTGGATGTCGCTGTGCAAGCCGCCAGTGAAAATGGCATGCCGGTGAGCGCCCAAGACCAAGAGGGCTATACCGCCCAAGCCTTCACCCTTATGGCCGAGGCCCTTTTGCCCCAAATCTAGCCTCTTGCCCCAAATCTAGCCTCTTGATAAGGACGGAAATCGAAATGAGCGATAGCGATAAAAAAGCCTACCGATATTTAACCGGCCCGGATGATGCTGAATTTTGTCACCGCGTCTCGCAGGCCCTGCGCGACGGCTGGGTGCTTTATGGCCCCACCAGCCTTGAGGTCGACGCCCAAGGCAAGCGCCATTGCGGACAGGCCGTCATCTTGCCGGCGTTTTTACCTAGAGATTTAAAAAATTAAGCGCCAGCCCGGCCGCGTCCCAATCTGTTTTGAGCAGGCGTCCCGTACTCGAGGCCGTGATGTAAGCGGTTTTTAGCTCTGCGCCGCCAAAGCAAATATTAGTGGTCATAAAATCATCCGTCGCGACATGGCGAATGGCACCCGTTTCGGGGTGAATGCGCGAAATGCCGCCGCCCACAATCGTCGCGACGCACACGGTGCCATCGGCTTCGACCGCGAGACTGTCGAAAAAATTTAACCCCGATGGCGAGGCGATGAAGGTCTTTTGGCTGGTCTGGGCGCGACCTTTAATTTTGCCCGGCGCTTCGAGCTCAAATCCCCATAGGCGCGCGCCTTGGGTTTCGGCCACATAGACGCGGTCTTCGTTCGGGCTGAGGCCGATGCCATTGGGGGTCTCGATGGGAAATATCACTTGCTCGATAAAGCTGCCGTCGGGCTTGGCGTAATACACCGCGCCGCGGTCTTTTAATCTATCGAAGCCTTTGCCTAAATCGGTGAACCAAAAGCCGCCGGTTTTATCGAACACAATATCATTGGGCCCGCGCAAAGCTTCGCCATTGCAGGCGGTATATAAAACGTCTGATTTGCCCGTCGCCAAATCGACCCGCTCGATGCGCCCGCCCGAATAATCGGCCGCGATATCGCCCGGGTGCAAGGCGCCATTATGCTCGGCCCAATCAAAGCCACCATTGTTACAAATATACACCGCGCCGTCGGGGCCAATGGCTGCGCCATTTGGCCCGCCGCCTAAATCTGCGACAACTTCAATTGTGCCTTTCGGCGTCACCCGGCTCAGCGTGCCGCGCGCAATCTCTACCAAAAGAACCGAGCCATCTGGCATAGCAATGGGGCCTTCTGGAAACCGAAGTCCGGATGCGATTTCTTGCATAGCGCTCTCCTTATAGCCCCCTAGTGTTGGGGATGATTTAGCGGCGTTGCAGCGTAATAAAACTATAGTCGGCGCTGTCTTTTTCGCTAGCGGAAAATCTCTCGCGGGTTGTCTCTTGCCAATCTTCTGGGTTGGTGAGCGCGAAACTTGTGTCGCCATCGGGCTTTGCGTGGACTTTTGTTAAATGCACGGTGGTCGCCATTGGCTCGAATATTTTATATATTTGTCCGCCGCCGATAATCATTATTTTTTCCGCATCGCCCCCCGCTTGCACGCCCGCTTGCGCCGAGGCGACCCCGACCACGCCGTCGGGCAGCTGGAGCGCGCTGCGGCTAATCACAATATTGAGACGCCCCGGCAAAGCGCGGCCAATGGATTGCCACGTGCGCCGTCCCATCACAATCGGGCAGCCCATGGTCACTTGTTTGAAATGCTGCAAATCAGATGGCAGCCGCCATGGCATATCGCCATCCTTGCCGATGATGCCATTTTCGGCCACGGCCACAACCATTTCTAGTTTCGCCATTTTAGACCGCAATCGGTGCCGCAATATGCGGCTGGGCCACATAATCGGTCAGCTCAAAATCATCAAAAGTGAAATCGAAAATATCTTTTTTCTCGGCGTTCATCTGCAAGCCCGGCAGTTGGCCCGGTTTGCGCATCAGCTGTTCTTTGGCTTGGTCGATATGGTTGAGATACAGATGCGCATCGCCCAAAGTATGGACGAAATCGCCGGGTTCTAAATCGCACACTTGCGCCAACATTTGCGTCAGCAAAGCATAGGAGGCGATGTTAAACGGCACGCCCAGAAAAATATCCGCCGAGCGCTGATACAGCTGGCAAGACAGTTTGCCGCGCGCAATATAAAACTGAAACAGGCAATGACACGGCGGCAAAGCCATGTCTTCCACCTCGGCGGGGTTCCAAGCGGTGACAATATGCCGGCGCGAGTCTGGATTGTTTTTCAACTGTTGGACCAGCTGGGTAATCTGGTCGATATGCGCCCCGCCCGGGGTTTGCCAACTGCGCCATTGTTTGCCGTAAACCGGGCCTAGCTCGCCGTTTTCATCGGCCCAATCATCCCAAATCGAGACGCCATTTTCTTTTAAATAGGCGATGTTTGTGTCGCCCGAGAGAAACCATAGCAATTCGTGGATAATCGATTTCAAATGTAGTTTTTTAGTCGTCAAAACCGGAAAGCCGCGACCCAAGTCGAAGCGCATTTGATGGCCGAACACAGATAGAGTGCCGGTTCCGGTGCGGTCTTCGCGCTTTACGCCTGTATGCAGCACGCGCTCTAGAAGCTCTAAATATTGTTTCATGGGGATATATTCAACGATTCTTGTGGGCGGGTGCAATGCCTTTCGCGCGGCCTCTGTTAATTAGCTGTGAGAAATGATATAAAGGCGGTGTCGGCTTGCCGACTATGGCGATAAACGGGCTTCGTAATAAACCTATCGGACCCGGGGGCAGTACCCGGCGCCTCCACCAATTCTTTTAGCTTTTGGGGGGCGAACTAGGATCGACGAGGGCGTAAAGGATGTATCCGTCGCTCGGCATGGTACCATCGTTATCGGGCCATTTTAGTAGTTGCAAATGACAACTATGCGGAAGTAGCCGTCGCTGCGTAAGCAGTCACGACCTTCACATTAAGTCCAATTCCTTCGCAGGTTTTGGCGGGGTTCGGAAGGCACCTGGCAACAGAAGCCTTCCACTTTTTTGAGACAAACCCTTTACTGGAAACCCCTCTATGTCAGACGATAATACGACAAGTTTGCCGCCTTCTGGCAGCCCCCAAGACTTTTATCAATATGCCGAAAGAGCGCAATCCGCTCTGCTGGATATGGTGAAAAATGTGCTGCGCGAAGTGGCCAAAGACGGGCTGCATGGCGAGCATCATTTTTATCTGACCTATTTTACTCAAAGCGATGGCGTGGTTATTTCGGATAAATTACGCGAAGCCCATCCGGAAGAAATCACCATTGTTTTGCAAAACCAGTTTGAAGACCTGCAAGTCGATGACGATGGTTTTTCCGTCACCTTGAGCTTCGACAATCAGCCAGAACGCCTTGTGGTGCCGTTTCAAACGCTGTCGAAATTCTACGACCCTTCCGTCGCTTTCGGGTTGATGTTTGATGTGGAGCCACCGCTTGCCCAAGCGGCCAGCGACGCGCCAGACATAACGCCTGATATAGCCACAGATATGGGCCTTGCCGACAATCAACAAAAAGCGGCGCCAAAGCCAGATGGCGCCACTGGCGACGTGGTAAGCCTCGATAGTTTTCGCGATAAGTAAGAGACAAAAGCGGCATAGCTATGCTAGACCGCTTGAGCAAAACCGACGATTAGGGAGACACGGTCATGACCGATACACGCACCCATATACGCAAAGAAACCGATAGCTTTGGCCCGCTGGAAGTGCCAGCGGATAAGTATTGGGGCGCGCAGACGCAGCGTTCTTTGGGCAATTTTAAAATCGGCACCGAAAAAATGCCACTGCCGCTCGTTCGGGCGCTCGGCATTGTTAAAATGTCTGCCGCGCAAGCCAATATGGCGCTCGATAATCTACCAAGCGACATTGGCGAAGCCATTGTCAACGCCGCCGCAGAAGTGGCCGAAGGCAAATTAAACGACCATTTCCCGCTGGTGATTTGGCAAACCGGCTCTGGCACGCAGTCGAATATGAACGCCAATGAAGTGATTTCCAATCGCGCGATTGAAGCCATGGGCGGCACCATGGGCTCGAAAGACCCGGTGCATCCAAACGACCATTGCAACCGCAGCCAATCGTCGAATGATACTTTTCCCACCGCCATGCATATTGCGGCGGCGGAAGAAATTGTTCATCTGCTGGTGCCGAGCCTGAACAAATTGGCCAATGCGCTCAACGATAAAAAACAGGCTTTCAAAGAGATTATTAAAATTGGGCGCACGCACACCCAAGACGCGACGCCGCTGACTTTAGGGCAAGAGTTTTCTGGCTATGTCGCCATGGTGGAAAACGGCATTGGCCGCGTGCAAGCCGTGTTGCCAAAGCTTTATGAATTAGCCCAAGGCGGCACCGCCGTTGGCACCGGCATTAACGCCAAAATCGGTTTCGCCGAAGGGTTTGCCGAACATGTGGCCGCCTATACAAAATTACCTTTCGTGACCGCGCCGAATAAATTCGAAGCCCTTGCCACCCATGATGCCATGGTGGAAGCGCATGGCAGTTTGAACGAAGTGGCGGTCTCTTTATTTAAAATCGCCAATGACATTCGCTTGCTGGGCTCGGGCCCGCGCTCGGGACTTGGCGAATTAAGCCTGCCCGAAAATGAGCCCGGCTCCTCCATCATGCCCGGCAAAGTGAACCCCACCCAATGCGAGGCTCTGACCATGGTTTGCGCGCAAGTGATGGGCAATAATACCGCCGTCACTTTTGCTGGCTCGCAAGGCCATTTCGAGCTCAATGTTTATAAGCCGGTGATTGCCGCCAATGTGCTGCAATCCATTCGCCTGCTGGCCGATGCCGCCGTTAGCTTTACCGATAATTGCGTCGTTGGCATTCAGGCCAATGAAGATAATATCGCCGCGCTCATGGCGCGCTCTTTGATGTTGGTAACCGCTTTGGCGCCGAGCATTGGCTATGACAATGCCACCAAAGTGGCCAAAACCGCGCATAAAAACGGCACGACCTTGCGCGAAGAAGCGGTCGGCATGGGATTTGTCACCGAAGCGGAATTTGACGCTGTCGTGCGCCCCGAGGATATGATTGCTCCAAAATAGAGGTCTGCATGAAGCCGGAGAAACGCTCTATTTCGATAGCCGGACACGCCACCAGCGTGTCTTTGGAGCCGGTGTTTTGGGACGCGTTAAAAGATATGGCCGCCGCGCAGGGCTGCTCGCTGCCAGATCTCATTCGCCAGCTCGATGCCGGATCGCGAGAGGCCAGCCTGTCCAGCACTTTGCGAGTAGCTATTCTGAACTGGGCGCGGGCGGACTAGAAACACCACTTAGGCGGGCAGCCCCCAACGTCACTTTCGGCTTGGCGACATCGCCCGTGATATCCCAAATGATGGCTCTATCAGGGCCGATGATTGGCACTTGCAAGCGCCCCAGCACTTCGCGAGTCAGCAAATCGACTTGGGCGATAAGGCTAGCTTCGCCTCTTGGTGCCGCGAAAATAAAATCGGCCTTGGCGGTTTCCACCCGCCCGCTTCGAATTTGCGCCACGCCCACGCCGCGCTCAAAGGCGGTCTCGCCGGCCCCGCTGAGACGAGCAACCAAGTCGGCCGCTTTGCCATCATAACTCGGCAAGGCCAATTCAGCGGCCAATTGATCTAGGTTGAGGAAGGTAAACGCGCCGCTGCCCACCTCGACTTGCAGCGCGCCCGACAGCGAGCCCATCATGGCGGCGACAGATGTGCCGCGCCCGCGCAAACCCAGCGTGCCATTATGCGGCGCATCCCAGATATTATTTCGAGACTTGGCGGCCCCGAAGCTGGGCGGACGGATTTGAGCGAAGCTCGCATCGAGGTTGAAAAACGGATTGAGACTGCCTCCTTCGGCTTGTAAATTCGCAGTCAATTCGCCACCGAGCAATTGCAGCTTTATTTCTGGTGCTTCCAGCACACCTTCAATCAGTTTGAGCCGTGCCACCGCACTGTCTATCGGCACGGGCCCCAAATTTGTGTTCAGCAGCCGCAGGTTCATATCGGCATTGGCGGCGCCAAGGAGCGGCCAATCCAGGGTTGCTTGCGACCACCCTTTGGCCCGCCACTCTGGCAATAGCCAAGTTAAATCCGACCCCTCCAATATAACATCCGCCGTCAATTGCGGCATCGGCCCGGTGCGCTGCAAAACCCCATCGGCTTTGATTTTGCCCTCGCCCAAGAGACCTTCGAAACCCGAAAAGCCAATATTCAACGCCGAGGCATTCACTTGCCCGCGCGCCGAGGCCGAAAGTTTGCGCGCACCCGGCGCCAGGCCAAAAAATGGCACCACATCGGTAGTTGTGAAACTCAACGCCCCCTCGAGGCGAGGGCCATCGGCGGAAGGTCGCAAGCGACCCGAAACTTGGGCTTTATCGTCGCTCAACAGCAGGTCGGCACGCAACGCCGAGACATCTGCACTTTGCGTGTTCAGCGAAATTTGCACGCGCCCCTCGGCTGTCTCGTCATACTGGCTTGGCAAAGAAAGCGTCTGGGCCACCGCATTGGCCGCCCCTTCGAGCGACAGTAAAACAGTGCTGCCAGACACCCCATAGTCCATCGAGCGGGAGGGCGTGATGATATTGAAATGGCCGGTCAAATCGCCAATATCGCCAAGGCCAGAAAATTCAACGTCGGGCCAATCTGGGGCGTCGGGCGCGCTTAGGCGCAGGTTTCCGGTGAGAGAAATGGGCGTTTCGGGCGGAAAAGAAAGCGGAACGAAGCGCCGCAATCCGGGCGCCGCAAGCTGACTGAGGCCAATACTTTGGAACTGCACATTGATGTCGCCATGCGGCTGGCTCGCGGAATAATTCATCCGGCCTTGGGCGATAATCTCGGCGCCATTGAAATCGCCCAAGCGCACCGACGTCAAGTCGAGGGTTTGGTCGCTTATGCGCGTTTGCATCTGCAAGGGACCAAAACTTTGCGCGCCAGAATATAGCTGGTCGGTGGCCAAACTCAGGTCGATTTTCCGCTGCGCATTTGGCGCTTGCAACCAGCTTTCCATGGCGCGATTGAGAGGCTGCCAGACGGAGGCCAGCTTGAGCGCGCGATTGGTCTGCCCGTCCGCCATGCCCCAATCGTTCATATCGAGGCGAGAGAAAGTTAAATTGGCATTCACATTGAGCGCCGACCCCAAACCTAAGGTCATTTTACCAGACACCCGATCGTCTTCTAAACGGCCCGAAAATTGTGTGAGCTGCAAATTTTCAGGGCCCCATTCGACATCGCCAACAAGGCTCACCCGTTGCAGACGCGAGGGGTCGACCGTCTCGGCAAACCCTGATACATCGGCGGAAAATTGATCTCCCGCCCAAATCATCGCCGCCAGACCATCGGAGCTGCGCGCCGAAAAACTACCCTTAAAACGCGGCGTCGGCGCGCCAAGGCTCGCCTTGCCCACCGCCAAAAGCGCGCTGCGAAAAGGCAGGTTGAGGGACAAGCGTTCAATGTCGACCTCTTCGCCGCGCCAATCAAAGGCCAGAACCAAATCGCTGCCCGTTTCACCGCCAAGCTCGAATTGATTGGCCTCAAGGCGCAGACCCATGCCCAAATCGGGCGCGAAACTTCGCCAAAGATGGTCGGCAATCGGCGGCGACGAGGCGCTTAGGGGGGCGGCGCGCAAAGCATCTAAATTCAACGACCCCGTGGATAATCGCCCGACCAGTAAAGGCCGGTTTTGCCGATTGGACCCCGTCTCATCTTTTTGAGGCGGCCAATCAAGGGCAAGGCGCGATTGAAAGAGCGTGTTCAACGCCGATATTTCAAGATTTTGCGAGCGAATGCCCGTGGCGTCGCCGCGCACCAGACCCGAGAAAGAAACCGCTCTAGCTTCGGGCGAGATTTTTATCGGCAGGTGCTGCTCGAAGAGATCGGCCACCGTGCGGAAGGAGGACAGGCTGAGCTCCCCGTCCAGCCGCCAATTGGCCCGCGGGGAGACAAAGCCTTCGAAAGATAGTTTTTCATTCACCGCCAGCGCGAGTTCCGACCATATTTCCACGCGTGGAGAACGGCTTTGCGGGCCATGTTGGGTTAAGAAGAGCGTAAATCGGGCCAGCTCATTATTGGCTAATTTGTGCCGCATCGACAGCTTCAATGGAGCACCAGCGGCGCGGCGCGGCAAAGCCAAAGAGAGCGATGGCGCTTGCACGGACTTGGCGACATCGCGCGCGTTTAAACCAGATATATCAACCCGACTATCCAGAAAATAAAGCCCGGGATGGGACATGGACAGCAAGGAGCCTAGAAAATCTTCTGGGGCTTGGCTCATATGCGCTCGAATATCGGCGTTGAGCAGCCAAACACTTTTGGCCTCAAAGCGACGCTGCACAAGCGCGCCCATATCTAAATCAACAATTAGGCGCGGCAGTCTGGCGCTCACGCGGGCCGCTGTTTGGCCACGATTGGCGACCGTTAAATTGGTTAAAATCAATTGCGGACGCGGCAACACGCGCAGCCGCACACTGCTCTCTATATCCTGCTCAAAGCGCACCTCTAGCCCCGCTTCTTGGGCCAGCGTCGACAGTAAATCTTGCGTCGCCGCGCCCAAGCGCAAGCTATTGGGCACCACCACGGCCGCGCTGATAAACAGCAGCAGAAGTATTAAAATAGGTATGGCGGGAAAACGCATGGGGTTCCTTCACGACTTTAGCCTCTCACGATACCAAGCCGACACTGGCTTGGCTATGAATTCCTATTCGGTTGAGGGGCCACAGATGCTATCGTGGCAGAATCAATTTAAGGCAAATATATGGAAAGTGATCCGTTCGATTTGGGCGATGATACGCAGGCCCCCGTGGCCTCGCAAAATTCTGAGCCCCTGGCAGGCAATCGCCCGCAAACGCCCGAGCCGCCGCAAGGCTTGAGCGTGTCGCAGCGTGCCGCCCAAGCCGCCTCGGCCCCGCGCATTGAGCCGCTGCTGGAAGGCTTGAACGACGAGCAACGCCAAGCCGTTACCGCCCCCGATGGACCGCTGCTTTTATTGGCAGGGGCCGGCACCGGCAAAACCCGCGCGCTAACGACGCGCATCGCCTATAAAATTGCCACCCAACAGGCTTGGCCGAGCCAAATTCTAGCCGTGACCTTTACCAATAAAGCGGCGCGCGAGATGAAAGACCGGATTGGCAATATGCTGGGAGAAACCGTCGAGGGGATGCCTTGGCTGGGCACGTTTCACTCTTTGTCAGCCAAAATCATGCGCCGCCATGCCGAGCTGGTGCAGCTGCGCCCCGATTTCACCATTCTCGATACAGACGACCAAATTCGCCTGCTGAAACAACTTATTCAGGCCGAGAATATTGATGATAAACGCTGGCCCGCGCGGCAGATGGCGATGCTCATCGACCGTTGGAAAAACCGTGGCTGGTTGCCCGAAAACGTGCCGCAAGGCGAAAGCGGGTTTTTTGCCAATGGCCAAGGCGGCAAGATTTACGCGCAATATCAAGCTCGGTTGAAAGTGCTCAACGCCGCTGATTTTGGCGATCTTCTATTGGAATGCCTGCGCCTCTTCCGCGAGAATGATGCGGTTCTGGTCGAGTATCAGCAACGCTTCAAACATATTCTGGTGGATGAATACCAAGATACCAATGCCGTGCAATACCTCTGGTTGCGCTTGCTGGCGCAAGGCCATAATAATCTTTGCTGCGTGGGCGATGACGACCAATCGATTTACGGTTGGCGCGGCGCCGAAGTCGACAATATTCTGCGCTTTGACAAGGATTTTCCGGGCGCCGGCGTGATTAAGCTGGAGCGCAATTATCGCTCGACGGGCAATATTTTGGCCGCCGCCTCTGGCTTGATTAAAAAGAACGAAGGTCGCTTGGGCAAAACCTTGTGGACCGACAGCAATGAAGACGGCGAGAAAGTAAAAGTTCGCGGCACTTGGGACGGCGAAGAAGAAGCTCGCCAAACCGCCGACGACATTGAAAACCATCAACGCAAAGGCCAAAACCTCAACGAGATGGCGGTGCTGGTGCGGGCCAGTTTTCAAATGCGGGAGTTTGAAGATCGGTTTTTATCGCTGGGCATTCCCTATCGGGTTATCGGCGGGCCGCGGTTTTATGAACGCGCTGAAATTCGCGACGCCAATGCCTATTTGCGCCTCATCGCCCAACCCGATGATGACCTCGCTTTCGAGCGGATTTGCAATAAGCCGCGTCGGGGGTTGGGCAAAGTGGCTTTGCAAACGCTGCGCCTTGTCGCGCGCAAGCAAAACCGCTCGATGTTTCGCGCCGCCGAAGATATTATCGACACGGAAGAGCTAAAACCCGCGGCACGGCGCGCCCTGTCTGGCTTTGTGCGCGCGGTCACCCATTGGCGCTCGCTGGTCGACACGATGACCCATACGGAATTATCTGAATTAATTCTTGATGAGAGCGGCTATACCGCCATGTGGCAGGCCGATAAATCGCCCGAAGCCCCCGGCAAATTGGAAAACCTCAAAGAATTAGTCCGCTCTATGGAAGAGTTTGAAACGCTGACCGGCTATCTCGAGCATATCTCGCTGGTGATGGAAGCCGCCACCAATGACAATGAGGATAAAGTCTCCATCATGACTTTGCACGCCGCCAAAGGCCTTGAGTTTGAAACCGTGTTTCTGCCGGGCTGGGAAGAAGGCTTATTTCCCCATCAACGCAGCCTCGACGAGAGCGGCGATAAGGGGCTGGAAGAAGAACGCCGTTTGGCTTACGTCGGGATCACGCGGGCTAAAATTCGCGCCACAATTTCCTTTGCTGGCAATCGTCGCACGCATGGCCAATGGAATTCGGCGCTGCCGTCGCGCTTTATCGACGAATTGCCGATGGACCATGTTGAGGTGGCCGAGAATAGCCATGATGGCGCTGGCCTGGGCACGCAAAGCCGTTTCGCCAATGATTTTTCGGGCTCGACCTATAATAGTCCGGGCTGGCAACGCGCCCAATCTTATAAAGCGGCCCAGAAACAAAAATATGCCGGCGCCACCCTACAAGGTCGTGGGGAGAGCACCCCCTCCACCCTATCGGATAGCGAGCATGCGCGCGGCGACCGGATTTTTCACCAGAAGTTTGGCTATGGACGCATTCAAAACATTGAGGGCAATAAGCTCACCGTGGCATTTGAAAAAGCGGGAACCAAAAAAGTTCTCGACAGTTACGTCGAGAAGCCCTAGCGCTAGGCTATGAGCGCCGTTTGGAAACTCGATTTTATCACCGCCCACATGCAGCAAGCCGAAGCGGCGCTGGAGCTGTTTGGCGCCACCACTTGGGCCTCTGAGAAAATAGACAATCCGCTGCTTACCCAAGACGATATCGAGGGCGATTGGCGGTTCGGGGTTTATTTTGAGGGCAAGCCAGACCTCTCCAGCTTGCAGCTACCCGAGGATGCGGTGGCCACATTAGCGCCCGTGCCGCCCCGCGATTGGGTGTCGCAAAATCAACAGAACCTGCCGCCCATCGCCATTGCGCCATTATATTTACATGGCAGCCATGACCGCCCGCGCGACGGCCATTGGCGCAATATCGAAATGCAGGCTGGCCAAGCTTTCGGCTCTGGCCATCATGGCACCACCCAGGGGTGCCTTTATTTATTCGTCGAGCTGTTAAAACGCTATACGCCGCACACCATCGCTGATATCGGATGTGGCTCGGGCACTTTGGCCATTGCGGCAGCGAAATTATGCGGCTCGAGCGACACGATTTTGGCCAGCGATAATGACCCGGTGGCGGTGCGCGTCACCCGAAGCAATCTGGCGCTTAATCGCGTCGCGCCCCAAATACGCGCCTTTACCGCCTTGGGCATGCAGCACAAAGCCTATCAGGGGCGCCGTTTCGATGTGATATTTGCCAATATTATGGCCGGGCCTTTGGTGCATTTGGCGGCTGATTTTGAAGCCCATGTAAGCGCTACGGGCCGGGTCATTTTATCGGGCCTCTTAAACGAACAAGCGCGGCGCGTGAAGGCCCGCTGTCGCGCGGCTGGCTTTCGGGTCGAGAGCCAAAAGATAATTGGTGCATGGACGAGCCTGTGCCTAAAGCGTTAGAGTGTGAGCATGTTTCAAAATTTTGATGATGATGATTTCGGCGGCAACCCCCAAACCTTAAAACAGCTGCGCGCGCAATTGACCGCGCGCAAACTCGACGGCTTTATTGTGCCGCGCGAAGATGAGTTTCAAGGCGAATATGTGCCAGAGGCCAATGAGCGATTAAAATATTTAACCGGCTTTGGCGGCTCGGCGGGGACGGCGATTGTCTTGGCCAAAAAAGCCGCCGTCTTCGTTGACGGACGCTATATTTTGCAAGCGCCGCAGCAAGTCGACAAGCGAGTTTTTGATATTCTCAACCTCATGCAGAACCCGCCCAGCCAATGGCTGGCTGCCCAAGCCAAGCCCGGTTTTGATATTGGCATCGACCCTAAATTGCACAGCGAGGCGGCCGTGCAGGCCTATCGCGATCGGCTGGCCGCAAAAGGCGCGCGTCTGGTGTTTGTCGAGGACAATCCGCTGGATGCGATTTGGCAAGACCGCCCCGCCCTGCCGCAAACGCTCGTTCGGGCGCATCCGGATAAATTGGCGGGGGTACCGTCGTTAGACAAGCGCAAGGTTTTGGCGCAGCAAATGAAAGCCGCTGGCCTTGATCGGCTGCTTATCGCGCAGCCCGAGAACATCGCTTGGCTGCTTAATTGCCGCGCCAGCGATGTGCCGCATACGCCTTTTGCCCTGTCCTTTGGTATTTTGAATAAAAACGCCAGCTTCGATTGGTTTATCGACAGCGCCCGCGTGAGCCAAGCCGTGCGCCAACATATTGGCAGGGGCTTGCGTTTGCTCGCGCCAGAGAAACTGGCCAAAACCCTGAACGCGATAAAGGCCGAAAGCCTCGCCTATGACCCGAGCCACACGCCCGCTTGGTTTGGCGCGCAATTGGTCCATGCCAATATTCATCGCCAGCCCGACCCATGCGCTTTGCCCAAGGCCAATAAAACCGAAGCCGAAATAAAAGCCACCACCGAAGCACATATTATGGATGGCACGGCTTTATGTAATTTTCTCGCTTGGCTCGATAAAAACAGCCGCGCTGGAAAATTGAGCGAAATCGATGCCGCCAAAAAAGCCGAGGCCTATCGCGCCGCCACCGGAAAATTGCTAGATTTGAGCTTTGATACCATCGCTGGCGCTGGCCCGCATGGCGCCATTGTTCATTATCGTGTGACGGAGAAAACCAATCGGCTTTTGAAATCTGGCGATTTGTTTTTAATCGATAGCGGCGGACAATATCAAAAAGGCACGACCGATGTGACGCGCACGGTTTTCATCGATGCCCCCAAGGGCAAAAAAGCCACGCCGCCCAAAGGGGCCATTGAGGCCTTTACGCGGGTTTTGCGCGGCCATATTGCCTTGGCCGCCGTCCGCTTTCCCCAAGGCACCAATGGTATGCAGCTCGACACATTGGCGCGCGCGCCGCTTTGGGACGTGGGCCAAGATTTCGACCATGGAACCGGCCATGGCGTCGGCAGCTATCTATCGGTGCATGAAGGCCCGCAACGGATTTCCAAAGGTGGGCTGGTGGCTTTGCAAGACGGCATGATTGTCTCCAATGAGCCGGGGTATTATGCGGCCGGTAAATTCGGTATTCGTATTGAAAACCTGCAATATGTGCGCCCGGCCAAAACCGCCAAAGGCAGACGCGCTATGTTGGAATTTGAAACCCTGACGCTGGCCCCCATCGACCGACGCCTCATCGATAAAACCATGCTGAGCCCAGCGGAGGTGACTTGGCTGAACGCCTATCACGCGCGGGTGGAAAAAACGCTTTCCTCGAAAGTCGATAAGGCGACGCGCAGCTGGCTGAAAGCCAATTGTAAACCGCTGTAAGCCCCGCGCTTACTGCGTCGCCAGCGCCACCCAGTCGTCTTCGGTTAAAATCGTTACGCCTAGCTCTTGCGCCTTGGTGAGCTTGGACCCGGCTTCCGCTCCCGCCACCAGAAAATCGGTTTTGGCGGATATCGACCCAACGACTTTTGCCCCCATGGTTTCGGCGCGCGCCTTGGCTTCGGCGCGGGTCATTTGCACCAATGTGCCGGTAAACACAATGGTTTTGCCCGCCACAGGCGTATCTTGCGCCACCGCTTCGAGCGGCGTTGGGCGCACGCCCGCATCGAGCAGAGCTTGCAGACTTTCGCGGTTTTTTGCCTCGCTGAAAAACGCTTCCAGTGAGTCTAAAAGCGTCTCGCCAAAGCCATCCACGGCCGCCAAATCCGCGCGCAATAGGCTATCGCCCTGGCTGATTTTCGTAACATCTTGCATCAACTTCTCGAGCGAGCCGAAATGGCGCGCCAGACCGCGCGCCGTGGTTTCGCCCACATGGCGAATGCCAAGGCCGAAAATCAAGCGGTCCAAATCAACCGTTTTACGCGCCTCAATGGCTTTGAATAATTTTTTCACACTATCTTTCAACGTGCCGATTTTATCTTTCGGCCCATTGGCATAGAGCCATTTGGCGGGCGGATTATTTTCAAAACGCGCCTGAAGCGTAAAAATATCTTGCGGCGTATGCACCATATCGGCCTGCCAAAATTCATCGATTTGCTTTTGTCCCAAGCCATCGATATCCAGCGCCGCGCGAGAGACGAAATGTTTCAATCTCTCGCGCGCCTGCGCCGGACAAGTGAGACCACCCGTGCAGCGCGTCACTACATCGGCCTTGCCGTCTTCATCGACATCGCGCACGGCGGCGCTGCCGCATTCGGGGCACTGGGTGGGAAAGACAAAGGCCTGACTATCGGCAAGGCGTGCCTCCAGCACCACTTTGACCACTTGCGGAATCACATCGCCCGCGCGTTGCACCACCACGGTATCGCCGATGCGCACATCTTTGCGCGCAATTTCATCGCCATTGTGCAAAGTGGCGTTGGAGACGACCACGCCGCCAACGGTTATTGGCGCCAGCTTGGCCACTGGCGTCAGCGAGCCTGTGCGGCCAACTTGAATTTCAATATTGTTTAATTTCGTCACCGCTTGTTCGGCGGGGAACTTATGGGCGATGGCCCAGCGCGGCGCGCGCGACACAAAACCGAGGCGCGTTTGATAATCCAATCGGTCGACCTTATAGACCATGCCATCAATGTCGTAGCCCAGATGCGCGCGCTGCGCTTCGATATCCGCCCAATGCGCCAGCAAGTCGTCGGGGTGCTCGACACGCAGAAAAGCGGGATTTACCTTAAAGCCCCAAGCGGCAAAACAATCCATCATGCCGCTTTGCGTCTCGGCTGGCAGGGCGCTCATCTCGCCCCATGTATAGGCGAAAAAACTCAACGGACGCGCCGCCGTAATTTTCGTGTCGAGCTGGCGCAAACTGCCCGCCGCCGCATTGCGCGGATTGGCAAATGGCTTGGCTTTGGCCGCCAATTGGCGTTCGTTCAAGGCGGCAAAATTGGCGCCACTCATATAGACCTCGCCACGAATTTCAACGATATCGGGCACGCCGTCTGGCAGTCGATGCGGTATCTCGGGCAGGGTTTTTAAATTGGCCGTTATATCCTCGCCCACACGGCCATCGCCGCGCGTGGCGCCGCGCACCAAGACGCCCTTTTCGTAGCGCAGACTGGCCGACAAGCCATCGATTTTCGGTTCCGAGGTAAAGGCCAAAACATCGCTGGCCTCGAGGTTTAAAAAACGGCGAATGCGCGTGTCAAACTCGCGCACATCGTCTGGCGTGAAAGCATTGCCGAGCGATAACATAGCCACGCGATGCTCGACTTTGCCAAAGGCTGCATTGGGCGCACTGCCGATTTTATCGCTGGGGCTATCGGCTCGCTTCAAATCAGGAAAACGCGCCTCAATCTGTTCATTGCGTCGCCGCAACGCATCATAATCGGCATCGGAAATAAGCGGCGCGTCGTTTTGATAATAGGCCGCATCATGGGTCGCCAGTGCTTTGGCGAGGCGTTCTAATTCGGCCTGCGCTTGGCGTTCATCGAGAGCCTCAACTGGCAGGTTTTCATGCATTAGCCAGCCTCAAGCAACCGCTTGGCGGCACCGCGGGCCTCGTCGGTAATATCGGCGCCCGATAACATGCGCGCCACTTCCTCTAGGCGTGCGTCTTGCGCCAGAGGCACGACTTTGGTCGAAAACCCCGTGCCCGTATCGCCTTTGCGCACCAGCCAATGATGGTTGCCGCGCGCGGCCACTTGCGGGCTATGGGTGACCACTAAAACTTGGCCGCCTTGCGCCAGACGATAAAGCCGCGAGCCGACCGCCTCGGCCACCGCCCCGCCGACGCCTGCGTCCACTTCGTCAAAAATCATTGTTCCGCTATTGCCTTCGGCCGCCAGCGATACTTTGAGCGCCAACATGAAACGGGCCAATTCGCCGCCCGAGGCGATTTTCGCAATCGGCCCCGGCGCCGTGCCCGGATTGGTGGAAGCGACAAAACTGACCTTATCGAGACCATGGGCGCCGCCGTCTTCCAGCTCGCCTTGAATAACTTGCGTAGTAAAACGACCGCCATCGAGCTTCAGCGGGCCCAGCTCTGCATTGACCATTTCATCTAGGCGCGAGGCCGCTTTTTGGCGCGCCTCAGACACGGCCAAAGCTTTTTCCGCATAGGCCGCCTCAGCCGTTTTGACCGCCACTTCTAATTCGGCCATCCGATCATTGCCCCGGTGGATGGCACTTAATTTGGCATCCAGCTCAATCAAGGTGGCGGGCAAAGCATCGCATGTCACCTCGTGTTTGCGGGCCAAACTGCGCAGCGTGAACAGGCGTTCCTCGACCTGCTCTTGGCGGGCCGGATCATTGACCACATTGGACACGGCCGCCGAAACCGCAACCCGTGCTTCGCCAGCCTCAATCAAGGCGCGGTCGATGGCGGCCACCGCTTCGTCTAACTGACCGCCCGCCTCGGGGGCTGATTTTTCCAACCGACGCAAAGCGCCATTCAAGGCTTTTTCGATACCGCCATCGCCTTGCAATAATTTATCGGCGGCGCGTAAATCATCGGATATTTTTTCGGTATTCATCAACACGCCGCGCTCGTCCGAGAGCGCCAGCTCCTCGCCCGGTTTCGGGTTCAGCTCCTGCAATTCAGCAATGGCGTGGGTTAAATATTCCGTATCGGCGCTGGCTTGGGCCAATTCGGCCCGATAGGCAGCCAAGGCTTCGCGGGCCGATTGGCGGGTCTGAAACAAAGCGCCAAGGCGGGTTACGTCATCTGTCAGGGCGGCAAAACTATCCAACAGGCCGCGTTGCGTCGCCGCATCGGTAAGCGCTTGGCTTTCGTTCTGACCATGGATTTCCACCAATTGACTGCCAATTTGCGACAATAAGCCAACCCCTATCGGTTGGTCGTTGCAAAAGGCGCGACTGCGGCCATCGGCCGATTGCACGCGGCGCAAAATTAACTCGCCCGTGCATTCCAGCCCATTTTCCTGGAGCGTGGCCATCACCCGATGCTCTGGGGCGAGCTGAAACACGGCTGTCACACTGCCCTGCTCGCACCCTTGACGAACCAGCCCCACATCGCCGCGCGCGCCTGTCGCGAGGCCCAGCGAATCGAGCAAAATAGATTTCCCCGCGCCCGTCTCCCCCGTCAGGGTGCAAAGATTGGCTTGCCAATCAAGGTCTAGCTGGTCGATTAAAACAATGTTTCGAATGGACAGCGAAATCAGCATAGTCGCCCCTAAAATACGGTGCTAAGGGCTCGACTAATCCAGGAGGTCTCGTCCTTAACTGGCTCTAAGTCTCGCTGCCGAAGAATACGGTAACTATATCGATACCATGGGCTCGACGGGTAATTATAGCCCAATACGGCGGCGGCATTTTGCGCTTCCTCGGGCACGCCCAACAGCAAAAACGTCTCGGTTATGCGGTGCAAGGCTTCGGGCACATGGCTGGTGCGGCTATAGGCTTCAATGACGTTGCGAAACCGCGTGGCGGCAGCAATATAATCGCCCCGTTTTTGGTAGAAGCGACCGACATCCATCTCTTTGCCAGCCAAATTATCGCGCGTTAAATCGAGCTTTAAAACCGCATCTCTTGCGTAATCTGTATCTGGATAGCGGCGAATGACTTCGCCCAAAGCATATTGCGCCAGCTCGGTGGTGCGTTGGTCTAATTTAATATCCGAGATGCGTTCATATTGGCACATCGCCATCAGATAATAAGCGTAAGGCGCTTGTTTATTGCCCGGATAGAGAGCCAGAAACCGCTGCGCTGTGGCAATCGATTCATCGTATTTATTTTGCAAATAATAAGTATAGGCCGACATCACCAAAGCGCGGCGCGCCCATAAAGAATAAGGGTGTTGGCGCTCGACTTCGTCGAACTCTTGCGTCGCCAGAATATAATTTCCGCGCGCCAGCTCCTCATGGGCATTATTGTAAATCACCTCGACCGGACGCTCTACGTAGAGCGACGCGATATCTTTTGCCCCACCGCACGCCGACAATGTGACAGCGACCCAAGCAGTAATAAAACTATGTTTCCAGCGCATTTAGCGATTCCCAAGTTGAGCTTGTATATTTACTGCATTGCGCCAGCACAAGCCAGCGTCAAAGCGCTAAATCGGTTTTAAAATCGGGTAAAAAAGGGCTTATTCAGCCGCAAGAATGGTTTCGCCGTCGGCTAGATTGACCAACTCAAAGGCGTCATCTTCTTGAAACAGAGCGTTCAGCAAATCATTGTGCAGCGCATGGCCAGACTTATAGCCACGATAGCGACCAATCAAATGCAGCCCCATGAGATATAAATCACCAATCGCATCGAGGAGTTTGTGCTGAACAAATTCACGCTCTGAGCGCAAGCCTTCTTCGTTCATCACCGTGTCGCCATCGACCACAATCGCGTTTTCGACCGAGCCGCCCAGCGCCAAGCCAGCTTTATGCATGGCTTCCACTTGCTGCAACATGCAGAACGTGCGTGCGCTCACCACATCGGTATCGAAGTTTCCATCGTCCAATTTTAGCGCATAAGACTGGCGACCAATGGCGCCGCTTTCAAAATCAATCTCGGCTTCAAACACGCTTTCGTCGTCGGGCACTAATTCGCAATAGCTGTCGCCATTGCCAACCCGAACAGGTTTTTTAATCCGAACCACGCGGCGCGATACGCCCAGCTCGCGCAAGCCAGCTTGTTGAATCATCGCCACGAAAGGCTTGGCGCTGCCGTCCATGATAGGCACTTCTGGCGCGTCAATTTCTACAATCGCATTATCCACCCGCAGGCCCGCCAAAGCGGCCATCAGATGTTCTACCGTGCCGACAACATGGCCAAAGCGATTGCCGATTTTAGACGATAAAGTCACTTCGCAAACACTGGCGCAAAGCGCTGGGATAATCGCTTCTTCTGGTGTTTCAATATCGGTGCGCATAAACACAATGCCAGTATCGGCAGCGGCTGGACGAATACGTAAGGTAACGGTTTTGCCAGAATGCAAGCCAATGCCCGATAGGCTGGCGTCCCCGCGCAATGTGGTTTGCCAAATCCCCATGCGCGCCGCAGCTGGCAAGGCAGCCGGAGACACGGCGCTAAATTGCGCGTTCATCTCTGCTATGCTGGCGGGTGCGGCCATCGGGGTTTCCTCATATGCGCCTCACGGAGGTGAGACTTCTATGAGTGTGTTCTACCCAAGCCGCTGGGGCACCTCAATTAACAGATTATTGCCCTTTGTTACATGGCTGTAACCTTTTGCAACATAGTTAGAACATAGTCAGAACGCCGAAAATCCCACAAATACGCCATTTCTGGTTTTTGTGAGGCTCTGCCTACGATTATGCCCCGTCACCAGCGAGACATGCACCCAGCCCGCGTTCACGTCTTCTGCCTGTGGAAATTCTAAAATAAGTTGATCAAAGGGGATGTTTTTCTCTATCCAAGCGACGACGTTTCGGTGGTCCACGCCAGCGATGGCAAAGTCGACAGCCTCGCCCCCGCAATGCTGGCTATTGGCACTGCCGCCAATGGCCGCATTTAACGCCGGAGATCGATAGCCGCTGGAAGGATGTATTGGCGTTTGGAAATGCCCCCGCACGGGCTCCAATACGTGTTCACATAGGTTTTTCAACGCCGCTATTTGGCTCGCCGAAGGCTGATTGGCCAGGCCCAAACGCGCCGCGGTTTGCGATCTGGTAAGCTCGCTCAAAATAAAATGCGCCGATAGTTTCATACCCCATTATGGGCGCCCCTTTGGGCGCGGGGATAAGTCAAAAGAAAACGGCCCAGGTTGCCCCGAGCCGCTTCCAAATCGATAGGTATTACTTTCGTTTAACGACGCAAGAAAGCTGGAATATCGAGCTGGTCCGCATCAAACGAAGAGGCCGTCATGGTCGGCCCGGTTTGCATGCTGGTCTGAACAATCGGCTCAGAGCTCACCGCATCCGCACTTGGCGCCGATACCGCTGGAGCCGAAACCGCTGGCGCCGAGACCTTTGGAGAAGCGGCCTTGGGGGCCTCTTTAACTTCTGCCGTCGCTTCCGCTTTCGGCTCCGCCGCACCCTTGGCCGCGCTATCTTGGGTTCCCAAATCCAAGCTTGGCGCTTGCGCTACTTCCTCGGCTTGAGTTTCCATCACTGGCGCGGGCGCGCTTGTTTCAGCTACCGCAGCAGGGGCTTCCGGCGTGCCATCCAGCTCGTTTTGAAACGCTGCCGGCTGGCTCATGGGTGCCGCTTCGGGCAAGCCCACAGGCATTGGCGCCTCGGTGACTTCCAACGGCGCCGCAGGGGCGTCGCTCACCGGGGTTTGCGGAACCGTTTCATCGATGGCAATGCGCGGCGTTGGCATGGTTTGGGCCGAGGTTGTATCTTTCTTGGCCCCAAACACCCGATCAATGAACGAGCGTTTGCGTTTCGAAATTGGCTGGTGAGACGGCTGTTCGGCACGCTCTCCGGCCAAGAAGCTCGGCAGGTCGCTATCCGCTGCGGCAGGCGCGGGCGCCTCCATAGATGCAGCCGCTGGCAGCTCTGGCGTTGCCGCTAGCGGCTGGCCTGCCTCGGCAGCAGGGGCTTCTTCATTGGGCGTCATTTGGATAATCCGACCGCCATCCAAAGCGGTCAATTTAGCCGCTTCCGCATCAATGCCCGTGGCCACAACCGAAACCCGCATCATGCCGTTCAACGCTTCGTCGAAGGTCGAGCCGATGATGATATTGGCTTCTGGGTCGACTTCTTGCTTGATGCGGCTAGCGGCCTCATCCAGCTCATACAGGGTCATGTCATTGCCGCCAGTGATGTTAATCAGCACACCGCGCGCGCCTTGCATCGACACATCGTCGAGCAAGGGGTTGGCAATGGCGGCTTCGGCGGCTTCGACGGCGCGTTTGTCGCCTTCCGCTTCGCCCGTGCCCATCATGGCTTTGCCCATCTCGTTCATCACCGTGCGCACATCGGCGAAATCGAGATTGATAAGACCTGGCTTCATCATCAAATCCGTGATGCCAGCAACGCCGGAATGCAAGACTTCATCGGCCATCGCAAAGGCTTCGGCAAAAGTTGTCTGCGCATTGGCAATGCGGAACAGGTTTTGGTTCGGGATGATAATCAGCGTATCGACTTCTTTGGCCAGCTCTTCGATACCGGCTTTGGCGGAGCGCATGCGCCGACCGCCCTCGAAATCAAACGGCGTGGTAACCACACCGACCGTCAAAATGCCTTGCTCGCGCGCCGCACGAGCAATCACGGGGGCTGCCCCTGTGCCGGTGCCACCGCCCATGCCGGCCGTGACAAACGCCATATGCGAGCCTTGCAACATGTCGACAATCTCGGCCATGGTTTCTTCGGCTGCCGCTTTGCCCACTTCTGGGTTGGAGCCCGCGCCAAGGCCTTCGGTGATTTTCGAGCCGATTTGGATACGCCGGTCAGCGCTTGAATTACTCAGAGCTTGCGCATCGGTATTGGCGACAACAAAATCGACGCCTTCCAGACCGGCAGCGACCATATTATTGACGGCATTACCGCCTGCGCCGCCGACGCCAAACACAACAATACGGGGTTTGAGTTCACGTTTTGGTGGAACCGTTAATTGAATACTCATGACTTTCTCCTTATCTACTCGCCGAATTTAGCGAGATCTGGTTTGCGTTTTGATGGATAAAACTTGGGACTATAAGTTTGGGCATTAGAAATTCCTCCGTAGCCAGTTTCCGAGCCAGCCGAACGCGCCAGAAGCACGCCCCTCCTTCAGCACAGCATCGGCGTGATTTCGCCCGGCATAGGTCAAAAGACCCGCACAAGCGGAAAAAGCGGGGCCTGTCGCACTTTCGGGCAGACCTGTCAGGCGCATGGGAGACCCCATGCGGGCCTGTTTTTCTAAAATCGTATGGGCCAATTCGCGCGCGCCATTGAGCTGCGCCGCACCGCCCGTTAACACCACGCGTCCGCCTGCCATGCCAGCAAAGCCGCTTTCGGTTAAGCGCGTTTGCACCATCTCAAAAATCTCCTCTACGCGCGGGCGAATAATCTTGGTCAGCTCGCTGCGCGGCAGGGTTTGATGGTCGCCGCCCATGACCGGAACTTCAAACTGCTCCCGCTCGCCATTGGTCGTCGCCAAAGCACTGCCATAAAGCGTTTTAATGCGCTCCGCCGTGACCATGGAGACATTCAAGCCTTGCGCGATATCGGTTGTGATATGGCGCCCGCCGATGGGCACAACGCAAGAGAATATGGCATCGCCCTGGAAAAATATGCTGGCGCTCGTGGTTCCCGCGCCCATATCGAGATGCAAAGCGCCGAGGTCAATCTCGTCTTGCAACAGGGTCGACAAAGCACTGGCATAGGGGGTGGCGACTAATTTTTCGCAGCGCAAATGGCATTGCTCGATGCAGCTCAGCAGATTGCGCGCCGGGCCCGCGGGCATGGCCACCATATGCATGGTGACTTTCAACTTATCGCCCCGCATGCCGTGGGGGTTGATAATGCCATAGCTATCATCGACGCCATACCCGATGGGAATGGCGTGGAGAATTTCCGTATCCGGCGACCAAAAATCTTCATGCGCGCCGCGCAAGGCCATCGCCATATGCTCGTGGGTTACGCTTTGCCCCAAAAGGGGCACTTCGGCCTCCACCAATTGACTGCTCAATAGCGCCGAGGAAACACCGATAACGACATCGCGCACCTCGAGGCTCGCCATTCGTTCGGCGGCATCGACGGCCGAGCGAATGCTGTCTTCTGCCGCCCGCATATCCACCACTTGCCCCGCTACCAGACCTTGCGAGACATGATGACCGAGGCCGGAAATGCGGACCAATCCATTTTTCCCCGCGTCATCGACACTATGCTCGCCGATGAGACACGCCACTTTCGAGGTGCCAACATCCAGCGCCGCAATGACCCCGCGGCGCAGCGGCATGGCCGTGCGTCGGTCAAATTGCGCGAGGGTGAGGGGCTGGTTCACGAAGTCACCTTTGGGTTCTTGCGTTTCGGTTGGGGCGTCTGATGAGAGCGTTTGGAATCGGGGCGCAACAGCACGCGGTCGGGGAAGCGCAAATCAATCGCTTGGTTCTCGACGGCTAAAATGCGGCGGTCTTTTTCCAATTGCATCAAACGCTCGAGCGCGCCTTCAATATTGCCTTCGGGCAATAAAACTTGGCCGCCATGGTCGAGCCGCACTGTCCAGCGGCGCCCGCCCGTCCAATGCGCGGCCACCATGCGATTGCGCAATACCGGATAGTCTTTCAATTGGTCCATCAGGTCGCTGGCGCGCAAGGTAGAGCCTTCGCCAGAAAACGTTGGCAGATGCTCAAAGGCACGCAGATGATGGCGCGTAATGGCCACGCCATTGCGGTCAATCAGGGCTTTTTGACGATTGTCTTGATAGAGCGCGAACGGTTGGCGCTCGGTTAATTTGACGTGAATAATATTCGGCAGACGGCGCAAGACTACGGCTTCTTTCACCCAAGGCAGGGCCTCGACCCGGGCGTGCATATCGTCGAGGTCGAGTGCGAAAATAGCGCCTCCCTGTTGCGCGTCAATGGCGGCCAGCAAATCGGCGGCTTGCGTGCGCTGGCGGCCTTCGACCGTAATATCATTGATTTGAAACCCCATGGCGGCGCTGATGGCATGGGTTTTATCGCGCACCAATTCAGCCGCGGGCGTGAACTTATCGAAGCGGAAAACACTGACGACCAGAGCGGCACACAAAAGCGCCATACTGGCCAACCGCAGCTTGCGCCCCGACCATAGCACCCGCAGGCCAATCGCCATCAAGTTGAGCGGCGTCACCAGAATAGAGATGAGCGCATCGCCCAAGCGATTTTTTAAACTCGGCTTATTTGGTTTCGTTTGTTTTACCGCTGGCATGAGGCATCCTCCACAATCCATTGAACTAAATCGGCAAAGCCAATGCCTCTATGGGCGGCCATTTCTGGCACCAAAGACAGCGGCGTCATGCCGGGTTGGGTGTTGATTTCTAAAAGCGCGAGTTGCTCGCTATCGGCGTCGAAACGAAAATCTGCACGGCTGACCCCGCGACAGCCAAGCGCGACATGCGCGGCTAGGCTTATCTCTTGAATTTGGCTGGCTAGAGCTTGGGGAATATCGGCCGGCAAATCATGGCGCGAGCCGCCCTCTTCATATTTGGCCCGATAATCATACCAGCCATTGCTCGGCACAATCTCCATCACATCGAGGCTTTGCGGGCCCATCACGGCGCAGGTTAATTCGCGGCCCGCCACATAGGCCTCGACCATGGCCATGCCGTCAAAAGCCCAACCCGCTTCGGTTAAACAATCAGGCACCGCGTTGGACCCATCGACGACAATCTCAATGCCAACGCTCGAGCCTTGGTTCACCGGTTTCACCACATAGGGGGGCTCCATCGGGTGCGCCGTCACGCTGCCTTTTTCTACCAAAACCGAGGCAGCGATGGGCAATCCGATGGCGGCAAAGACTTGTTTCGACAAATGTTTATCCATGGCCAAAGCCGAGGCGCGCACGCCCGAATGCGTGTAGGGAATTTGCAATACTTCCAGCAGGCCTTGCACTTCGCCATCTTCGCCACCGACGCCATGCAGGGCGTTGAAACAAACATCGGGTTGCACTTGGGCCAATTGCCGGTCGAGGGCGTGGCTGGCATCTATCTCGGAGACCCGATAGCCCAGCTCGCGCAAAGCGGCGGCGCATTGCGCGCCGGAAATCAGGCTCACTTCCCGCTCTGGCGACCATCCGCCCATCAGCACGCCGATATGTAGGGCTTCGCTCATGCACCCGCCCCCCTATCGCCAATGCGTTTAATCTCCCAGTGCAAGGTTTCGCCGCTGGTTTTGGCCACAAGGGTACGCACTTGCTCGCCCAGGGTTTCCAAATCGGCGGCGCTGGCCCGACCGTGATTGATCATGAAATTGCAATGCAGCTCTGACATTTGCGCATCGCCAACCCGCAGACCGCGCGCCCCGGCCGCGTCAATCAGCTTCCAAGCTTTCGGGCCTTGCGGATTGGCCCCGCCCGGATTTTTAAAGGTCGAGCCGCCCGTGCGAGATTTAATCGGTTGGGTTTCTTCGCGCTTGGCTGAAATCTCGTCCATCGCCGCAAGGATGGTTTTCTTGTCGCCCGGTGTCGCCGCAAACCGCGCCCGCGTGTAGACGATGAAATCTGTGTGCCCATTATGGCGATAACTCAACTGCAAATCGGCGGGCGAGAAAACCTGAAGCTGGCCGGCTCTATCGACTCCTTCGACTTCGACCAAGACATCGCTGGTCTCGCCGCCATAGGCGCCCGCGTTCATGGCAATGGCACCGCCAATGGCGCCGGGAATGCCCCGATAAAACTCGAGGCCCGAAAGCGAGCTATCGGCGGCCGCGCGCGCCAGTTTCACATCCAAACTCGCCGCCCCGGCCCATAGTTGGGTCTCCGAGGCTGGCTCCACTTGGCCAAATGCCGCGCCGAGGCGAATAACGACGCCGCGCACGCCGCCATCTCGCACCAGCGTATTGGAGCCCGCGGCCAGAATATGCAGCGGCACCTCTTGGGGAAGCTCGGATAAGAAATGCGACAGGTCTTGCGCATCGGCAGGCATAAACACCACATCGGCCGTGCCCCCAACGCGGAACCAGCACAGGTCGGCCAGAGCCACATCGTGCACATATTTGCCACGCACTTTCGGCAGCGGCCAATCTTGCATCTGGGGTGCGCGGTTTTGCATTACAGTTTGCCTCCCAGTTTTTCAGCCGCCGCATAGGCCAGGTTGGAGATGGAACCGGCGCCCATGAAAATCACCACGTCATCGGCTTGCATTTCTTGCGCCAGAACATCGGCTAATTTCGCATGGTCCTCGACGTGAACCACGTGGCGATGGCCATGCGCGCGCAAGCCATCTGCGAGGGTGGCGCTATCGAAGCCATCGATGGGGCGCTCGCCCGCTTCGAACACGGGGGTGACCAAAACCGTATCGGCGCCGTTCATACTGGCGCAAAATCCTTCGAATAAATCTCGCAAGCGAGTGTAGCGATGCGGTTGCATAACGCCGATGACCCGCCCTTTGGTGACCGCCCGCGCGCTTTCGAGAACCGCCTCGATTTCGACCGGATGATGCGCGTAATCATCGAACCAGCGAATATTGCCCTCCAGCGTCGTCACCGGGGTGAAGCGGCGTTTGACCCCGCCAAAGCCCGCCAAGCCTTTGCGGATGGTGGCCTCATCGCCCCCCACTTCGATAGCGGCGGCAATCGCGGCCAGAGCGTTTTGCAAATTATGTTTGCCCGCCATCGGCAGCGATAAATCGCGCAAATGTTTTTGGCTATCGCTGCGCCGGTCGCGCCAGAGCACATCGAAAGATTGGGTCAGCCCTTCTTCGCGAATGTCGATCGCCCGCACATCGGCTTGCTCGCCCAGGCCATAGGTTATCAGGCGACGGTCGGTCACGCGGCCCACGAGGCTTTGCACTTCTGGGTGGTCAAGGCAGACAATGCCGACACCATAGAAAGGAATATTTTGAATATAACGGTCGAAAGCGGCGCGCAGCCCATCGAAGTCGCCGTAATGTTCGAGATGCTCTGGGTCGATATTGGTGACAATGGCAATGGTTGTCGGCAGGCGCACGAAAGTGCCGTCGCTTTCATCGGCTTCCACCACCATCCACTCGCCTTGGCCCAGCCGCGCATTGGTGCCATAGGCGTTAATAATACCGCCGTTCATCACCGTTGGGTCGAGGGCGGCGGCATCGAGCAAGGCTGCGGTTAATGAAGTGGTTGTGGTTTTGCCATGCGTGCCCGCAATGGTGATGCATGGCTTCAGGCGCATCAGCTCGGCCAGCATTTCGGCGCGGCGCACCACCGGAATATGGGCGGCGCGTGCTGCTTGTACTTCTGGGTTGTCGTCCGGCACAGCCGATGAAATCGTCACCACGCCAGCTTTTTCGACGTGGGCGGCATCATGGCCTTGCATAATCTCAATGCCCATGGCGGCCAGACGCGCGGTATTGGCATTGGTGCCCATATCGCTGCCTTGCACCTCATAGCCCATCAGGTGCATCACTTCCCCGATACCGCTCATGCCAATGCCGCCGATACCGACAATATGCACGCGGCCGAAGGGGCGCAGGCCTTTGGGCAGGGTCATTGGCCTATCCATGGCGCACCTCCTCTTCGGGCTGGCGCATGTCGGCGGCAGGTAAATCAATTTGAACGGGCAGGCCAGAAGCCAAGCAATGCGCATAGCGGAACAATCGACCCGCCGCATCCAATTCGCCAGAAGCCGACGCACGCTGCGACATGGCACTTAGAAGCTCTGGCGCTTGCATCCATTGGCTGAGTTTTTCTGCCAGATAGGCAGGCGTGAAATCGGCCTGACGCACCATTACCGCACCGCCCATTTGGCTCAATTCGATGGCATTTAACGCTTGGTCTTGATCTAAAGAACCTGGCAGCGGCACAATAAGAGAGGGGGCCCCCAGCGCGGCAATCTCCCCAATCGTTAAAGCACCGCCGCGAGAAATAACCAAATGCGCACGCCGCATACGGCTCGGTAAATCGTCGAAAAACTCTCTTATTTCCGCATCTACGCCTAACTTTCCGTAAAAATCAAACGCCTCTTGCAAATCCGCTCTGCGCACTTGATGGACAAGCCGCAGGCGGTTTTGCAGACCATTTGGTAATGCCTCAATTGCCCTTGGCACCACGTCCGAAAACACGCTTGCGCCCTGACTGCCGCCAAACACCAAGAGCTCGAAAATGCCAGATTTTCTGGCCTCGGAATAAGAATTTTTGGCAGTTTGGAGCACGGCGGCGCGCAATGGATTGCCCGTGCGGCGCAAGCGCTCGCTAGCTTTAGCTGGCACTTTGGCGGTTTGATTATAACTCGTCGCCACCGAGGCACCGTAATTTGCGGCCCATCGATTGACCCGACCCAGAACCGCATTTTGCTCATGCACCAACACCGGACGGCCCAGCCATAAACCAGCCAGCACCGGCCCAAATGACGGATAGCCGCCAAAGCCCACCACCACGGCGGGGCGCAGTTTTCGCACCAGCCACCAACATTTGAGAACCGAAAGCGCCAAAGTCAAAATACGAAACGGCAGCGCCAGAATGCCGCCATTGAAGACCGTGGCGGCGGGAACCGTATGGGTTTCCATTGGCGTCAATTGATCGACATAGGCGAGGCCGCGCGCATCGGTGGCCAAATGCACCCCATAGCCTGCGGCTTTTAATTGCTCGGCCAAAACACTGGCCGGGAACATATGCCCGCCCGTGCCGCCAGCCGCCAGCAAGGCAATCGGTTTTTGGGTAGAGGCTTGGTTCATGTGCGACCTCCTGCAATTAGTTGAATGCCACTGGCTGGCAGCGTGCGCAGGCGCATGTCAGAGCTGGCGCGGCGACGCATCAGACCGACCAACATACCCATGGTTATGGCCGAGGCGAGCAGCGAAGAGCCGCCATAAGACAGGAAAGGCAAGGTCATGCCCTTGGACGGCATGAGGTTTAGATTTACCGCCAAATTGATAATCGCTTGCAGGCCGAACAGGCAAATGAGACCCGAAGCGGCCAATTGCACCCAATGCTCGCGCTCCTCGCGCAGCGCCCAAAGCGCGCGCCAGACCAAAAAGGCGAAGGTCAGAATAATGAAAGAGCCGATAATCAACCCGCCCTCTTCGGCCGCCACGGCAAATACGTAATCGGCATGGGCGTCTGGCAAAATGGATTTCACCCGACCATCGCCCGGGCCAACGCCGGTGATGCCGCCAGAGCGGATGGCATCCATCGCTTTATCAACCTGATAAGTGTCGCCCGAGGCGGGGTCGAGGAAGCGGTCGATGCGGCTCTGGAAATAGCCGTAAGTGGAATACACATAAGCCCCCGCCAAAAGCCCAAGGCTGGCCATGGCGCTGATTAATTTCATCGAACCACCCGACAAGAAGAACAGGCACATCCAAACCAAGCTCAGCAAAATCGTCTGGCCAAAGTCTGGCTGCATGGCCAAAAGCGCGCAACTGCCCAGCAAAAGCGCCACCGCCAACCACATGTCATAGGCCACAAATTTGGCTCTTTGGCGCGCGAACAACCAAGCTGTCACCACCACAAAAGCTGGTTTTAAAACTTCCGATGGCTGCACCGATATGCCGGCGATGAGCAGCCAACGACTGGCGCCTTTCACGGTGACCCCGAAAAACAGCGTGGCGATAACGCCGCCAATCGAGCCTATTAATAATAATACGGCGAAATATCGAATGGCTTTGGGCGAGAGCATCGACACGGCTAGAAACACAAGGCCGGCCAGCGATAGAAAGACGAATTGCTTATTGGCAAAATAATAAATCGATTTACCGATGGTCTGCGCCACCGCCGGACTGGCGGCAAAAGCCATCAGATAGCCAAGCCCGATGAGCGCCATAACGCCCATAACCATTTGGCGGTCGACGGTCCACCACCATTGCGACAAAAGGCTTCGATTCGTGCGGGCGAACATTCGGCTCATGCGACACCTCCGGCTTCTTGCGCTTCTATCCAAGTGCTGACGGCGGCTTGAAAAGCCAGCCCGCGGGCTTCGAAGTCTTCGAATTGGTCGAAAGAGGCACAAGCTGGCGACAGTAAAATAGTCGCTGGCGCAAGCGCATCGGCTTGCGCTTGGTCGGCGGCTTGGCGCAGCGCGATATCCATGGTGCGCGATATTTCGACAGACATTTTTCCGGCCAAGCTTTGCGCAAAACCATCGGCCGCGTCGCCGATGAGATAAGCGGCCCGCACATTGGTGTAATGCGCGTCCAAGCCCGACAGGCCGCCCGCTTTCGCGACGCCGCCCGCAATCCAGTAGATATTCTCGAAGGCGGCCAAAGCATGGCGCGTCGCTTCGGCATTGGTGGCTTTGCTGTCATTGACGAAATTTAACGTCGCGTGACGCGCCACCGATTGCAGGCGATGCGCCATGCCGGTGAAACTTTCAAAGCTGGCCGCAATCGCCTTTTGGGAGAGCCCCAAGGCCTGACCAATGGCCAAAGCGGCGGCAGCATTTTGCCCATTATGGGCGCCCGGCAAGGCGGGGCAGGCCCGTAAATCGAGCGACGCGCCAGCGCCCTGTTGCAAGCCATGCTCGGTGACATGAATATCGCCTTGCGAATGCGTGCTGGAGATGGTGACGCGTTTGGCCGACAGCTGACGCTCGGCCATCTCGCGGCTTGGCGCATCGTCCAGCCCGATAACGCGCAAGTCATGGCATTTGCCATTTTCAAACAGCGCTTCTTTGGCAATTGCATAGCCTGCCATATCGCCATGCCGGTCTAGGTGGTCGGGCGTCAGGTTTAACATCACCCCCATGTCGCAAGACAATTGTCGGTTCAAGTCGAGCTGGTAAGACGATAGCTCCAAAACATAAATGGTTTTTTCAGCGTCCCCATTGGGCATCGGCACTTGCAAAATCGGCGTGCCAATATTGCCGCCCATATGCACCGCAAAACCTGCCGATTGCAGCATGTGATGCACTAAAGCCGTGGTCGTCGATTTGCCATTGGTGCCGGTAATGCCGATGAGCGTGGCTTTATCGCGCAGGCCAGCCGCCTCGAGCCCCATGGCGAATAAATCCATATCGCCGAGAACCGCACAGCCAACCGCTTGCGCTGAAGCCACAATCGGGTGGGGCGCAGGGTGGGTAAGCGGCACGCCAGGGCTGACGATGAGTTGCGACGGCGCGCCAAAGTCTTCGGCTAGATTGCGCAAGCTTGCGCCCAATGTTTCCGCCTGCTGGCGCGGGCCCATTTGGTCGTCCCAGGCCACCACTTGATTTCCCGCAGCCACCAGCGCCGCCACACAAGCCAAGCCAGAGCGGCCCAGTCCGAAGACGGCGGTTTCACCAGAAAGTGTGGGAAGCTGCATCATAACCCTACCTCAGCTTCAACGTGGCGAGCCCGATGAGGGCGAGAATGACGGAGATAATCCAAAACCGTATAACAATCGTCGGCTCGGCCCAGCCGCGTTGCTCGAAATGATGATGCAGAGGCGCCATGGCAAACACCCGTTTGCCCGTCAGTTTAAACGAGGCCACTTGCACAATCACCGACACGGCTTCGAGCACAAATAGCCCGCCGATGATGGCCAGCACCAATTCATGTTTTGTGGCCACGGCGATGGAACCCAGCGCGCCCCCCAAAGCCAAGGAGCCCGTGTCGCCCATGAAAACCGCGGCTGGCGGCGCATTATACCAAAGGAACCCAAGCCCCGAGCCGATGAGCGCGGCACAAAATACCGCCAGCTCGCCCGTGCCCGGCACGTAATGGACTTGCAAATAATTGGCAAAAATCGCATTACCCACCAGATAGGCGATGAAGCCGAAACTGGCCGCCGCAATCATCGTCGGCACAATCGCGAGGCCGTCGAGGCCATCGGTGAGATTAACCGCATTGGAGGCGCCGACAATGACAATGAGACCCGCGAATAGATAAAGCGGCAGACCGAAGGGCAGCAGCACATCTTTCAAGAAAGGAATGGCATAAGTGGTCGACAAGGGCTCGGGCAGATGATGGCTAATCGCCAAAATGGCGCAAATCGCGACAATCGATTCAAATACTAGTTTCCAACGACCCGGCACGCCCGCGCTCGAGCCACCGCGAAGTTTTAGATAATCATCGGCAAACCCAATCAGCCCAAAGCCAGCTGTGGTCAGCAGCACAATCCATAAAAACGGATTGCTCAGATTGCCCCAAATCAAGGTTGAGCCCATCGCCCCCAACAAAATGAGCAGTCCGCCCATGGTTGGCGTTCCGACTTTCGTCACCAAATGCGATTGCGGGCCGTCTTCGCGAATGGGCTGGCCTTTGCCTTGGCGAGCGCGCAGAGCGCCAATCATCCAAGGCCCCAATAGGAAGCTGATCAGCAAGGAGGTCATCACCGCGCCCCCGGCGCGAAAAGTGATATAATTGAACAGATTACCGCCCGGCACTTGCTCGCTAAAATACAACATGAATTGGTAAAGCATTATCCGACCCTCGCCTTTTTCATCTCTGCCGCCGATGTCGCCAGTAAGGCGTCGACCACTTTTTCCATGCCGCTGGAGTGCGAACCCTTGACCATCACCACATCATTGGCGCGCAACTCTCGGTGCAGAATTGCCATAATTTCATCACTCGTATTGACGTGCGGGCCCATGCGACCGGGCGGTAAATGAGTGTGCAAATGCTTCATTAAATCGCCGCAGGTCAGCACTAAATCAATGTCCGCCTGCTCGATGTTTTCCGCCAGGCCCGCGTGCAAGGCAGGCGCCTCTTGGCCCAATTCAGCCATATCGCCCAAGACGGCGATGCGGCGGCCGCGGCCTAAGCGCGGTGCCAATCCTAAAACTTTCAGCGCCGCCGCCATCGATGTGGGATTAGCATTATAGCTCTCGTCAATGAGGGTCATATTGGCTTCCGCCTCGCCGATGCGATAGCGCCGACCACGCCCCGATAGGCCTTCATTGTCGCCCAGCGACAAAGCCGCCAGCGCTAAATCTGCGCCCGCATTTTGCACCGCCGCTAAGACCGCCAGACTATTGGCGACATGATGCGCGCCCGGCGTGCCGATTTTGTAAATCACTTCTTGCCCGAGAATATGCGCCGTTACGCAGCTACAGGTGTCGTGCAATTTCACTTGCGCCGTGAAGGCTTGTGCCTGCGTATTGCCTTCCGCCGAAAAATCGATCATTCGAGTTTCGCCCGCCGCCTGTTGCAACACATTGTAATGCTCATTATCGCGCGGCAATATCGCGACGCCGCCCGCCACCACGCCGCTGAGTATTTCGGCTTTGGCTTGGGCGAGCGCTGTCATGTCGTCAAAGTTTTCGATATGCGCCGTGCCAATCGTGGTGATGATGGCGCACTGCGGGCGCACCATATCCACCAAATCGGTCAATTCGCCCGCATGGTTCATGCCCAGTTCAAACACCGCGAAATCTTTCGCCTCTGGCAGGCGCGCCAGACTGAGCGGCACGCCAATGTGATTGTTAAACGAGCGCTCGGAGGCATGCACCGTGCCGCTTTTCGACAAAGCCGCAGCCAAGGTTTCTTTGACGCTGGTTTTGCCGACGCTGCCCGTCACCGCCATAATATGCGCTTGGCTTCGCTGGCGCGCCGCCCGACCCAAGGCCTCTAGCGCACCCAAAACATCCGACACGGGCAGTAAAACCGCGCTTGCGGGCAGCTTGTCGCTGGTAAAATCTTGCCGCACAAAAGCCGCTGCCGCGCCGGCTTCAAACGCCGCCTCGACATAATCATGCCCATCCACGCGCTCCCCCGGCAGAGCGACAAAAATATCGCCCGGCTTCAAATCGCGGGTATCTATGCTGACCCCATGGGCCACCCAATCGCTCGGCACATTGGCGCTCGGCACATCATCGCCCAGCAGATATTTCGCCACAGCCGTTATCACTTGCGAGCCCTTCCACAGAGGATTAGCCATGCTGGCCCCCTTTCGCAGAAAGATGTGATTGCGCCACTTTGGCATCGTCAAACGGCAAAATTGTGTCCCCGATTATTTGGCCGCTCTCGTGGCCTTTGCCGGCCAGCAGCACAATATCATCGGCTTTGGCAGCGTCGATAATCGCGCCAATCGCGGTGCCGCGATCGCCAATTTCTTGCGCCTTAGGACAGGCCGCCAGAATATCCGCCCGGATGGCCGCTGCCGCCTCTTGGCGCGGATTGTCATCGGTCACAAAAACGCTATCGGCTTTGGCCGCTGCGATTTTGCCCATCTCGGGGCGCTTGCCGGCATCGCGGTTTCCACCGCAGCCAAATAAGACCGATAGGTTTCCACCGTCTGGAACATGAGCGCGCAAAGCGTCTAGCGCATTGTCCAGAGCGTCTGGCGTATGCGCGTAATCGACGTAAACACTGGCGCCATTTTGCGAGCGACCGACAAATTGCATCCGGCCACGCGGCGCTTGCAGATGCCCGCAGGCGGCAAATAAAGCGTCATCGGCAACGCCAAAGGCTTGCGCCATGCCCAAAGCCAGCGCGAGGTTCTCGGTTTGAAAATCGCCAATGAGCGGCACCGCAACACGCTGTTGTTTGGCGTTCAAACGAATATCGAGCTGCAGCCCCGTGGCCGTGCGTGCCACCACGCTGACGAAAACCTCATCCTGAGGGCGACCAACGCAAATAATAGAGCGGCCCAAGCGTTCGCACAATTGGTGCAGCCGCTCGCCAGACGCTTGACGCATGACAATCACCGCCGTTCCGGTTTCGCTCAACAGCTCGGTGAACAAACGTTGCTTGGCCGCCTCATAGGCTTCGGGCGTGGCGTGATAATCCAGATGATCGCGCGATAGATTGGTGAAACCTGCCACCTCGATTTGCACGCCATCGACGCGGTGCTGCGCCAAACCGTGGCTCGAGGCTTCCATAGCCAGATGCGTCACGCCATGCGCGCTCAAATCGCGCAAGGCCGCATGCAGGCGAACCGGGTCTGGGGTTGTGTGGTGCTGCTGCTCGAAATATCCGTCCGCCTCTACCCCAAGCGTGCCCATGGCCGCTGATTTGTGACCCTGCGCGGCCAACAATTGACGCAAGAAACTCGCCGTCGAGGTTTTGCCATTGGTGCCCGTGATGCAGCCGATATGGGCCGGTTGAAACTCGAAGAAACGCGCCGCCATATGGGCCAAATCGCGATGCGGATTATCGCTCGAGACAAAAGCCACATCGCCGCGCAAAGGTTGCGCCGCAAGCGGTTCGCGGGCCAAGACGGCGCAGGCGCCATTTTCAATCGCCTGCCCGATGAAAGCCTGACCATCGACTTGCGTGCCGGGCAGAGCGGCGAATAAATATCCCGGTTGCACGGTGCGGCTATCAGCGCTGAGGCCGCGCACATCCATCGACGCCAGCGCCGAACTGGCGGCTATATTTTGCAATGAGGTCAATTCATCGAGGCGCATAAGCCACCTCCGCGATTGGTTTTTCTGTCTCCACCACAGCGGCTTGTTCGGCGGGAAATTCGGCCCGCGGCAAGACACCCAGAAGGCTAGCGGTTCGGCGCACAATCTCGCCGGCCGCTGGCGCTGCATTCCAGCCAGCGAGATTAAGCCCGAAAGTTTCGGCATGGCCTTGCGGCTCGTCGAACATAACCAGCATCGCATAGCGCGGCGCGCGGGCGGGAAAAGCGCCGAGGAAAGACGTCACCAAAGCTTCTTTATTATATCCGCCGACCATGTGTTTTTCGGCCGAGCCGGTTTTGCCCAAAATCTGATAGCCCGGCACATTGGCTTGCCGCGCCGTGCCATGGGTCACCACAGAGCGCATCATCCGACGCAGCGAGCGACTGGTTTCGGCAGCGATAATTCGTTGGCCCACCGGCAGGCCGACTTTGCGCAGGCTCGGCTCGTATAACACCCCGCCATTGACCATCGCCGCGCCCGCCATAACCGCTGCCAGAGGCGAAACTGAAAAACTATAGCCAAACGAAGAGGTCGCGCGCTCAATATCGGTCCAGCGCGCGGGCACCAGCGGCTCTGCCGTTTCTGGCAATTCGAAAGGCACCGAGTCAAGAAACCCGAGCTTGCCAATAAATTCATAATGCACATCCGCCGGCACGCGCATGACCATTTGAACCGTGCCAATGTTCGACGAATGCACGATAACTTCATCCATGGTTAACACGCGCTCTTGGCCGTGGTCGTCTTTAAAGGTTTTGCGGCCAATGGTTATCGGCTCGCGGACATCGAAACTTTCGTCTTCGGCCACCAGGCCTGTGTCGAGTGCCATAGCGGCCGTGAAGATTTTGAAAATCGAGCCAAGCTCATAAACCCCCGAGGTCACCTGATTGAAATGCGGGGCGTGGCCTTGCGCCATCGGCTCATTGGCATCAAAATCTGGCAGTGACACCAGCGAGATAATTTCGCCCGAATGCACATCCACCACAATCGCGGCGGCCGCCTTAGCTTGATATTTGGCCATGGTTTCTTGCAGCACGTCGCGCACATTATGTTGCACCCGCACATCTAGGCTGCTTTCAAACACGCCTTCGAAATCTTCTTCCGCCACCAAACGGTCAAGATAAAGCTCGAGGCCCGCGAGGCCGCGCATATCCGAGCTGGTAAAGCCGACGCTATGCGACATCACATGGCCGGTGGGATAGACCCGACTGCTGGCCCGCGTCAGTTTTAGCGCCGGGTCGCCAAGAGCCAAAACCGCTTGGCGTTGAGCTGGCGTCAAGCCCGATTGCAATTCGACATAGCGGTCTTTGCCAGACATTAAGCGCGCCGCCCGCGCTTGCTTCAAATCTGGCAATATTTGCTTGAGGCGCGCGGCCATGGCTTGGCCGTCGTCAATCATCGCCACATCGGCGCCCAAAGTCAGGGTCGAGATTTGCGTAGCCAAAACGACGCCATTGCGATCGACAATCGTTGGACGCAGCATTTGTTGGTGTGTTTGCGCGCCAGCCTGCCAAGCGGGTTGATTTTCCAACACCGTTAATTGCACCAAACGTCCGCCCAAGACGGTGAAAACAAGGACGAAACAAATCAGCGCCAAGCGCAATCGGTTGCGCGTGACCTCGACCGCGTGATGCGATAAATCACCGGGCCCCAAAGTCAACCGCCCACCTAAAACGGCGGCCCAATCTCGCCCTGCGGCGACGACGGGAAGTTTAGCGCGGCTCATAAACCCCTCCCGTCTTGGTATTTTGCGGCACCAAGAGCACCGGAATGGTTTGGGTTTCATCGCCACGCATATCTTCCACTTGCGAGAGGCGCAAATAATCTAATTGCAAATAGTGACGCGACAGCAATTGCAACCGACGCGGATCGTTGAGGCTGCTCCACTCGGCACGCAATGTGCGTTGACGGTCTTTTTCGAGATTGATTTCCCGCTCCACGTGGCGCAACGCCCGCGCCTCGGCTTCGGCCGAATAGCGAATGTGGTAAAGCGCGGCAATGCACATAATCAGCAGCACACCTAGGGAGATATTCAATAGACGTATCATGGAGACACCTCTATTTGCGGCGCGCGGCGCGGCATTAAATCGCCGCTTTCTGGAAAAGCCGCCGCTTCCGTGCGCAGCGCCACCCGCAGACGCGCCGAGCGCGAGCGCGGGTTTTCCTGAATTTCTTCGGCACTGGCTTTAATGGTGCGTTTGACCGGTTCGGCAAAACTAGGCGCTGCCATTTCAATGTCTGGCTGGTGGCGCGACGGACGCCCCGCACGCCCCGTGCGCGGGCTGAAAAATTGTTTCACCATGCGGTCTTCCAGCGAATGAAACGTCACCACGGCCAAACGACCGCCCGGTTTCAACACTTGCTCAGCAGCCTGAAGGCCCCGCAATAGCTCGCCCAATTCATCATTGAGATAAATTCGAATGGCTTGGAAAGTGCGCGTCGCAGGATGAGATTTGCCAAATCGTGGCGCTCCCAAAACCGAGATAACCACCTCCACCAAATCTTGCGTCGTCGCAAATGGCGTCTCGGCGCGGCGCGCGACAATGGCTTTCACAATCGCACGGGCGCGTTTTTCTTCGCCATAGACATGTAAGATATCGCTCAGCAAATCCGGCTCGGCTTGGTTTAATAAATCAGCCGCGCTTTGCCCGCTCTGGCTCATCCGCATATCCAAAGGGCCTTGGCGCATAAACGAAAAGCCGCGCTCCGCTTCGTCTAATTGCATGGAAGAGACGCCCAAATCAAGCGTCACGCCATCGACTTGCGCTTGGCCAGCCTCGGCCAATAAAGCCTCCATATCGCCAAAGCAGCCAGAGAGGTAAATCAGACGCGCGCCAAAGTCTTGCGCCAAAGCATCGGCGTGTTTTTTCGTATCGGGGTCGCGGTCGATGGCCACCACGGTGCAATCGGCGGCCTGCAACAGGGCTTGGCTATAACCGCCCGCGCCAAAGGTGCCATCGACGTGGGTTTCGTTCGCTTGCGGTGCCAGAGCGGCCACCACTTCGTCTAATAAGACAGAAATATGGGGAGCGGAAACCGGGGGCACGCTAGCTTGCTGCCTATTGAACACGTCACCCCCGCTACTCATTGCTTGCCCTCACCCGGCGGCGGCGACGAAAGTGATCGCAATAACCCCCTTTGCTGCAGCGCCATCGCGCGTGCTTTCGCTCTAAAGTCGGCATAGCTGGCCGGATTCCAAATCTGAAACTTGGTGCCCAGCCCAACAAACATCAGTTCTTTTTCCACCCCCGCATGGGCCAATAAAGGTGCTGGCAAAGAAACCCGACCATCGCCATCGAAAGTTAAATGGTGGCTATCGGCAAACAAAGAGGCGGCCAAAGCATCGCGCTCTTCGGTGAATAAATCGAGACGCTCGACCATAGCGCCAATATCGCTCATCAGCGATTGCCCGCCGCCTTCAATCGCGGCTTCGGTGAAAGAGGGATAAACGAAAATACCATGCGGCCCATCTTGGGGCGCGGCTTGCGCTGCATTTTGCGCGCTGTTTTGAGCGATAATCGCCGAACGGAAGACAGACGGAACCGAGACGCGACCCTTGGCGTCTATCTTGCTCGTGACGGTAGACATGAACATGGCCATGTCGGCTTCTCCTTCGTTTGACAGCGCTTCGCTCACTCCCCTTCCCCGCGGCTGGCGCGGGGACACCCCACCCGTACGGGCCAGGGCATTTATGGGATAACTTGGGATAGCATGGGAATATATGGGTGTCAATGGAATTAAGGCGCGGTTTTCGCGCCAAAACGGGCAGATATGGGCGCGCCAGACGGCGATATCGCTACATCTTGTGGATTTACGAAAAGCGGTCAGAGGGTCTGTAAGCCGGGTTCTGTGCCATATCCGAAAATATGGCGGTGACCATTCATCTGGGATGTCCGTTACCGAACACCTCGTGCTACCTACCCGAGCGACAATCCGGAAACAGATTATGTGCCGCTCCTATTTGGTATTGCTCCCGGCGGGGTTTACCCTGCCACTGCTGTTACCAGCAGCGCGGTGCGCTCTTACCGCACCCTTTCACCCTTACCTCCGAAGAGGCGGTTTGCTTTCTGTGGCACTTTCCCTAGAGTTGCCT